>NZ_JBYPSB010000005.1:0-476483 GCF_057815095.1 Cupriavidus sp. 86D6 | reverse complement strand
AGCAGGCGGTGGAACTCGTGCTCGTCGGTGACCTCGACGCCGGGCGCGCCTTCCTTTGCAGCCTTTTTTCGCAGGGGAAAGGTGAAGCGGAGGGGTTTCAGTGGGGGCGGCGGCTTGTTGGGTACGGCGGTCGACTTCATGGCCGCCGGCTCCGCCACACACTGCGCAATACTGGACAACAGACGCAAAGGCCGATCAAAAGCCCTGCCGGGCCGGGACGCTCGGCCTCGAATTCGTTTGCTGACATGGGATCGTTGCAACGCACGTTACTGTGCGTCGCACGCTACCCGTGTTCGTCTCTTCGCAAAACAGAAAAAACCACCCCATCTGGCGTATCGCAAATGATCGCCAGTTTTCTCGAAAGATCGTGGATTACCGATGTTCGACAGGAGCGAATGGTGCGCTAAGCGCATCGCCTGGCGCACAGAGCATCTGCCTATACCCCGTTCCGCGCCGAATCGATGATGCCTAGCGCCTCGGCCTTGAGCACGAAGTCGGCCAGCGAGCGGGCGCCCATTTTCTTCATGGCCTGGGCGCGGTGGATCTTGATGGTGATTTCGCTGAGCGTCAGTTCGGCGGCAATCTGCTTGTTCAGCAGGCCGCGTACCACGTAGGCCATGACCTCTTTTTCGCGGGGGGTCAGTTCGTCGTAGCGTTGGCGCAGGCCGGCGTCGCGCGTGTCGGTCTGGCGTCGGGCGGCGTCGCGCGTCAGGGCGCTTTCGACGGCGTCCAGCATGTCCTGGTCGCGGAACGGTTTGGCCAGGAAATCCATTGCGCCGGCCTTCATGGCCTTGACCGACATGGCGATGTCGCCGTGGGCCGTCATGAAGATGATCGGGATTGGCATCTTGCTGGCGGCGAACTGTTCCTGCACCGCCAGGCCGCTCTGGCCCTTCAGCCGGACGTCGAGGATCAGGCAGCTGGGGATATCTGGCCGGGGCGCCGCGAGGAAATCGGTGGCCGAGGCGAAGGTCTCGACCTGGTAGCCGACCGAGCGCAGCAGCATCGACACCGCACGGCGCATGGACTCGTCGTCGTCCACCACGTAGACCACCGACACCCCTTCTCCGGACGGGATCGCTGTATTCATGGATTCACTTTCGTTCCGGGCGCGGTCTCGGGGCGCGGCGCAAGCGCGCCGGACGCCACATCTTCCAGGAATCGCTGGACGGCCGCGCCATCGACAGGTTTGCACAGACATGCCTGCGCGCCGGCACGCAAGGCTTCGCGGCGGATGGCATCGGTGCAGAACGCGGTGATGAATATTACCGGAACCTGGCTGCCCTGCGCGTTCAGGGTGCGCAGCATCTCCAGCCCGCTGATCTTTGGCATCTGGACATCGGACAGGATGCAATGCGCCTCGGCCGCCCCGGCAGCCTCCAGAAAGACCTGAGCCGATGCGTAAGTGCGCGCCTCCCAACCCAGCGAACGGACCAGCCGGGAAGTCGCCGCGCGAATGGATTCGTCGTCGTCAATGATGGCGACAACCAGTTTCTTGGCCAAGGCCGGTACCTCACAACAATCTTATGGCGCAATGGTAGCGGCCCGCATCGATGGCCAACACTATGCCTTCGTATAGGCGTCGGCCCGCCGCGACACGGCGCCCGGACGTTCGGCCAGCCCTGCCAGCACCCTCCGAAAGCCCGCTGCAAGCCCTTTGAAAGCCCGCGCCGGACGGTCTGCGCCGAATCCGGCGCCCGGACGTGCATATGCGAAAGCAGCGCCGATCACGCGGAACGGTCCGCCCCGCGCCGGCGGTAGCCTCAAGCCTCACTCTCTCCTCAGGAAGACCGACATGAGCTACATCACCACCCAGGACGGGACCCGCATCTTCTACAAGGACTGGGGCACCGGCCGCCCCGTGGTCTTCTCGCACGGCTGGCCGCTGCATGCCGACGCCTGGGACGCCCAGATGCTGTTCCTGGTGCAGCACGGCTTTCGCGTGATTGCCCACGACCGTCGCGGCCACGGCCGCTCGGACCAGCCCGCGCACGGCAACGACATGGACACCTATGCCGACGACCTGGCCGCCGTGCTCGACGCCCTCGACATCCAGGGCGCCACGCTGGTTGGCCATTCCACCGGCGGAGGCGAAGTGGCGCACTACATCGGCCGGCATGGCTCGAAGCGCGTGGCCGGGGCGGTGCTGATCGGCGCCGTGCCGCCGATCATGCTCAAGACCGAGGCCAATCCCGGCGGCCTGCCGATGGAAGTCTTCGACGGCATCCGCCAGGGAGTGGCCGACAACCGCTCGCAGTTCTACAAGGACCTGGCGCTGCCTTTCTTCGGCTTCAACCGTCCGGGCGCCAAGGTGGCGCAGGGCACCATCGACAACTTCTGGCAGCAGGGCATGGCCGGCGGCGTGCTGGGCCAATACCTGTGCGTGAAGGAGTTCTCGGAGGTGGACTACACCGAAGACCTGAAGAAGATCGACGTGCCCACGCTGGTCCTGCATGGCGACGACGACCAGATCGTGCCGATCGACGATGCCGGCCGCCTGTCGGCCAGCATCGTCAAGGGCGCGACCCTCAAGGTGTACGCCGGCGCTCCGCACGGCATGTGCGTCACGCGAGCCGACGAGGTCAACGCCGACCTGCTGGCCTTCCTGAACCGCTGATCCATCGCCGCACCAACCGGAGAACCGACATGCGTCCGATTCTGGTTCGAGCCATCCTTGCCGCCACCTGTCTGCTGGGCGCCGTGGCCGCCCACGCCACCGATCCGGCCACCAGCCCGTTTGCCGCCGACCGCTACGACTACAGCGTGCTGCCGGCCGCCAAGGCCGGGGCCAAGACCGCGCCCCAGACCCCGGCCAGGTGCCACGACGGCAAGGCGGCATGCCATCCGTCGCGTTAGGCGCCCTGCCGCGCGTCACGCGCGGCGGTGTGCTGCTGATGGGGCTGGCCCTGGGGTGCGCCACGGGGGTCGACTTCGTGGCCACGTCGATGCTGGCCACCGGCGCGGTGCAGATCCGCGCCGGCGTCTACGCCACGCCCGACGACTTTCTCTGGTGCTTTACGTCCTATGCCGCGGCCGCCATCGTCGCCAACCTGATGCTGCGGCGCATCGCGGACCTGGTCAGCTACCGGGGCTTCACGATGCTGGGCCTGCTGGTGGCCATCGCGGGCGCCCTGCTGTGCGCGGCATCGAACAACATCGTGCAGCTCTCGGTGGCGCTGGCCGTGCAGGGGCTTGGTGCGGGCGGCCTGTTCGCTGCCGCGCGCACGCTGATCCAGATGATCGCCGCCCCGCAGGAGCGCCCTCGCCTGCTGTGGCCGTTCGTGCTGGGCGCCATCGGCATGCTGGCCGCGGCGCCGTGGATCACCGCCACGCTGATCCTTGATGCCAGCTGGCGCCTGATCTTCGTGGTGCAGGCCATCGGCGCCGCCGCCACGCTGTTGCTGGTGTCGGTCACCTATCCGCACCGCGTCACCCCGCCCCGCTCGCCTGACATCGACACCCTTGCCGCGATGGACTGGTACACCGTGCTGCTGCTGGGTCTGGGGGCACTGGTGCTGGTGCATGGCCTGGCCGATCTGCGGCTCTACACCGCAGCCAGCACGCCCATCGTGATGGTCCGCCCGCTGGCGGGTGCCGCCCTGATGACGCTGGCCTTCCTCCGGCTGCACCGGCATCCCGACCCGTGGCTGAATACGCGCCGGCTGGGCGGGAAACGCTATCTGACCGGCCTGGGCTTCTACGCCACCTACTCGTTCGTGGCCGGGCTCTGGAACTACCTGATCCCGATCGTGCTGCAGCTCGGCCTGGGCTTCTCGTTCGAGACCACCGGCATGGTAACGACGCTGACCGCCACGGCGGGCGTGGTGGCAGCCATCGTGTTCGTGCTGTATGGCGCGCGCCTGCCGGGGTCGCGACGCTGGCTGGCGCTGGGCTATGTCTTGCTGGCCGGCGCGGCGTGGATGCTGGCCACGCGCCTGATGACGGACCTGTCGCTGGGCCGCGTGGTGCCGGCACTGCTGCTGCAGAGCGCGGCGCTGCCGTTCAGCCTGATCGTCGTGGCCAAGTTGACGTTCCTGGACACACCGCTCGACGATTTCTCGCACACCTACCAGTTCAAGAACATCGTGCGCCAGGTGGCATCGGCCGCCGGCACGGGCACCGCCGCCCAATGCCTGCAGTACGGCGAGGCGCTGGCGCGCACGCACCTGGTGGCACGCGTCGACCGGTTCGGCATCGCACCGCTGCCGCATGGCGCCGCACTGATCGGCCTGTCGCAACAGATCGACCAGCAGGCGGTGTTGCTGGCCGGCGCCAACCTGCTGGCCATCGTGGCGCCCGGCTGCCTGCTGGTGGCCGGCTTTGCGCTCTGGCAGCGGTGGCTGCGGTGAGTTCCCCATGACCGTTTGCGGCCTCCTCCCTCCCGCTTGCGGGAGCGCGGCGCAGCATCCACCGCGCGCTCAACGCTCGTTGGCCGCGATGATCTTCGCGATGTTCGCGTCGGCGTCGCGACCCACCAGTGCGTAGACGTCCGTGGACAGCGGCGTCACGGTCGGCAGCGTGTTGAGGCTGGCGCCGTCGTGCTGGTGAACATCCACGGTCACCTGCATCGACAGGCCGATGCGCAGCGGATGCGCCGCCAGCTGGGCGGGATCGAGCGTGATCCGCACCGGCAGCCGCTGCACCACCTTGATCCAGTTGCCAGTGGCGTTCTGCGCGGGAAGCACCGAGAACGCAGCGCCCGTGCCGGCCGCAAAGCCGGCCACCTTGCCGTCGTAGCGCACCTGGGCGCCGTAGAAATCGGCCACCAGCGACACCGGCTGGCCCACGCGCATGTCCTTCATCTGGTTTTCCTTGAAGTTCGCGTCCACCCAGACCTGGTCCAGCGGCACCACGCCCATCAGCGGCACACCGGGCGCCACGCGCAGGCCCACCTGCACCGCGCGGCGCGCCACGAAGCCGGTGACTGGCGCCGGCAGTGTCGAACGCGCGTGGGCCAGGTAGGCGGCGCGATAGCTTGCGGCGGCGCGCGCCACGTCGGGATGCTGCGCGATGCTGGTGTTGTGCGTCAGGGCCAGGTTCGATGCCAGCTGTTCCTGCGCGGCACGCAACGCCGCGTGCGCTTCCTTGAGCGTTGACCGGGCGTGGTCGACATCCTCTTTCGATACGGCGCCGGTCCCGTCGA
This sequence comes from Cupriavidus sp. 86D6, assembly GCF_057815095.1. Taxonomy (NCBI): domain Bacteria; kingdom Pseudomonadati; phylum Pseudomonadota; class Betaproteobacteria; order Burkholderiales; family Burkholderiaceae; genus Cupriavidus; species Cupriavidus sp. 86D6. The sequence goes on along the minus strand of NZ_JBYPSB010000005.1, from coordinate 471,340 downwards.
CCGACATGCGCCTGCGTAGATCGTCACGGGCGTTCTCCACGGTGGCCTGGCGCTGCGCGATGTTCGCCTGCAGCGTGCCGTTGCCGACATAAAGCGTGCGCACCTGGCGCACCGTTTCGGCCAGTTGCGCGGCCGCCTGCTGCAGCGCCACCTCGCTGTCGGTGGGGTCCAGCCCCACCAGCGGCTGGCCCATCGTCACGCGCTGGGTGTCGTCTGCCGCGATCGATACGACCGTGCCCGGCACCAGCGACGTCACCTGCACCACGTTGCCGGACACATAGGCGTCATCGGTGGACGCGAAGTGCCGGGCGATGGTCCACCAGTACGCGCCGGCGCCAATGCCCGCCACGGCGATCAGGGCGGCCACGGTGATCAGGCGGCGGCGCGGTACGGGGCGCATTTCGGCCGACGGTGCGGGCGCGGCGGGAGCAGCGGGCGGGGCGGGTGTGTTCATGGTGAGGTCGTGGTGGGATTGGGTGATGCGGCGGACTGGGTTGCGGCATGTTCCGGCAACTGCCCGACGTAGCCGCCGCCCAGCGTCCAGACCAGCTGAAACTGGAGATCGAGTTGCTGCCCCTGGAGCTGGGCCACCTGGCGTTGCTGCGCCAGGACGCTGTCCTGCGCCGTCAGGACGGCCAGCTGGTTGGCCAGGCCGGCCTGCCAGCGGCCGGAAGCCAGCGCATAGGCACGCTCGGCCAGCGCCTGTGCCCGCTGCCGCTGCGCAGTTTCGGCGGCCACGGCTTGCAGGCTGCCGACGGCATCGGCCGTCTCGCGCAATGCATCGGCCAGCGTCTGGTTGTAGTCGGCCACGGCTGCGTCGTAGTCGGCGTAGCGCGCGTGCAGGTTGGCGCGCAGGCGGCCCCCTTCGAACACCGGCAGCCGCAGCGACGGGCCAAAGGCAAAGGCCCGGCTAGCACCAAGCAGGAAATCGGACGGCGTGATCGTGGTCAGGCCGGCCATGGCGGACAACGTGACGTCGGGCAGGAATTCCGCACGCGCCACGTCGATGTCCTTGGAGGCAGCCTCCACGCGCCAGCGCGCGGCCACCAGGTCCGGGCGGCGCGACAGCAGCCCGATGCGCGCGTCGTCGGGCAATCCGGCCGGCGGATGACCACCCGAGCCGTTCAGCAGCACCGGCCGGGTGATCGCCAGTCCGCGGTCGGGGCCCTTGCCCAGCAGCGCGGCAATCTGGTGGCGCGTCACGGTGATGGTGTCGTCGATATGCGTCAGATCCGCCTCGGCACTGGCCAGGTCGGCGTCCTGCAGCGTGATGCCCACCTGGGTATCGAGGCCAGCCACCAGCCGGGCCTTGCCCAGCGCGGACAGTTCGCGGCGCTGGGCAATCGTTTGCGTGGTGATGTCGCGCAGCACGTAAAGCGTGGCCAGCCGCGCGTAGACGCGTGCCACGCCCGTGGTCAGCAGCAACTGCGCAGCCTGGCCTTCGGCTTCGGCTTCGCGCACGCCGGAGATCGCGGCCCGCAGCGCGCTACGGTGCCGGCCCCAGAAGTCCAGGTCATACGTCAGGCCGCTGGACAGCTGCACCTGGTTGATCCAGCGGCCCGACAGCGGCGTGGCGCCCAGCAGGTCGGTCTCGGAAATGCGCTGGCGCGACACACCGCCGCGGATATCGATGTCGGGATACAGGCCGCTGCGCGCGCCCTCGGCCACGGCGCGGGCTGCCTCCACGCGCGCCCGCGCGGCCTGCAGCGTCGGACTGCCGGCAACGGCCTCGCGGGCCAGTGCGCCAAGCTGGAGGTCGCCAAAGCGGTCGATCCAGTCCTGCGGCGGCCACTGGCCATGCTGGGCGGGCAGACTCTGCGCGATGCCGGTAACCACCGCCGGCGTCTGCGTGGGGCGGCTGTGGTCGAACGCGGCGCAGCCCGTCAGCGCCAGGGTAGTCAGCACGGCGGCAGCCACGGGCAGGTGCCGCCATCCGGTCGCGGCATGCATCACGGCCTCACTCCGATGGTTGATGCCGGGAATGATGGCCGCTGGCGCGCAAGGCCGTGGTTGCCAACGCCAAGTTATTTCGGGATGGCACTACCGGGTGGCGGGACCGCCGCTATCCGCGCGATTTCGCCCCTTTCCGGTGCATTGCGTTGGCGCGGCCTATACCTTCGTTTAACACCGCACCACCTACGCGGCAATTGTGGGCATCCGTACCCGGCTCCTAGCATTCCAGTCAACCACCGACTGCTTCCACGGGAGCCGCACCATGACACTTCAGAAGCTCTGGATGCCGATCATCGCCATCACCCTCGCCTTCGCTACGGTCGGCGTGGCTGGCGCCGTGGTTTACGGCATGTGGCAACAGGCCATCGAGCCAGTTCACGCCGCAGCGCACGCCGTGCTGTCGCACCACCACTTGTGAGCGCCGTCATGTCCGACCAGGAAAGCCTGTTGCTGATGTACGGCTGGATCGTCCTCGCCGTGCTGAACCTGATTTTGATTGCCGTCGCGTACCTCCAGTACGCCGGTTGAACGCCCGCCGCCGCACCGATACCGCATCCCGGAGCCCCACCATGAAAGATGTAGCAACCATCGTCCTCAACGCCCCTGACGCCTCTGGCGCCGCACCTGCCAGGGCAGCGCCCCAGCTTCGCGTGGCCGCCGCGCAGGCGCCCGGCTTCGTCCAGCGAGAAACCCGCTGGCGACACGCCCCCGAGGCGGTGGTCACGCCCGGCCACCGTGACGCCATCGTGGTGTCGCGCTGGACTTGCGACGGCGAGCCGCCTGACACGGTGTCGCACGCAGGCGACCCCACCCGGCACTGCATCGCCATCAACCTGCGGTCCAGCTCGATCCGCTTCCTGTGCGGCGGCATGCCGGTGTTTGACGGACGACTGGGTGCCGGTGCGGTCCACGTGACCGCGCCGGGCACCGCCACCAGCGCCGTGTACGCTTCAGCCACTGACGTGCTTCATCTGTTCGTACCCCAATCGGTGCTGGCGGCCTGCTATGCCGACCAGTTCGGCCACGACCACGACGGCGAATTGCGGCTCGAAGATCCGTTCTTCCATGCCGACCCGGCACTGGAACGCCTTGGCCAGGCCCTGGCCGTGGCGCATTCGCAGGACCCGGGCCTGGGCCGCATCTTTGCCGACAGCGTGGCCCTGGCCATCGTGGCGCGCGTGGTGGCCAATCATTTCCAGCGCATTGCGTCGAACACGCGTGCGGTGACCACGCTGCCCCAGTGGCGTCTGCGCCGCGCCATCGCGTTCATGGACGCGAACCTGTCCGCGCCCATCGGGCTGGCTGATATCGCGCGCAGCACCGGGCTCACGCGCATGTACTTTGCCGCCCAGTTCCGGCGTACCACGGGCATGCGCCCGCACGAATACCTGGTGCGCCGCCGTATCGAACACGCACAGGACCTGCTGCGCGGCGGCGACGGCAGCGTGCTGGAAGTGGCCATGCGCTGCGGATTCCGGTCGCAAGCCCATTTCACCACCGTCTTCAAGCGATTCGTCGGCGACACGCCGCACTGCTGGCGCGTCAAGGTCACCTCTACTTCCGGGAGCTCCCATGGCTGAAACCCTGTACCCCGCATCCGTCGACACCCGCGATCTGGTGGACGTGCGCGACAGCGCCTGCGACACGTGGCTGCGCACCATCGCGCTGCTGGATCCGAAGCGCCAGACGCTGGCGTCCCTGACCTACACCGCCGAGGACAACGCACTGCGCGCCCATGCCCCCATCGTCAGCATCATCGAACGGCTCAGCAGTGCCATGGCCGTCGTGAGCTGGCGCGACGCCACGCACTGCCGCTACGGGGCGCAGGTATGGACCATCGGCCCGGCCCGCGACAGCGGCGTCTGCGCGTTGTCCGGCCAGCCCATCGACAAGAGCGACCTGGTGTTTCGCCCGCAGCGTTCGCGTCCGCCCGCGCTCAACGCCGACGCGATGATCCTGGCCTCCGCCATGGACAGCGCCGGCGTGGCCCTTGCGCCCGCGCTGGACGACGCGCAACCCACCATCGCCTACCGGTCGAACGCCAGGTAACGCGCCATGCACGACGTCACCGACCTGTCTCGGCTGCAGTTCGCCTTCACCGCGATCTTTCATATCCTCTGGCCGATCCTGACCATCAGCCTGTCGGCCTTCCTGTTCATCGTCGAAGTGCTCTGGATTCGCACCAACGACGTGGCGTGGTATCGCCACGCGCGGTTCTGGAGCAAGCTGCTGCTGCTGAACTTTGCCGTCGGCGTGGTCAGCGGCATCCCGATGGAGTTCGAATTCGGCACCAACTGGAGCGCGTTCTCGCAGTTCACCGGGCAGTTCTTCGGCAACATCCTCGGCTTCGAGGGCGCCATGGCCTTCATGCTCGAAGCCGGCTTTGTCGGCATCATGATGTTCGGCTGGGAGCGTGTGCCGCGCGGCGTGCACCTGTTTGCCACTGGCATGGTGGCGCTGGGCTCGTCGCTGTCGGCCTTCTGGATCATGGTGGCCAATTCGTGGATGCAGACCCCAGCCGGCGTGGCGGTGAAGGACGGCAAGATCGTCGTCACCGATTACCTGCGCGCGATCTTCAATCCCGATGCGCTCTGGGGCATCAGCCACATGTGGACGGCCGCGCTGGAAACCGGGCTGGTGGTGGTGGCCGGCATCTCGGCCTGGTACCTGCTGAAGCGGCGCCAGCCCGCGTTCTTCGCACGCTCGTTCCGTCTGGCCATGGTGCTGCTGGTAATCGTGGCGCCGTTGCAGGTATGGCTGGGCGACGGCAGCGGCGTGGACGTCTTCGAGACGCAACCCGCCAAGGGCGCCGCCATTGAAGGCCACTGGCAGACCAATGCGCCGGGCACGGCCGCGTCGTGGTCGCTGCTGGCCTGGCCCAACCAGGCCGCCCAGCGCAATGACTGGGCCATCGAGGTGCCCGGCATGCTGAGCCTGCTGGCGACGCACAAGGTACATGGCACCGTCACGGGCCTGGTCGATATTCCGCGCGCCGACCAGCCCCCGATGCTGCCGCTGCTCTACTACGCGTTTCGGGTGATGGCCGGCATCGGCGTGCTGTTCGTGGCGCTGGCGCTGTGGACGGCACGGGTGCTGCGCCGCACGCGCCAACAGCCCGCCAGCCTGAGCCAGCATCGGGCGCTGCTGCTGGCGTGGATCGTCGCCATTCCTTTGCCGTACCTGGCCGTCGAGTGCGGCTGGATCGTGCGTGAGGTGGGTCGCCAGCCATGGCTGGTCTATGGCCTGTTGCGCACCCCGCAAGGGGTCTCGACCGCCATTTCCCCCGCCGACGTCACCGGCAGCATCGCGATGTTCGGCGCCTTCTACGCAGTGCTGCTGGTGACCTTCGCCTGGCTCGCCGCGCGCTGGCTGCGCCAGGGGCCGGACCTGTCGCTCAGCCCCCCGGCAACCGCCCCGGCGGCCCTGCCGGCGGCCGTCGAGCGCAGCACCTACTGACCACCGGAGACTCGCCATGGAAACCAACGCCCATACCCTGCTGGTATCGCTCTGGTTCTGCATCCTGGGCCTGATGCTGGCCGCCTATGTCGTCACGGACGGCTTTGATCTTGGCATCGGCATCCTGAGCCTGTTCGAGCCCGAGCGCGAACGGCGCGACGTGATGGTCGAATCGATCATCCACGTCTGGGATGCCAATGAAACCTGGCTCGTGGTGCTTGGGGGCGGACTGTTTGGCGCCTTCCCGGCCGCCTACGCCATGCTGCTGCCCCAGCTGTACCTGCCGCTGATGGCGTTGATCGCCGGGCTGATCATGCGCGGCGCGGCCATCGAGTTCCGCCACGCCACCCATCGCGGCCCGTTCTGGGACCGGGTCTTCGGCGTCGGTAGCCTGCTGGCCGCCGTGGCCCAGGGCGTGATCCTCGGACGCATCATCACCGGGCTGGATCCGGGCGCATGGAACGCCGTGTTCACGCTGGTTGCCGCCGTGGGCGTGGCCGCCGGTTACGCGCTGCTGGGCGCCACCTACCTGATCAAGAAGACGTCGTATCCGGTCGACGCTTCGGCGCGCAAGTGGACACTGGCAACGCTGCCGATCACCGTCGTCAGTGCGCTGGTGCTGTCCGGCGCCACGCTGCGGCTGAGCCTGATCGGCACCCACCGCGGGCACCAGCATGGCGTGCTGGCCGTGCTGCTGGCGCTGGGTGTGATGGCCGCACTGGCGGTCTCCTGGATTGCCGGGTCGACCTGGACCGGCCGCCGCCGCGCTCCGTTCCGCGCAGCCATGCTGTTGTTCCTGGTGTCGTTCGGCGGACTGGCCGTCAGCCTGTTCCCGAACGTGGTGCCGGGGCGGCTGTCGCTGATCGATGCCGCCTCCGACGACCGGACGCTGGTATTCATGCTGATCGGCATTGGCGTGCTGCTGCCGGTCATGCTGGGCTACAACCTGTACCAGTATCACGTGTTCCGCGGCAAGGTGGCCGTCTGAGCTGCATGCGGCGCCGGCTCTCGAAAAAAAAGAGCCCTCTCCAACGGAGAGGGCTTTGGCGTTGGGCGTCGGCGACGTTACCTGACCGACTCTGCCAGGAACCACGCGCGGCGCTGCGCTTCGTCGATCCAGTTTTCGAGCAGGCTGGCCGTGGCCACGTCGGCGTGGTCGTCGCAGACCGCGTGGGCATCGAGCATGGCTTGGACCAGCGTGAGGTTGTCGGCATGCAGCTCGCGCAGCATGGCCTTGGGCGAGACGTCCTCGGCGTCGTTGTCGCGCACGCGCTGGAGTCGTGCGATGGCGCCGATCGAGCGCAGCGTCGTGCCGCCGAGCTTGCGCACGCGCTCGGCCACGTCGTCGGTCATCGCGAAGATCTGGGTGGCCTGCTCGTCCAGCATCAGGTGGTAGTCGCGGAAGTGCGGGCCGGACATGTGCCAGTGGAAGTTCTTGGTCTTCAGGTACAGCGCGAAGACGTCGGCCAGCAGCCGGTTCAGGTGATCCGAGATTTCGGTGACGGCCAGGCCGGGATCGTCAAGCTGGGTAAGGGTCATGATGGGCTCCAGTAAGGCATACCAAAGGGCTATGCGCCCCGATTCTGTGCACTCGCGGGCGCCAGCGGCGCGGGCGGGTGTCCATCTCGACTGTGCACCTGCGGCGCTGACGCGGATTGTCCCCAGATCAACCGCTTGCAAAAACGCACCCAAGGTTCCCGAAGGGCGACGAATGCATGGACATCTCCTATACCTTCATATGATTCCTCGACCAGTCATTCAGGACTAATATCAGCGTCGGGCCATGCTGCCGGCCGTGGGCATGGGCATACCGACAACCAGCAATACGGGCGACAGGATGTACAACACCACCACGAACCGGCTGTTGATGGGCGCGGCAGGCCTGCTGGGCCTGTGTGTCTTCGCGATCGACGCCCTGACGCCACTCGATTTCGCCATCGCGGTGGTCTATGTGCTTGTCATCCTGCTGGTGGCGCTGACCGGATCGATCCGCGCCACCCGGGTCACCGCTGCCACGGCGCTGGTGCTCACAGTGGCGGCCTTTGCGTTTTCGCAGAACCCCGACCCCGATCACGGCCAGCTGGCACGCTTCGTCTTTGCCCTGCTGGCCATCGGCACCACTACGCTGCTGGCGCTGCGCAACCTGGCCGACATGGCGCGGCGGCGCCGTACCGAAGCCGCCCTGGCGCGCAGCGAAGCATTCCTGGCCGAAGCCCAGCGGCTCAGCAAGACCGGCAGTATCGCGCTGCGGCTGCCGGCCAACACGATGACGTGGTCGGACGAGGCGTTCCGTATCCTCGGCTACCCGCGGGGCGAGGCACCGCATTTCGGCATGGTGCTCACCCGCGTGCATCCCGACGATCTGGTCGAAGTGCAGCGCGTGCATGCGGCCATGCTCGGCGGCGTGGAGAGCGTGGATCTGCGGCACCGGCTACTGCTGCCCGGTGGCGCGATCCGTCACGTGCATCTGGTGGCGCGCCGCAGCGCCACGGCCGGCGACCAGCACGAATACGTGGGCGCCCTGATGGATACCACCGACGCCATCGAGACGCAGCAGGCATTGCATCGGACCATGACCGAACTGGCGCATGTGTCGCGTGTGACCACGCTGGGCCAGCTGGCCGCGTCGATCGCACACGAGGTGACGCAGCCGATGGCCGCCATCGTCACCTGCGGCAGCTCGGCACTGCGCTGGCTGCAGCGCGACGAGCCCGAGATCGCGGAAGCCACCGAATCCATCGAACAAGTGATTCGCGACGCCAGCCGCGCCAACGACATCATCCGGCAGATTCGCGCCATGGCGCAGAAGTCGGAGCCCAAATACGTGGATATCGGCGTCGACCACCTGGTGACGGCTTCGCTGGAACTGGTGCGGCGCGAGTTGCAGGACCATCAGGTATCGGCCGACCTGGACCTGGATGCCGACGGCGTGCGGATTCATGGCGACTGGACGCAACTGCAGCAGGTGCTGGTGAACCTGATGGTGAACGCCGCGCAGGCCATGTCGCACGTGTCCGGCCGGCGCCGGCTCACGCTGGCCAGCCGCGTCATGCCAGACCATACGGTGCTGCTGGTGGTCAGCGATACGGGTCCGGGCATTCCCGACAAGGACATGGACCGCCTGTTCAACGCGTTCTACACGACCAAGCCGGACGGCATGGGCATGGGGCTGTCCATTTGCCGGAACATCGTGGAATCCCATGGCGGTAGCATCGCGGCGGAATCGTTGCCCGAAGGCGGTGCGAAGATGATGGTACGGCTGCCGCAACGGATGGCCGATGGCGGGCAGGCGACCGAGGAAGCGGCCTGATCGCGGCCCTGGGGCGGACCTTGGGCGAACGTTGCGTAGCGCTCTGAACCCCGATCGAGCGTAAAAAAACGGCGCTTGGGCGGCACCTCAGACGCCTGCCCAGAGCGCCGTGACCAGCGCCATGCCGCAACTGGCGGCACAGACGCCCAGCCATGCCAGCGCCAGCGTGACACCACCGACGGCCGCGCTGGCGGCCCGGCCGTCGATTTCGACATTGGCGATCATGCCGGCGCTCAGGCAGGCGTGTTGCCCGGAGGCGCCGATACGCCGGTCAGGTCCTGGCCAACCTGGATAAAGCGGCCCTGGTCGGCCGGCGACACATTGAAGCGCGCGCCCTGCGTGTAGACGTCACGCGGCTGGTCGATGTTGTACTGCGGATGCGACTGCTTGGCCGGGTGCCTGCCGGTCTCGGCGGCATTGGCCATGCCGGTGCCAAGGGCGCTGACGGCGGCCACGCCGCATGCCACGAGAACGGGAAGGATGTGCTTGCGAATCATGATGGACTCCTGGTTGACTTGCGTTGCAGACGGGGAAAACTCTCCGGTTCCCCGCCAGGGCCTGCGTCGCATGCCCGTGAATCCATCGTAGGCGGCACCGCCGTGCGGCGCATTCGTACGTGGGTTGCCTCGCGCTAGTCAATTTGTAGAGCACCATCATCCTTTGGTTTGCATGGCGCATCGCCGGGCGTGCAAAACCGAAACCCCTGCCGCCAGCGGCAACGCCCGCCACCCTGCCGCCGATACGCTCGGGCCATCCCGACGTATCGATTCCCTTCAGGCAGGAGCCCCCGCCATGGCCTTCAAGACAAAGCCACGCATCGAACCCTATCCCCATGCCGCCGCCGGATGGGGTGCGCTGAAGTACGTGGCCATCAACCTGATCAAGGAGCGCGTGCCCGGCCGCGACTACGCGATGCTGTTCCGGCAGAACAAGGCGGACGGCTTCGACTGCCCCGGCTGCGCCTGGCCAGACCGCGAACACGCCTCGACGTTCGAGTTCTGCGAAAACGGCGTGAAGGCCGTGGCCGCGGAATCCACCGGCAAGCGCGTGACAGCCGCATTTCTGGCGCAACACACGGTGACGGCCCTGATGGCGCAGACCGACTACGAACTGGAGCAGCACGGCCGCCTGACCGAGCCCGTGATCTACGACGGCCTGACGGACACGTACCGGGCGATCTCCTGGCAGGACGCATTCGCGCTGATCGGCACCCGCCTGCGCGCGCTGCCCGATCCGAACCAGGCGGCCTTCTACACCTCGGGCCGCGCCAGCAACGAGGCCGCGTTCCTGTACCAGTTGTTCGCGCGCATGGTCGGCACCAACAACTTCCCTGACTGCTCGAACATGTGCCACGAGGCCACCAGTCGCGGCATGCCCCATACGGTGGGTGTCGGCAAGGGCACCGTGACGCTGGAGGATTTCGAGACCTGCGACACCGTGCTGCTGTTCGGCCAGAACCCGGCCACCAACCACCCGCGCATGCTGGCCGAACTGCGCGACTGTGCCCGGCGAGGTGCCACGCTGGTGTCGATCAACCCGCTGCGCGAACGTGGGCTGGAACGATTCACCAGTCCGCAGAGCCCGGTGGAAATGCTGACCATGTCCGACACGAAGATCTGCTCGGTGTTCGTGCGCCCTACGCTGGGCGGCGACTACGCGCTGATCAAGGGCGTGGCCAAGCGCGTGCTGGAACTGGACGACGAGGCGCAGGCCACGGGTGCGGCCCGCGTGCTTGACACCGCGTTCATCGGCGAACACACGCACGGCTTCGACGCCTTCGCGGCGGACCTGCGTGCCGAATCGTGGACCGTCATCGAGCAGGAATCGGGCGTGCCGCGCGAGGACATCGAAGGTCTGGCCGCGATCTACGCGCGTGGCCAGCGCGTGATCTGCACCTGGGGTATGGGGCTGACCCAGCACAAGCATTCGGTGCAGACCATCCAGATGCTGACCAACCTCATGATGCTGCGCGGCAATATCGGGCGCGAAGGCGCGGGCCTGTGTCCCGTGCGGGGCCACTCGAACGTGCAGGGCAACCGGACGGTCGGCATCGAGGAACAACCGACGGGAGCTTTCCTCGACAAGCTGGGCGCGGCGTTCCGCTTCACACCGCCACGCGAGCATGGCTACGACGTGGTGGAGAGCATCGAAGCCATGCTGCGCGGCGACGTGAAGATCTTCGTGGCGCTGGGCGGCAACTTCGCGGCGGCTACGCCGGACACGGCTCGCACGTGGGACGCGCTGCGCGCGTGCAACCTGACCGTGCATATCTCGACGAAGCTCAACCGCAGCCATCTGGTCCACGGCAAGGAGGCGCTGATCCTGCCCACGCTTGGCCGCAGCGAGATCGACCTGCAGGACGGCGTGCCGCAGGGCGTAACGGTGGAAGACTCGGTCTCGAAGGTGCATATCTCGTTCGGGATGAATACGCCCGCGTCGCCAGACCTGATGTCCGAGACCGCGATCATCGCCGGCCTGGCCCATGCCACGCTGGGCAGCGCCACCGTTGACTGGCGCTGGTACGCGCAGGACTACGCGCGCATTCGCGACAAGATCGCCGAGGTCGTCGACGGATTCGAGCACTACAACGCCCGCGTGGCGGTACCGGGCGGCTTTCACCTTTATGTGCCCGCGCGCGAGCGGCAATGGCACACGCCGTCCGGCAGAGCCGAGTTCCTGGTCAACGCGCTGACCCCCGACACGCCGATCGCCCAGGCCCGCGCCCGCCACGGCGAACGCGTGATGACGCTGATGACCACGCGTTCGCACGACCAGTACAACACCACGATCTACGCGCTGGACGACCGCTACCGCGGCGTCTTCGGCCAGCGCCGCGTGGTGTTCATCCATCCGGCGGACCTGCAGATGCTGGGCCTGCGCGACGGGGAATGGGTCGACATGACCACGGTCTGGCACGACGATATCGAGCGGCGCGCCGACGGGTTCCGGCTGGTTGCCTACGACATTCCACGCGGTTGCGTGGCGGCCTATTACCCCGAGACCAACCCCCTGGTGCCGCTGGATAGCGTTGCCGACCTCTGCAATACACCGACTTCAAAATCGGTACCGGTGCTGCTGCATCGGGCCAGCGCGCCTACCGTATCTCTTTGAGCGTCAACGCATTGGGCGCCTGATATCTCGACGCCTGGCCCCGGCCACTGCCATCCGCTGGCAAGTGGCCCCTTCTCATCGCCGCCGCCGTGGCAATGTCTGCGGCTTTTGCGCAACGAAATCTGCACCAGATTGGCCCACGCGGCACGCACCCTGCAAGACCGGAAGCGCCGTCCACCGGCAGAAAACCTCCGGTTTCCGTCATGTACAGGTCATCGACCCGGCTGTATCCGGCGTCCCGTCAAGCGGTGACGATCCTCGTCACCGCAAGGCGCAATTTTTGTCACCCGGTGCGCCAGATAATGACAATTGACATCTATTTAACCGGCTCACGATAATCGCCGCGGCTACAGGGAATGGGCCGTTTCGCGGCGCATGGCAGATGTCCGTGCCAAAGCCGGGAATAAAAAAATCGAGAACGGAGCCCGGCGCGGCTCGGATAAGAACGAAGGGTCAATACAATGAGAAAAATCGCTCACCATCGTGGGCCGGCACTGCTGCTGGCCGCCGTATTCATGGCCGCTGCGTGCGGCGGAGGGGGCGGTGACGGCAGTCCGGCGCCTGCGCCGACTGTCACGCCATCGCTCTACGAACCGCTGTACGGTGCCGATACGCCGGTCATGGAACAGATCCAGTACCGGGAGCCCGACGGCACGCTGGTCACGATGATGGGCTCGCGCCCGACCGAGCGCCACGCGCGCGAGCGCGGCGAAGCCTGGGACGCCCCGGACGCGGGTCCGGGCCGCTACCTGACCTTCCCCACGTTCTACTTCCAGAACCGCACGTTCGGCCTGGAAATCCGCGACCACGTACCCGCCGGCAAGCAGCTGATCGAGGTCTATCTGCGCGTGAACCAGGGCATCTTCGATGGCACCACGTTCAGCCTGTTCCGCAATGTGCTCGATCCCACCGTGCGCGACTATGGCTGGTCGCTGAACTACGGTTTCAACAATCCGAAGGAAGGCGGCCTGCCGATCTGCCGCGAGAACCAGCCGCGCGAAGACTGCATGATGACCTTCGATTCGAACTGGCGCACCGACCCGCACAGCCCGCTGAAGATCGGCGACAAGGTCGAACTGGCCCCGGCGCCGCGGCTCAAGCGCGACCCGGTGGTGGATGGCGGCGGCAGCCGCTACTACTCGTTCGAGCAGCTCTACATCGTTGGCGTGGGCATGCGCCCGTGGTACGGCATCGCCCCGAACCTCGATTCCGAACCGCTGCCCGACGACGCCCTGCTGGGCGGCCAGGCCAGCCTGTCGTACAACTACTCGGAAGAACCGATGCGGGTCTTCCAGCAGATGGCCAACAACATCGGCATCACCAATACGCAGCGATTCGTGGAAGGACGCCGGCTGTTCCACACATCGTTCGCCGACGGCACGCACTCCGAGCACGATCGCGACAACCCCGTGTTCGCGGCCCATATCGGCCAGCTCGGCGCGCGCTACAACCAGCCGCGCTGCATCGAATGCCACACCAACAACGGCCGCAGCAAGCCGCTGGCGCTTGGCGCGAAGCTGGATACGATGTCGTTCCTGACCGCCAGCGGCGACGGCACCGGCCCCGACCCAGTCTACGGCCACAACGTGCAGCAGCACGCGCAGGATGCCAAGGCGGCCGCCTACGATGTCACCGTGCAGTCGTTCGACACCACCGTGCGCACGTTGCCCGATGGCGAGAAGGTGGAACTGGTCAAGCCGGTCTTCGCGTTCAAGGGCCCGGCTCCGGGACGCTACTCGGCGCGCCAGGCCGCGCAGGTGATCGGCATGGGGCTGCTGGAGGCCATTCCCGAGTCCACCATCCTGGGCCTGGCCGATCCCGATGACGCCAATGGCGACGGCATCCGTGGCGTGGCCAACCTCGTGGTGGATCCGCAGACGGGCAAGACCCACGTAGGCCGCTTTGGCTGGAAGGCATCGAAGGGCAGCATCCGCCAGCAGGTGGCCGACGCGCTGATCAAGGACCTCGGCGTGACGTCGCCCGTGTTCCCCGACTACGGCTGTCAGCGTGGGGCTGCGAACTGCCACACGGTCACCACGCCGACGTCCGTCAGCGAGAACGAACTGCAGCGCATGACGCACTACCTGTCGCTGATCGCCGTGCCGGCCCAGCGCAAGCTGCGCAGCGGCTTCCCCGACGGCGTCCGTGTGTCGCCCGAGCATGATGTGGATCCGGCCCAAATCGCGCGCGGCACCGACCTGTTCGCGCAGGTGCGCTGCGCGGCCTGCCATACGCCAACGTTGAAGACCGGCGCCACGCACCCATTTGCCGAGCTTCGCGAGCAGATCATCCATCCGTACACCGACCTGCTGCTGCACGACATGGGGCCCGACCTGGCCGACACGCTGTCCGAGGGCCGCGCGTATCCGAGCCAGTGGCGCACGGCGCCGCTGTGGGGCCTTGGCTCGCTGCGCTTCGTGCAGGGTGGCGACGCCAGCGTGCGCCTGCTGCATGACGGCCGCGCCCGCACCATCCCGGAAGCCGTGCTCTGGCATGGCGGCGAGGCCACCGACAGCCGCAAGCGCTACGAAGCCCTGCCGAAGGCCGACCGCGACGCGATCACGGCGTTCCTGCAATCGCTGTAGCGCGCAGACGCCAGAACATGGAAACTCACATGCTGATGCACACCCTACGCAGCCGTGCCATGGCGCCGCTGCTGATGGCTTTCGCGCTGGCCGCCTGCGGTGGCGGCGGCGACGGCGGCACCCCGGCGTCCGCGAACGGCAGCTCCGGCGGCGCCGGCGGCCACCTCTCGCCAAGCACGCCCGCCGCGCCCACCACGCCGCCGTCCGCCACGCCCGGCGTGACCAAGAGCGCCAAGCGCGGCATCGCCTACGACCTGGCCAGCAAGGCCGACCTGGCGGCGCTGGCCCCCGGGGTATCGTGGTGGTACAACTGGTCGCCCAGGCCCAGCGCATCGGCACCCGCCGACCCGCGCGCCGCCTATGGCATGGACTTCGTGCCAATGCTCTGGAACGACTACGCCTTCGATGCCGCCACGGTGGAAACCTGGCTGAAGGACCACCCGGAGGTCAAGTACCTGCTGCTGATCAACGAGCCGAACCTGACGGACCAGGCCAACCTGTCGCCTGCCGCGGCCGCCGCCGCATGGCCGCAGTTCGAGGCCATCGCCGGCCGTACCGGCGTCAAGCTGGTCGGCCCGGCCATCACGTGGGGCACCATGCCGGGCTACAGCGATCCCGTGGTCTGGCTCGACGGGTTCTACAACGCGTATCGCGCCGCCAACGGCAACCGCAATCCCCAGATCGATTACCTGGCCTTCCACTGGTACGACTATGGCCTGGGCGGGCAACTCGACCGCCTGGCCAAGTATGGCAAACCGTTCTGGGTCACCGAATTCGCCAACTGGCACAGCAATGCCGACGGCACGCAGGTCGATACGCTGGAAAAGCAGAAGACGCAGATGCGCGACATGGTGGCCACCTGCGAGCAGCGCACCGATGTCTTCCGCTACGCATGGTTCACGGGCCGCTGGAACCCCGATCCGCATTTCACCAGCCTGCTGGGCGCCGATGGCGAGCTGTCGGAACTGGGCCGCTATTACCTGGGCCTGCCGTTCTGACAACAGGCCCGGATTGGGTTGGACTGCCGCAACTAGCGGGACAGGTGGCGCTCCGATCCATGGGCCGGCGGCGTCACGGCCGGTGCCGTCAGGGTTGGCATCCCGGGCACGCGCGCCGCAGCCACCGCTTCGCGCTTCACGCGGATCTGGTCGATCTCGGCACCCACATCGCCCGCCTCGCTGACACCCATCGCCAGGACCACGGTGCCCCGCGCCACCGGCACCGGCACCGGCGGCGACATGCCGCTGCATTGCGCCGTAATGCATGGCATGCCGTCGCCGCCCAGCGGCACCCGGGCGACGGTGGTGGCCGCCGAACCCAGTTCGGCAAACGTTGCCGCGCCTTCGCCATTGACCACGAGCTGGCGGGTCACCAGCGCGAACGACACCGCGATCTGCGCCGGTTGCCCCCCGTTGCCCGCGGCCGTCTTCGAAATCGTGTTCGCAGCCCGGATATAGAGCGGACGGAAGCGGAAGTAGTCGGTGAACTTGCCGTCCTGCAGCCGTTGTTCGATGGCCAGCACGGCCACCAGCCCGGGGCGCGACGGCGCATCGGCCAACGCATAGCGTGCGAACACCGCGCAGCGGACCCCACGGAATCCGGCCGCCGAGATGCTCACATCGACAGTGCTGGCGTCGATCGCTTCGCGCTTCAGTTGTTCAGGGCTGCCCTGGTCCTTGTCGGCGTAGAGGTCTGCCACGAGCCGCGTACCGCTGGCCACGAACGCGGTGCCGGCTGCGGTGGCGGCCCGGGCGGGTGAAGCCGATGCGTTCGAGGAAGATTTCGACGGGGGCTCGGCGCACTGCGACGACGCCAGCAGGTCCCTGATTTCGCGGTTTTCGGGCAGGGCCAGCAGGGTCCCCAGATCCTTGTCCGCCGACCAGTCCTTGCCGGCGGCCACCCAGGCCTGCGCCGCGCGCTTCGGTCTGCCACTGAGGTCGTCGGCCTTGAAGGCCGATACCGGTGGCGCTTTCGGTGTCGATGTGCAGCCGGCGGCGAGCATGCAGCCGGCAGCGAGTCCCAAGAAGGTCCTCATGCTGCCCTCCCTTGAAAGAAGCTAGAGGATATGGCCCGCCCGTGCGCGGCGGATACCATCCAGATGACTGAACAGCCAAATGGAGAGTAGTCATCGGGGCGCATCGATGCCAGTGCGTGTCAGGCAAGCGCAACAGTCCGGCGTGGCCCCGCGGTGTCAGGGGTATTTACCTGCTGCCAGGCGAAATTGCGCCAAAGCCATTACCATGGCCGTTTTCGCCCACAAAACAACAAAGCTCATCACGATGACCGTTCTGTCCGACTTTCCGATCACCGGCAAATGGCCGGCACAACATCCCGACCGCCTGCAGCTGTATTCGCTCAATACCCCTAACGGCATCAAGGTATCGCTGATGCTGGAAGAAACCGGCCTGCCCTACGAGCCGCACCTGGTGCGCTTCGACAAGCACGACCAGACCTCGCCCGAATTCCTGTCGTTGAACCCGAACAACAAGATCCCGGCGATCATCGACCCCAACGGCCCCGGCGGCCAGCCGCTGGCGCTGTGGGAATCGGGCGCGATCCTGGTGTACCTGGCCGACAAGACCGGCAAGTTCATGCCGGCCGACCCCGCGCTGCGCTACGAGACCCTGCAGTGGGTCATGTGGCAGATGGGCGGCATCGGCCCGATGTTTGGCCAGGTGGGCTTTTTCCACAAGTTCGCGGGCAAGGACTACGAGGACAAGCGTCCGCGCGACCGCTATGTGGCCGAATCGAAGCGGCTGCTGAACGTGCTGAACGAACGCCTCAAGGGCCGCCAGTGGATCATGGGCGACGACTACTCCGTTGCCGACATCGCCACGTTCCCGTGGGTGCGCAATCTGCTGGGCTTCTACCAGGCAGGCGACCTGGTCGGCATCCAGGACTTTCCGGAAGTGTCGCGGGTGCTGGCGGCCTTTGTGGCGCGGCCGGCCGTGCAGCGCGCGGTCGATATTCCGAAGCGGCCGGACTGACGCGGGCGGCATCGGGCCGCCCCCCCCCCCCGGGATCAGCCCGCGAACCCCAGCAAGACGCTGATGGCCGCGGCTTCCTCGCGCACCGCGCGGCCGATTGGTCCGTCGATCGACGGATCGAAGCCGCCGGTGGCGCCCAGCGCGGTCAGTACCGCGCAAACGCGGCCGGTGTAATCGCGCACCGGCGCCGCCACCGCGCTGATACCTTTGAGGTTGGTATCGCGCACCGCCGCGCAGCCTTGCGCCCGCACCGGGTCGCGCAACGCCCCCAGCGGGTTCTTCGCATCCAGGTCGGCGCGCTGCCCCGGCGTCAGCGCATCGAGTTCCGCGCGCGCCAGCGCCTGCACGTTCGAATCGTCGAGCATGCCCAGGAACACGCGGCCCGTGGCTGACCACAGCAGCGGCATCACCGACCCCACCCGCACGTTCACCGTCACCGGCAGGCCCGGCTCCTCGATCCGTACGATGGTGGGCCCCTTGTTGCCCATCACCGCGATAAAGCACGTCACTTCCAGCCGCTCGCGCAGCCGCACCAGCGAGGCTTCGGACAGCCGGATCGGGTCGGCCTGACGCATCGCGGCCAGTCCGATCTGTAGCGCCTCGATGCCCAGGTGGTACTGCTGGGTGTTGGCTTCCTGTGCGACGAATCCTTCCTCCATCAGGCTCACCAGATAGCGGTGCACCTTGGCCGGGCTTTCGCCGATCTGCCCCGCGATGGCCGTCAGGCTGGCGCGCCCGCCCAGGCGGGCCAGCGTCTTGAGTACGGCCATGCCGGTTTCGGCCGCCTGCACGCGCTGGCGGCGTTCGCGCGGACGGGGGCTGGGGTCCGGAGTGCGTTCGGTAGCGGAAGTCATGGCGCCCGAGGTTAACCCTCATTCATTGATTACGCAATGCGTATATGATTTACGCAAAACAGGCCCACCACTATCCGGCCAAATACCGAGGAGACGACCGATGCCCCGATTCCGCCCCATCGCGCTGCTTGCGCTGTCCTTTGCAGTGGTCACCGGCGCACATGCCGCCGACGCGTGGCCTGCCAAGCCGATCCGGTGGATCGTGCCCTACCCGGCCGGCGGCGGATCGGATTTCCTGGCGCGCACCATCGGACAGGGGCTGTCCGCCCGCGTCGGCCAGCCGGTGGTGGTGGACAACAAGCCGGGCGGCAATACCGCGATTGGCGCGTCCGAGACCGCCCGCTCGGCGCCCGACGGCTACACGGTGCTGTCGGCCGACAACGGCACGCTGGTGTTCAATCCGGCGCTGTACAAGACGCTTTCGTACAACCCCACGCGCGACCTGGCGCCCGTGACGCTGCTGGGCCGTTTTCCCATGATCCTGGTGGTCGGCCCCGGCACCCAGGCCAAGACCGCGCAGGACTTCATCGCCCAGGTCAAGGCGACGCCGGGCGGCGTGAACTACGGATCGGCCGGCGCCGGCAGCCCGCACCATCTGGCGATGGAGCTGCTCAAGACCGAAGCACACCTGACCATGACCCACGCGCCGTATCGCGGTGCGGCGCCGGCCTTGTCCGACGTGGCCGCCGGCCAGATTCCCGCGATGATGGTCGACTACGCCGCCGGTGCGGGCTTTATCAAGGGCGGAAAGGTGCGCCCGCTGGCGGTGGCCAACGCCACGCGCCTGCCCCAGTTGCCCGACGTGCCGACCTTCGCCGAACTCGGCTACAAGAACGTGGAAGCCGCCGCGCTGGTCGGCATGGTGGTGCCGGCCGCCACCCCGCCCGAGGTCATCAACACGCTGAACCGGCAAGTCGTGGCGTCCGTGAAAGACCCCGCCATCCACAAGAAGCTGGTCGACTTCGGCGTGGAGCCCGTTGGCAACACCCCGGCCCAGTTTGGCGACCTGCTGCGCAGCGAGACCGCGCGCTGGACCCGGCTGATCCAGGATCTGAAGATTTCGCTCGACTGACGCACCACCGCCCGTAGCTGGAGTTCCGCATGACGCAGTCCACCCCACCCGCGCACGGCGCGGGTTGCCCGATCGACCACACCGCACTGCGCGCCGCCGGCGCATCCCCTGTTCTGGCGCCGAACGGCTGCCCGGTCAGCCACAACGCCGCGGCGTTCGATCCGTTCGAGGACGGCTACCAGCAGGATCCGCCCGACTACGTGCGCTGGTCGCGCGAGCAGGAACCCGTGTTCTACAGCCCGAAACTGGGCTACTGGGTGGTGACCCGCTTCGACGACATCAAGGCGATCTTCCGCGACCACCTCACGTTCAGCCCGGCCATCGCGCTGGAGAAGATCACGCCCACCGGCGACGAAGCCAACGCCGTGCTGGCGTCGTATGGCTATGCGATGAACCGGACGCTGGTCAACGAGGACGAACCGGCCCACATGCCGCGCCGCCGCGCGCTGATGGAGCCGTTCACCCCGGCGGAACTGATGCACCATGAACCGCTGGTGCGCCGGCTGGCGCGCGAATACGTCGACCGCTTCATCGACGATGGCCGCGCCGATCTGGTGGACCAGATGCTCTGGGAAGTGCCGCTGACCGTCGCCCTGCACTTCCTCGGCGTGCCCGAGGAAGACATGGACCTGCTGCGCCAGTATTCGATCGCCCACACGGTGAACACCTGGGGCCGGCCAAAGCCCGAGGAACAGGTGGCCGTGGCCCATGCCGTGGGCAACTTCTGGCAGCTGGCGGGCCGCATCCTCGACAAGATGCGTGCAGACCCGTCGGGGGCGGGCTGGATGCAGTACGGCATCCGCAAGCAGAAGGAACTGCCCGAGGTCGTCACCGATTCGTACCTGCACTCGATGATGATGGCCGGCATCGTGGCCGCGCACGAGACCACGGCCAATGCATCGGCCAATGCGATCAAGCTGCTGCTGCAGCACCCCGACGTCTGGCGCGAGATCTGCGAAGACCCGGCGCTGATTCCCAACGCCGTCGAGGAATGCCTGCGGCACAACGGATCGGTGGCCGCGTGGCGCCGGGTGGTGACGCGGGACACCGAGGTGGGCGGCATCCCGCTGGCGGCCGGCAGCAAACTGCTGATCGTGACATCGTCGGCCAACCATGACGAGCGGCACTTTTCCGATGCCGACCTGTTCGACATCCACCGCGACAACGCCAGCGACCAGCTCACCTTCGGGTACGGTGCGCACCAGTGCATGGGCAAGAATCTGGCGCGCATGGAGATGCAGATCTTCCTCGAAGAGCTGACCAGCCGCCTGCCGCACCTGCGTCTGGCCGACCAGCACTTCACCTACGTGCCCAACACGTCGTTCCGCGGCCCCGAGCACCTGTGGGTGGAATGGGACCCGGCGCAAAATCCGGAACGCACCGACCCCGCCGTGCTGGCACCCCGCGACGCGGTGCGCATCGGCGAGCCCACCGGCAATATCGGCCGCACGCTGGTGGTCGAGGCTGTGGAGCCGGCTGCGCAGGACGTGCTGCGTATCCGGCTGGCGTCGCAGGACGGGCGTCCCCTGCCGCGCTGGACGCCCGGCGCGCATATCGACGTCGAATGCGGCCACACCGGCATCTCGCGCCAGTATTCGCTGTGCGGCGACCCGGCCAATGCCAATGTGTTCGAGATCGCCGTGCTGCGCGAGACGGAAAGCCGTGGCGGCTCGGCCTGGATCCACGCCAACCTGCGCGTCGGCGACAAGCTCAAGGTGCGCGGCCCGCGCAACCACTTCCGGCTCGACGAAAGCTGCCGCAAGGCCATCTTCGTGGCCGGCGGCATCGGCGTGACGCCGGTCAGCGCCATGGCGCGGCGCGCGCGCGAACTCGGCATCGACTACGTATTCCACTACTGCGGCCGGTCGCGCCAGGCCATGGCCCTGCTTGATGAACTGGCCGCGCTGCACGGCGACCGCCTGCACGTCCATGCGGCCGATGAAGGCCACCGCGCCGACTTTGCCCGGCTGCTCGGGAGCCCGGACGCCAGCACGCAGGTCTATGCCTGCGGCCCGGCGCGGATGATCGAGGCACTGGAAACCTGCTGCGCCAACTGGCCCGAGGACACGCTGCGCGTCGAACACTTCAGCTCCACACTCGGCACGCTGGACCCATCGAAAGAACAGCCTTTCACCGTCGAGCTCAAGGATTCGGGCCTCACGCTCGACGTTCCGGCCGACCAGACCCTGCTCACCGCGCTGCGCCGCGCCAATATCGACGTGCAGAGCGACTGCGAGGAAGGCCTGTGCGGATCGTGCGAGGTACGCGTGCTGGATGGCGACATCGACCACCGCGACGTCGTGCTCACCCGCACCGAGCGCGACGCGAACAACCGGATGATGTCGTGCTGCTCGCGTGCCGCGCGCGGCGGGAAGATCGTGCTTGCGCTATGACCAGCCCAGCCATCCCTTGATGGTCTGCCCCATCACAGCGGCCGAAATGCTACCTCCGCATCGGCGTGGAAGAAGGTGCCCGCGCGACGCAGAACAGGCTCATCGCCGCCTGCGGTGTGCCCGGCCTGATGCCTGACAGGCGCTGCGCCATGCGAATCTTCCACGGCGACGGGCCGATCTGCCCGTCGAATACTTCGGCCCCCACCATGTGATTGTGCGGAAGCACCCTCACCTGCCATCCGCGTGGCTCCAGCACGCCGCGCAGAAAGGTCTCGGTCACACCATCGCCGGGGCGGTGATGCAACTCGGTTGCCAACGCCCAGTACTGCTCGTTATCGGCGGCCGCGTGACCGCCGCGCTTGAGCCAGCGGTAGATCGGCACGCGCAGCCGCCACATCAGCATGGCTAGGCCGCGGAAGTTCCACGCGGTGAACTGGGGATCATGGTCGGTGATCAGCACCCCGCCCGGCTTGACCAGCCGCGCGGCTTCGACCAGCACGGCGGCCATGTCGTCGCAGTGGTGCAGCGACCCGTTGATGGCCACGATGTCGGCAATGCCCGTGGCCAGCGGCATGTCGTGCGCATCGGCTTGCAGCGGGACATAGCCAACGCCGGCTGCGCGCTGCAGGCTGCCCTCCGCGACGTCGACGCCAATGGCCACGCGCGGCGCGCCGCCCAGCGTGGCCAGCACATTGCCGGGGCCGCAACCCACGTCCACCAGTACCTTGCCGTCGAGCGGTCCCGTCACGGCATGCCAGCGTTCGCGCCATTGCGGATAGCGATGGACATTGGCTAGCCAGTCGTCCATCCATCTGGGATGGCTGAAGTAGTGTGCATTGGCGAGCATGCCGCGCGTATAGCGGATCGGCGCCCGGGGAAGCCAGCCATCCTGCACGCAAGCCCCCGCCTTCAGATAGGGCCGGAGGCGTTGCAGGTAGTCGTGGCCACGACCATCCCGCGCTTCGGGATGCCGCCGTGGCGTGGCCATCGGCGAGCGGGCCGCCGTTACAGGTTCCGGCCCGGCTGCCGCAAGCGTATCGGACTGCTCCATGTCTCCCCCACCAAGGCAAAAAAAGAACATTCCCGGCGTCGCGCGGCTGCGCGATCGTCGGCGGAAAATTCCGGGTATGGGACTGGGTCGGCAAGTGCTCTGCGGCACAGCCGTTTGACACATTTCGGTAAAGTTAAGCAGTCATGCCGCAATGCAGCACTGTCCGAAAAGCCGCCATTTGTGCGCAGTTGGTGCGGTAGCCCACATAACGCGGGTCAGCGCCGGAACCAGAGGATGGAAAGCGCACATGCCGCCACCAGCAGAAGGCCGGCGACCGCCGCGAACAGCGCGCCGACTTCGGTCTCCCTGCGCTCCAGCGCAAAACGTGCGCTGAGCTGGCGGTACACGCGGCTCAGGTCGGCCGCCGAGCCGGCCTGGAAATATTCGCCGCCGGTGATATTGGCGACGGCGCGCAAGGAGGGCTCGTCGAGCTGCATGAAGTAGGACAGCACCGGCTCGCCGGCGACGCCGCCCTGCGCCGATCCAAAGCCCACGGTGTACACGCGTACGCCCCGCTGGGCGGCCATGCGCGCAGCGTCGAGCGGGTCCGGGCCGGTGGTACGGCGGCCGTCGCTGAGCAGGATGACCGCGCCGTGCCGGTACGAGCCCGGCTGCACCGGCGCGCGCTCCTTCGCCCGCTTGCGCGCGGCGTCTGCCGCAGCGGCTTCGTCAAGTGACGGGGCGGGCCTGCCCAGCAATGGTGCGCCGTCGTTGAACAGGACGGCTTCGAGGTCGATGCCATCATTGGGAAACAATACGGCCAGGGCCTGTATCAGGCCGCTGCCGGTGGCCGTGCCGCGCTGCAGCTGAAAGCGGTCGAGCGCGTCGAGCATGTCCTGGCGGTTATCGGTCGGGGCCAGCACTTCCGCGGCGGTGGCGGCGAACGAGACAATGCCCAGCCGAACACTCGACGGCAGCCCCACCACCAGGTCACGCGCGGCCTGCTGGGCGGCGGCGATGCGCGTGGGCGCCACGTCGGTGGCCTCCATGCTGCGCGACACATCCATCGCCAGCACCAGCGTGATGGTGTCGGAAGGCAGCGTGATGGTGGCGCTGGGCCGCGCGCAGGCCAGCAAGGCGGCACCGAGTGCCAGCAGGAACAGAACGGGGGGAATGTGGCGCCTCAGGCGTTGGCCGGGCCCCAGCGCGGCGCGCGGCAATGCAAGGCTGGCATAAAGCAGGGCTGCCTTCTTGCGCCGTGCGATCAGATACACGTAGGCGGCTGCCAGCAGTGGGAGCAAAAGCAGCAGCCAGAGCATTTGCGGCCAGAGAAACTGCATGCCCTGCTCCTTGGCGCGTGAGTAAGAGGATGGTACTGTATTTTTTAAGGCGCGACGGAACCGGGGGCTGCGATGAAACGGGTGACGATCTACGGGTTGGTTTCAGTGGCCGTCGTCCTGATATTTGCCGCAGGCGCATCGGTTTCGTGGCTGGCTCAGCCGCCGCCGCGCAAGCTCACGCAGGCCGACATCGACGCCGCCGTGCTGCACACGCTGCAGACCAAGACGCTGCCATCCCAGGCCGCCCGGGCCGCCGAATCCATCCGCGAATCGGTGGTCGAGATCCGCAGCTACGCGCCCGACAAGGCACCCGACCCGCCGCCCGCCGCCAAGGCAAAGCGCGATCCGCCCGACGCCAGATCGAAAGCCGCCCAGAAGGCCGCGCCGAAGGCGGCCCCGAACGCCAGCCCGCAGCGCGATGAAGCCGCCGCGACCGATCCACCCCGGCGCAGCGAGCAGCCCGAAGCCCGGTCCGAAGCCCGCCACATCGGGTCCGGCGTGGTCGTCACCGAAACCGGCACGATCATCACGAACTACCACGTGGTGGCCGACGCCAGCCGGCTGGAGGTCACCTTCCACAACGGCCAGACATCGGAAGCCTCGCTGCTGCAGGCGATGCCCGAGAAGGACCTGGCCATCGTGCAGCCGAAATCGATCCCCGACGACCTGCCGGCCGCCACGCTCGGGTCCAGCCAGAATCTGGCGCCGGGCATGGAGGTGGTGGCGGTGGGCTTTCCGTTCGGCATCGGCCCGTCGGTGTCCGCCGGCGTGATCTCCGGGCTTGACCGGCAGTTCGTGTCGCCGGACCGCAAGCAGAAGCTCGACAAGCTGATCCAGTTCGATGCGGCGGCCAATCCCGGCAATTCGGGGGGGCCGCTGGTGAACATGAATGGCGAGGTGGTGGGCATCGTCACCGCCATCCTCAACCCCAACCCGAGCGGCACCTTTCTCGGTATCGGCTTTGCCATCACGATCGAAAGTGCCGGCATGGCCCTTGGATCATCTCCCTTCTAGACGCGGAGGCCCATGAACGACCCAGCCCGCGGCGCCATCGACAGCGCCAACCTGATGGAACGCCTGCTGTACGAGGTGAAGCGCGTGGTGGTGGGACAGGACCACTTCCTGGAACGGGTGCTGGTGGCCATGCTGGCCGGCGGGCACCTGCTGGTGGAAGGCGTGCCCGGCCTGGCCAAGACGCTGACGGTCAACACGCTGGCACGGACCATGAGCGGATCGTTCAAGCGCATCCAGTTCACGCCCGACCTGCTGCCCGCCGACCTGATCGGCACCCGCATGTACAACCAGGGCACCGGCGAGTTCTCCACGGTGCGCGGGCCGGTGTTCGCCCACCTGCTGCTGGCCGACGAAATCAACCGCGCGCCGGCCAAGGTACAGAGTGCACTGCTGGAAGTGATGCAGGAGAAACAGGTGACCATTGCCGGCGAATCGCATCCGGTGCCGGCACCGTTCCTGGTCATGGCCACGCAGAACCCGATCGAGACCGAGGGCACCTACCCGCTGCCCGAGGCCCAGGTGGACCGCTTCATGATGAAGGTGCTGGTGGGCTATCCCACCGAGGAAGAAGAGGTCGTGATCGTCAACCGCGTGACCGGCCCGCGCATCGGCGTGAACGCGATCGCCACGCCCGAGCACCTGGCCGGACTGCAGGAAGAGTGCCGCAAGGTGTACGTGGACCCGGGCCTGATCCAGTACGCGGTGCGCGTGGTGGCCGCCACGCGCAAACCCGCCAGCCATGGCCTGGACGATCTGGAGCGTTACGTGTCGTTCGGGGCCAGCCCGCGCGCCACGATCGGCCTTATCGAAGGGGCGCGCGCGCTGGCGTACCTGCGCGGCCGCGACTATGCCCTGCCCGAGGACGTGACCGACCTGGTGCCCGACGTACTGCGCCATCGCATCGTGCTGTCGTACGAGGCGATCTCCGATGCGGTGACGGCCGACCAGCTGATTGCCCGCATCCTGAAGGCGCTGCCGGTGCCGGAACGGCCCATGGAATCCCATGTTCGGGCGGCTGGGCGCTAGGCGGCGCCAAAGCGGCCCGACAGGCGTCGTCGCCGGAGACGGCGTGGCGCGCGTGGGTGCCAGCCAGACCGACGCGCTGCTGCGCCGGCTGGAATGGACCGTGGTCCGGCGGCTCGACGGCCTGCTGCAGGGCGACTACCGCACGCTGTTTCGCGGCTTCGGGCTCGATCTGGCGGACCTGCGCGAGTACCACCCCGGCGACGATGTGCGCCATATCGACTGGAACGTCACGGCCCGGCTGCAGACGCCGCATGTGCGCGAGTACCAAGAGGATCGCGAGGTGGCGGCCTGGTTTCTGCTGGACCTCAGCGCATCGGTCGATTTCGGGTCCGGCACGGTGCGCAAGCGCGACCTGCTGGCCGATTTTTCCACCGTCATGGCACTGCTGCTGACCCGCTACGGCAATCGCGTTGGCACCGTGCTGTACGGCGGCGCGGCCGATGCCTCTGCAGCGGTGGTGCCGGCGCGCGCCGGCCGCCGCCACCTGATGCATCTGCTGCACCGCATGCACGCCACGCCAGCCGCATCGCCGGGCGACACCCGCCTGCGCGACCTGCTGGAGCGTGCCCGCGCCGTCGCGAAGCGCCGCTCGGTGATGTTTGTCGTCTCGGACTTCATCAGCGCGCCCGGCTGGCAGGCATCGCTGGCGATGCTGGCGCGGCGCCACGAAGTGGTAGCCGTGCGGCTGGTCGATCCGCTGGAGCTGGCACTGCCCGACCTGGGCGTGGTGGTGATGCAGGACGCCGAAACCGGCGAGCAGATGGTGGTGGATACCCACGACAAGGGCTTTCGCAAGCGTTTCGCGGCGATCGCCGAGGCCCGGGAGGCCGAACTGCGCCTGGGCTTTGCCCGTGCCGGCGTGGACTGCCTGACCCTGTCCACCGACACCCGCCTGGACCTGGCACTGCTGCAGTTCGCGCGCCAGCGCAGCCGCCGGCCTGGCGCCGCGCGCGACGCCGTCAGGGGCATCGCATGATCGATGCGCTGAACCGGATGCCGGTGCTGAGCTTCCTGTGGCCGGCCATGCTGTGGCTGCTGGCGCTCGTGCTGCTGCTGGGCGCGGGCTACCTGTGGCTCGATGCTCGCCGGCGCCGCGCTGCCGCGCAATACCCGGCCTTGCGCGTCGCCGGCATGGCAGGCGCGGCCCACACCACCGGCAAGGCTCCGGCGAACTGGCGCCGGCATGTGGCGCCCGTATTCGCGCTGCTGGCGCTGACCGCACTGGTAGTGGCCATCGCCCGCCCTCAGGCGGTGATGGTTTTGCCATCACGGATCGAGACGGTCGTGCTGGTGATTGACCTGTCGGGCAGCATGCGCGCGCAGGACGTCAAGCCCAGCCGCCTGCGCGCCGCGCAGGGCGCGGCCAAGGTGCTGCTCGATGCGCAGCCGTCCGGCGTCAGTACGGGCGTGGTGGCGATGGCGGGCACCGCGGCCGTGGCGCAGGCGCCCAGCCGCCGCAAGGACGACGTGGCCGCCGCCATCGACAAGCTGCAGCCACAGGGCGGCACGGCGCTGGGCAACGGGCTGCTGATTGCGCTGACGACGTTGATGCCGCAACTGACGGAAGACGCGGCGCGGCTGATGAACGAGGACGGCCCCATTCCGAAATCAGGGCCGGTCGATACGGACGAGCCCGTCGCGCCGGGCTCCTACGCGGCCGGTGCGATCGTGCTGTTCTCCGACGGCGAGAGCAATGCCGGCCCGGCCGCAATGCAGGCCGCCCAGCTGGCTGCCGCCCACGGCGTGCGCATCTACACGGTGGGCGTGGGCACCGTCGAAGGCGTGGTGCTCAAGGCCGACGGCATGTCGGCCCGGGTCAAACTCGACGAACAGGTGCTGAAGCAGGTGGCCGACGCCACCGGTGCCGAGTACTTCCGGCTGGAAGACGCGTCGCGGCTCAAGACCGTGTACCGCGCCATCAACGCCCGGCTGGCCCATGGCAAGCGCGACCAGATCGAGGTCACCGCGTTCTTTGCCGCGCTGGGCGCCTTGCTGGCAACGTGCGCGGGGCTGCTGTCGCTATGGTGGTTCGGGCGCGTGCTGTAGCGTCAGACCGTCCCGGACCCGCTAGCGCGGCTGCAGCACCAGCAGTGTGGATGTGCCGTGCGCGAGCACGCGGCCCGAGGTATCGGTCACGCGGCAGTCCGCGGTGATGATCTGGCGGCCCTGCGTGATGACCCGCCCTTCGGCACGCACGCGCCCGGTATCGGGCTTGATGGCGCGCGAGAAATTGCCGCGGGTTTCCACTGTGGTGTAGCCGGTGCCCGCAGGCAGTACGGAATTGGCCGCGCACCCTGTGGCGCTGTCGATAAGCGTCAGCGCCCAGCCGCCATGCACGGTGCCCATCGGATTGAGAAGATGCACACCCGGATCGCCCTCGAACGCGGCAAACCCGTCGCCCACTTCGACCAGCCAGAAACCCAGCGCCTGGCCAATCGGCGGCTGCGGCAGCCGGCCTTCGACGATGGCCTCCAGCACGGCCTTGCCCGTCATGCCCGCGATGTCGGCGGGGTTCGCCACGCCATAGTGATAATCGGTCACGCACGTCTCCGTATTCTTGTGGGGGGGATCAGGATGTTTGCAGCGTAGCGGGCAAGCTTATCCCAATATCCCGGCAGCTGCCGGCGGAGGACGTGGAGTCGGCGTGGCGTCAGGCCGCCATCACGCCGCGGTGACGCAGTCCTGCCCGGCCGGGACGGCGGGCTCGGGGGGGTCGTCGGGCCGCATGCTGGAGGCCAGCACGAACTGGTCGCGGCCGCGCTGCTTGGCCATGTAGAGCGCACGGTCTGCTTCGGCGAACAGGCTGCGCCACAGGCCGTCGCGGCTCGACGGTCCGCCATGCAGCTGTGCCACGCCGATGCTGACGCTGGCATGGCCGCAGCCGGGGCCGTCGCCATCGGGCAACGCAATCGCCCTGACCTTGCGCAGGATACGGTTGGCCAGGGCCGTGGCCTGATGCTCGTCGGTATGCGGGCAGAGGATGCAGAATTCCTCGCCGCCGTAGCGCGCGGCAATGTCCGACGCGCGCCGCGAGTTGTCGAGCGCGGCGGCGATGTCGCGCAGCACCTGGTCGCCGGCGTGGTGGCCGTGCCGGTCGTTGACACGCTTGAAATGGTCGACGTCGATCACCAGGCACGACAGCGGGTCGCCGTCGCGCTGCCAGCGCGCCACCAAACCCATCGCGGTCATGTCCAGCGCGCCGCGATTGAGCAGGCCGGTCAGCGCATCGAGGCGCGCGCCGCTTTCGTTACGGGCGATGATCTGTTCCATCGCCATCAGGCTGAAGCCGAACAGGCCCAGCAGCACGGCCACCAGCGGCGCCAGTGGCCAGATCGACGCACTGGTCTGCAGGAAGAACGGCGTGATGGCCAGCCCCTTGAACGCGGCGCCGTAGCTGAGCGCCGCCACCTGCGATCCAAGCAGCACAAGGTGCGATGCCAGCACCAGCGGCCCGCCGATGCTGGTGCGGCCGCGGCGGCTGCGCAACATCGTGACGATGGTACTGAACGAGATCATGGCCAGCATGCCGTAGGCCACGCCGTGCAGCAGCACGCGGCCGTCCGACAGGCCGGACATCAGCACCAGCAGCACCAGCGTGATCAGGCCGACGATGCGCAACGGCAGCGCACGGTCCGCCAGTCCGTAATAGACACGCACGCCACGATAGATGGTCAGCCGGCCAATCAGATAGGCCCCGGCGCCCAGCGCCGATAGCTGCAGCGATTCGCCGGCGACGCTGGCGGCCACCACCAGA
This sequence comes from Cupriavidus sp. 86D6, assembly GCF_057815095.1. NCBI lineage: Bacteria > Pseudomonadati > Pseudomonadota > Betaproteobacteria > Burkholderiales > Burkholderiaceae > Cupriavidus > Cupriavidus sp. 86D6. The sequence goes on along the minus strand of NZ_JBYPSB010000005.1, from coordinate 441,494 downwards.
CCGGCGCCCGATGCCACCACATGCCCGACCGCCCACAGGCGCCCTGCCTCGCTGGCGCGCAACGCGAGCACCAGCCCCGCGGCCATGACCAGCGTGCTGGAAAACACCACCATCATGACGACCAGAATCGTCTGCTGAGCCAGGTGCACGGGAATCCGTTTCCTCTTAAAGCTACCGGGGGCGGCTGCCGTTATGCACGTTAACCCTTGCTGGGTGACCGGACGTGAAGAACAGCGAATGGGAACGCCGCGAATGGACAGCACAAGAAGCGGCGAAAGCACGCATCATAGCCCGCTCACCGGCCGGGGCGCACCCCCGGCAAGCCGGGTACCCGTCGCATTTTTGCAATGGTTTGCACCCTGTGGATCGCGCTGGGCGGAATGCTCAGTCGTCCTGCGGCGGGGTGGTCGTCAACGATCCGGCGCTGGCCGGCCTGACCTCCGGGAACGTGCCGCCGAGTGCCAGCGTCAATGCGCGGGCGGCATCCAGCACCTGATCGCGGAAGGCCTCGCTGAAACGCGGCGTCGGGCAGGTGAGGGTCAGCGCCCCCTTGAGTTCGCCACCGGGGCCGAACACCGGCGAGGACACGCCGGCGATATCGGGGCTGCGGTCGCCCACCATGGCGATCACGCCTTCGTCGCGAATCCGCTGGTAGATCTCGCCACGCGCCCCGGCAAAGGCCCGCAGCACGCGTCCGCCCGCGCCGCGGTTACGCGGCAGCAGGTCGCCGGCGCGGATATGGTCGCGCACCGGCTGCGGCGAATCGACGCGATACAGGCACAGGCGGTGCTCGCCCTGCTCGACGTGGAACGCGGCCGATTCCCGGGTCACGCGCACCAGTTCGCGCAGGGCCGGCATCACCACCCCCTCCAGCGAGAACGACGCCGCGTAGACCGCGTTGAGCCGTGCCACTTCGGAGCCAAGCGCGTAGCGGCCGTCGGGTAGGCGCTGGATCAGCCGTGCATGTTCCAGCGAAGCCAGCAACCGCAGCAGCGTGCTCTTGTACAGGCCGCTGCGCTGCGCCAATTCGGCCAGGCCCAGCGACGTGTCGCCCTCACGGAAGACCGACAGCACGAAGAGCGCCCGATCGACGGCAATCGCACCGCCATCGGCGGCGTTCTTGTCGGCTTCGGACAGCTGGGCGGCTTTGCGTGGCATGGGCAGGCAGGACACATTGGAACGGGCGTCCACCGTATAGAACGGCCCGGCTGTTGTCAATGCAACCACACGGGCGCATCAATGGCCGGCGCGATGGCCGCAATGCCGGTATGATGGCGCCTTCCGGGTTTTCCCTAGGTCGTCGTACCAGGCGATCCGCAGCCCGGCCCACCCGCGCCTCCTGAATCACCCATGTCCGCCCCGAGTCATCCATCGATCACGCCACCGCATGGCGAATGCACCGCCGGCGATGTGACCCGCCGCATCCTTGCCGTCGTCTTTTTCAACTTCATCGCCTATCTGGCAGTTGGCCTGCCGATTGCCGTGGTGCCGGGCTTCGTCCACGGCGACCTGGGCTACAGCGCCGTCCTGGCTGGCCTGGCGGTGAGCATCCAGTACCTGGCCACGCTGATGAGCCGCCCCTGGGCCGGCACGCTGTGCGACACGCAAGGCCCGCAACGCTCGGTGCTGACCGGCCTGGCGCTGGTCACCGGCAGCGGCGTGCTGACTCTGGTGGCTTCGCTGTTCGCCGGAAGCGACTGGCTGGGGCTGGCCTGGCTGCTGGCGGGACGCCTGATGCTGGGCGCGGGCGAAAGCCTGGTCACCACGGGCACCATCGCCTGGGGCATCGGGAGCGCCGGCGCGCGGCACACCGCCAAGGTGATCTCGTGGAACGGTATCACCACGTATGGCGCGCTGGCCGTGGGCGCGCCGGCAGGCGTGGTCCTGGCCAAATGGGGCGGGCTGGGCACGATTGGCGTGGTCACCACGCTGATTGCCGGCGCGTCGCTGCTGCTGGCGCGACGCCGCCCGCCGGTGCCGGTGCTCAAGGGCGACCGTCTGCCGTTCCGCCGCGTCTTCCGCGCCATGACGCCGTTCGGCCTGTGCCTGGCGCTGGGCTCGGTTGGCTTTGGCGTGATCACGGCGTTCATCACGCTCTACTACAACAGCAAGGGCTGGGACCACGCCGCGCTGGCGCTGACGGCGCTCGGCACCTGCTTCGTGCTGACGCGCCTGGTGATGGCCGACGCCATCGCACGGTTCGGCGGCTATGCCGTGGCGCTGGTGTCGTTTGCCGTAGAAGCCGCTGGCCTGGGCATCATCTGGATGGCCCACGCGCCGTGGCAGGCGCTGGCGGGCGCGGCCGTGGTGGGCTTCGGCTTTTCGCTGGTGTTCCCCGCGCTGGGCATGGAAGCGGTCAAGCGCGTGCCGGCCACCAATCGTGGCTCGGCGCTGGGCGCCTACGCGCTGTTCCTCGATTTCGCGCTGGGCCTGACCGGCCCGGTGGCCGGCTGGATCGCCGCCCAGGGCAACTACCCGGGCGTCTACCTGTTTGCCGCGCTGAGTGCCGTGCTGGCGCTGGTGCTGAGCCAGCTGCTGGCCGCGCGGTATCGCGGCCAGCTCGCCCCTGCCACCTGATTACAGACGTTCGCAGCAATACGCTTCGGTACTGTAGGGAAACGACACCTGGTCGCGGCCCTGCAGCGCGGGATCGCCGTCGATCACCGCATGCAGGCGCGCACGCACGGCGTCCTGCTCCGGCTGCGGCAGCGACGCGATAAAGCTGACCGACATCACGCGGTCGACGATCACCTGCTCCGGCGCGCCGGTATGCGTATAGGGAAAGCGCGTCAGGCCAAGCGGCCCGAAGCCATCGGCCGGGAAGACCTTCTTCCAGTCGCCCTTGTAGAAGCGCGGCGCATCGCCCTCGTAGGGCGTCATGATTTCGGTCAGCCTGGCCACCCAGCCCACCGATTCGTCGCGCACATTCCAGACCAGCCCGAGCCGGCCGCCCGGCTTCAGCACACGGCCGATTTCGCGCATGGCGGCGGCATTGGCAAACCAGTGAAAGGCCTGCGCGCAGACCACGGCATCCACGCTGGCGTCGGGCAGCGGCATCGATTCCGCGCTGCCCTGCACGGCGCGCACCGCCGGCAACCTGCCCGAAAGCTGGGCCCGCATGGCATCGACCGGTTCCACGGCAATGACGCTGGCGCCGGTGGGCAGCAGCAGGCGCGTGAACTTGCCGGTGCCGGCGCCCAGGTCGACCACGGTCTTGCCGGGTGCCAGGCCCAGCGTGTCGCGCAGCCAGGCGGTGAGTTCGGCGGGATAATCGGGACGCCCGCGGGCGTAGGTATCGGCCTGGGACGAGAAGCCCTGGGCGGCGGCATGATGGATTGTCGTCATGACCCCGCACGATACGCCGGCGGCGTGACATCGACAAGTCGCACCGCCGCGGGCGGCGCGGCTTCTTTCAGTGCTGCAGGCCCCAGCGGCGTACCGTCAGGCGTTCCAGCGTCGTGAAAACCAGCCCTTCCACCGCTAGCCCGATCAGGATCACCGTGGCCAGCCCGGCGAAGACGCGGTCGGTGTAAAGCTCGTTGCGGTTCTGGAAGATGTACCAGCCCAGCCCGCCCTTGCCCGACGACGCGCCAAACACCAGTTCGGCCGCGATCAGCGTGCGCCAGGCAAACGCCCAGCCGATCTTGAGGCCCGACAGGATGGCCGGCAGCGCCGCCGGCACGAGGATCAGCACCACATAGCGCAGGCCGCGCAGCCCATAGTTGCGGCCCGCCATGCGCAGCGTTTCGGGCACGCCGCGAAACCCCGCGTAGGTATTCAGCGCCAGCGGCCACAGCACCGAATGGATCAGCACGAACACCAGGCTGCCCGTACCCAGCCCGAACCACAGCAGCGCCAGCGGCAGCAACGCGATGGCCGGCAGCGGATTGAACATGGCCGTCAGCGTATCGAGCAGATCGCGCCCGATGCGCGTCGACACCGCCACGGTGGTCAGCGCAAACGCCAGCACGATGCCGGCCGCGTAGCCCTGCAACAGGATCGACAGCGACACCACGGCCTTGCCCGGCAGCTCGCCGCTGGCGATGGCCGCCACGAACGCGCGCGCCGTGGCCAGGAAGGTCGGCAGCAACAGGTCGTTGTCCTGCACGCGGGCGATGGCTTCCCAGGCAACGGCCAGCACCAGCAGGATCAAGGCCTTGCGCAGCCAGCCCTGCTGCCACAGCTGCCGGTACCACGGCAGCGCACGGGACAGCGGCACGGCCGTGAAGGGTTCGAGTTCGCGCTCGTATTCGGGGCGCAGCGTGGGGAGGATCGTCGACATGATGTGGCAGTGGGAGCGTTCAGTGCGTGGCAGCGTGGCGGGGGCGGCCCGAAGCGGAATCGGCCCCGGCCGGCGTGTCGAACAGCATCGCGTGGATGCGTTGGGCAGCCTGCTGGAATTCCGCGCTGCCCTGGCTGGCCAGCGAAAACTGGTGGCTGTTCAGTTCGGCACGAACGCGGCCCGGATGCGGCGACAGCAGCAGGATGCGGCTGCCCACCACCAGCGCCTCTTCGATCGAATGGGTCACGAACAGCAGCGTAAAGGCGGCCTCGTCCCACAGCGCCAGCAGTTCTTCCTGCATGCGCCGGCGCGTCAGCGCGTCCAGCGCGGCGAACGGTTCGTCCATCAGCAGCACCTTGGGCCGCGTGGCCAGCGCACGGGCAATCGCCACGCGCTGCTTCATGCCGCCGGACAGCGTGTGCGGATAGGCATCGGCAAAGGCCGCCAGGCCAACCTTGTCCAGGAAATGCATGGCCACGTCGCTGGCCTCGGCCTTCGACAGGCCGCGCGCCTGGCGCAGCGGGAACATCACGTTCTGCCTGACGGTCTTCCACGGCGGCAGCTGGTCGAATTCCTGGAACACGACGATGCGGTCCGGGCCCGGTGCCTGCACGCGCTGCCCTTCGAGCCGGATCTCGCCCTCGGCGGGCGGCACGAAGCCGGCCACGGCCTTGAGCAGCGTCGACTTGCCGCAACCGGACGGCCCCAGCAGCACGAAGCGGTCCGACGCGTGCACGTCGAAGCTCACGCGGTGCGTGGCACGCACCACGCGCGTCGGCGTGCGGTATTCGAGCGACACGCCATCCACCTGCAGCAGCGGCTGCGGATGGGGCACCACGCGAAGGTGAGGGTTGCCGTGATTGCCGTGGCTGCCGTGATATCCGTCTGCCATGTCAGCTCCCCTGCGCGGTGGCCGGGTCCTGGAAGAAATAGTCCTGCCAGGACGCCGGACGGTTCTTGATGGCGCCCACGCGATGCATGAAATCGGCAAGCGGATAGGTGTTCTGCGGCGCCACCTTGAACTGCACCTGCGGGTTCTTGAGGATCTTCACCAGCAGCGCGCGGTCGATCTTGGCCTTGTTCACCCGGATGTAGAGGTCGGCGGCCGCCTCGGGGTTCTTCGTCGCAAACGCGGCAGCCTCGCCCAGCGCATCGACAAACGCGCGATAGGTCTTGGGGTTCTCGTTGCGGAATTTCTCGGTGGCGTACAGCACCGTGGCCGAACTGGGGCCGCCGAGCACGTCGTACGAGCTCAGCACGATGCGCGCGTTCGGGTTGCCGGCCAGTTCCTGCTCCTGGAACGGCGGATTGCCGAAGTGGCCCGTGATTTCGGTGCCGCCCGCAATGATCGCGGCGGCGGCATCGGGGTGCGGCACGGCCACGGTCCATTTGTCCAGGCGGTTGAACTCCTTGTCGCCCCACTGCTTGGCGGCGGCCAGTTGCAGCACGCGCGACTGCACCGATACGGTCACCGCCGGCAGCGCGATGCGGTCCTTGTCCGAGAAGTCCGCAATCGACTTCACCTTGGGATTGTTCGAAACCAGGTAGTACGGGAAGTTGCCCAGCGACGCCACGCCCTTGACGTTCTGGCGGCCGTGCGTGCGGTCCCACAGCGTCAGCAGCGGGCCCACGCCGGCACCGGCGATGTCGATGGCGCCCGACAGCAGCGCGTCGTTCACGGCCGATCCGCCTGACAGCTGCGTCCATTCCACCTTGACGTCGACACCCTGCTGCTTGCCGTGCTTCTCGATCAGCTGCTGGTCACGCGCCACGTTCAGCAGCAGGTAGACCACGCCGAACTGCTCGGCAATGCGGATCTTGCCCTCCGCATGCGCGGTGCCGGTCAATGCCAGCCCGGCGGTCAGGACGGCCAGCGTGGCACGGCGGGCGAAGGGGGTGGCAAACGAAAATACTGACATGCGTAAGGCTCCGGGGACGCTTGGATGGAATGTGGGTGAGGCTCAGAACGGCGTATCGCCTTCGATCGTGGTGCGGAACATCACGCGGCGCAGGTGGTCAGGCGTGCCGGCCGCCAGGTGCAGCAGCGAGCGGTTGTCCCAGAACACCAGGTCGTGCTCGCGCCACTGGTGGCGGTAGACGTACTCGGGCCGCACGCTGTGCGCGAACAGTTCGTCGAGCAGCGCGCGGCTTTCGTCGTCGGGCAGGCCGACGATCTTCGTCGTGAAATGCTCGCTGACGAACAGCGCGCGGCGGCCGGTCTCCGGATGGGTGCGCACCACCGGATGCACCACGGGCTTGACCTGCGCGATCTGCTCGGGCGTCAGGTTCGGCCGCCAGGGGCTGCGCTTCTGCAGCTCGGCGTAGCGCGCCAGGTAGGTGTGTTCGGCGGTCAGCCCGTCGATCTTCTGCTTCAGCGCCGCCGGCAGGCCATCATATGCGGCGTGCATGTTGGCGAAGAGCGTGTCGCCGCCCTCGGCCGGCAGTTCGATGGCATGGAGCAGCGAGCCCAGGCTGGGCGTTTCCTTGTACGACAGGTCCGAATGCCAGAAATGGCCTGCGTCGCCCAGCCCGATCGGCTTGCCGTCCTTCAGCACGTTGGACACGATCAGGATCTCGGGATGATCGGCCAGCTGGAACTGGTGCAGCACATGGATCTGCAGCGGGCCAAAGCGGCGGCTGAACGCGATCTGCTGGGCCGGCGTGATGCGCTGGTCGCGGAACACCACCACGTGGTGGTCCAGGTGGGCGCGATGGATGCGCCGGAAATCTTCGGCGGAAAGCGGCCGATCGAGGTCGAGCCCGATCACTTCCGCACCGAGGGCGGCATTCAGCGGGCGGATCTCGAAATCCTGCACGGTATCTACATCGGCAATGGTCATGGCAATTCTTGGCCTTGGGGGAAGCACAAGCCTTGCACTCTAGGGAGCCACGACGCCGCACACAACGAATCAAATCGCGCGCCGTTATGCGGCCAGCGCATATGGCGCGTCGATGTGCGGCCGGCGCATAAGCAAACGCACTTTCCTTCGTTCCCGTGCCGCACCGCGCTCCGTACGCTCACCGGTTGGTTCTTTCGAAGGATTGCCGCAATGTCATCCCCCAACCCCACCCGCCGGCGCGTCGTGCTGGCCGGCATGGCCGGCCTGGGCGCCGTCGTCGCGCCCGCCATCTGGTCCACGGCGGCGCTGGCCGCCGACGCGCCCGAGACGCTGCGTATCGGCTACCAGAAGTCGTCGACGCTGATGATCTGGCTGAAGTCGCGGCAGGCTCTGGAACAGGCGCTGGCGCCGCGCAAGGTCAGCGTGCAGTGGCACGAGTTCACCTCGGGGCTGCCGCTGCTGGAATCGCTCAACGTGGGCAACCTCGACCTGACCGCCGACGTGGCCGATGCCGTGCCGCCGTTCGCACTGGCCGCTGGCGCCAGCATGACGTACTACGCCATCGAATCGCCGTCACCCACGGCGCAGGCTATCGTGGTGCGCAGCGACTCGCCGATCCGGTCGGTGGCCCAGCTCAAGGGGCAGCGCGTCGCGTTCTCCAAGGGTGCCGGCGCGCACTACCTGCTGCTGGAGGCTTTGAACGAAGCAGGCCTGTCGATGCGCGACATCGAACCCGCATACCTGACGCCGGCCGATGCCCGCGCGGCGTTCGAGCGCGGCAGCGTGGCCGCCTGGGTGATCTGGGACCCGTTCCTGGCGGCGGTGCAGCGCCAGGCCAACGCGCGCATCCTGCGTGACGGCGTGAAGCTGTCGAGCTACCGGCGCTTTTACCTGGCCGCCACGCCGTATGCAAAGCGCCGGCCCGACGTGCTGGCCACGGTCTATGGCGAACTGCGGCGCGCCGGCGAATGGATCAAGGCCAACCCCGCCGAGGCCGCCGCATGGCACGCACCGCTGATCGGGCTGGACGCCGCCACCGTCGAAGCCGCCAACGCGCGGCGCACCTACCAGGTACAGCCCGTGGACGGCGCCGCGCTCGACGAGCAGCAGCGCATCGCCGACGCCTTCGCCGCCCAGGCCATCCTGCCGCGCAAGGTCACCGTGGCCGCTTCGCCGGTGTGGAAGCCCGCGTGAACATGCCCGATACCTGAGCGCGCCCGCCACGGGAGCGGTTGAACGCCCGGTACGTCTTGCCGTGCGCCACCGCACGCCCCGTCCCCTGTTCCGTGCCCTATAGTCGAAGGCAGCAGCGTCCACAAGATGCTGCGCCGCACAGGACACAGCGAACCACAAGGGGACCACCACATGGGCACTGTTGCGCGCTTTGACATCGGCTTTACCCGCTATCTTTTGCCCGAGGGCGCGCCCGCCCCGGACCTTCCCGCCTTCGCCCGCGACCCCGCCGCCCTGCTGCCGCTGTATCGCGCCATGGTGCTCACCCGGCAGTTCGACCTCAAGGCCATCGCCATGCAGCGCACGGGCCAGATCGGTACGTTCGCGTCGGCGCTGGGCCAGGAGGCCATCGGCGTGGGCGTGGCCACGGCCATGCGGGCGGACGACGTACTGATCCCCTCCTACCGTGACCATGCCGCGCAATTTGTGCGGGGCGTCACCATGACGGAGAGCCTGCTGTATTGGGGCGGCGACGAACGGGGCAGCGGATTTGCGGCAGTGCCGCACGACTTTGGCAATTGCGTACCGATCGGCACCCAGGTCGGCCATGCGGCCGGCGTGGCCTACGCGTTCCGGTTGCGCCGCCAGCCGCGCGTGGCGGTCTGCATCATCGGCGACGGCGGCACGTCCAACGGGGCGTTCTACGAAGGCATGAACATGGCCGGCGCGTGGCAGGTGCCGCTGGTCATCGTCATCAACAACAACCAGTGGGCCATCTCGATGCCGCGGGCCAAACAGACAGCGGCGGCCACGCTGGCGCAGAAGGCCATTGCGGCAGGCATCCCGGGCGAGCAGGTGGATGGCAATGACGTCATTGCCGTGCGCGAACGCGTGGGCGACGCCATCGAACGGGCGCGCGACGGGGCGGGCCCGGCGCTGATCGAGGCCGTCACGTACCGGCTGGGCGACCACACCACGGCCGACGATGCCTCGCGTTATCGCGACGACGCCACGGTCAAGGACGCCTGGCTGCACGAGCCCATCAAGCGCATGCGTGACTACCTGGCCAGCGTGGGTGCCTGGGATGCCGGGCAGGAAGAGGCGCTGGTCCGCGAATGCCAGCAGGCCGTGGCCGCCGCCGTGGAAGCCTATCTGCAACTGCCCCACCCCGATGTCTCGGCGATGTTCGATTGCCTCTACGAGACGCTGCCGGCCGCGATGGCCGACCAGCTCGACACCGCGCAACGCTACGCCGCGCAGGACCAGGAGACCCATCATGGCTGAACTGCATATGGTGGAAGCGGTCAACCTGGCGCTGGCCCACGCGCTGGAACACGACCCCGACGTGGTACTGCTGGGCGAGGACATCGGCGTCAACGGCGGCGTGTTCCGCTCGACGGTCGGCCTGCAGCAGCGTTTTGGCGATGCGCGCGTCATCGACACGCCGCTGGCGGAAGGCGGCATCGTCGGCGCGGCCATCGGCATGGCGGCGATGGGCCTCAAGCCCGTAGCGGAGATCCAGTTCGCGGGCTTCATCTATCCGGCCATCGACAACATCCTGAACCACGCCGGTCACCTGCGGCACCGCACGCGCGGCCGGCTCAGCTGTCCGCTGGTGGTGCGCGCGCCCAGCGGGGCCGGCATCCACGCGCCAGAGCACCACTCCGAAAGCCCGGAGGCGCTGTTCGCACATATCCCGGGCCTGCGCGTGGTCATGCCGTCGTCGCCGGCCCGCGCCTACGGCCTGCTGCTGGCCGCGATCCGCGACCCCGACCCGGTGATCTTCTTCGAGCCGACCCGGCTCTATCGCCTGTTCCGGCAGGAGGTGGAGGACACCGGCGAGGCGCTGCCGCTCGATGCCTGCTTCACGCTTCGCGACGGCACCGACATTACGCTGGTCAGCTGGGGCGCAATGGTCCAGGAAACGCTGGCCGCCGCCGACCTGCTGGCCGACGAGGGCATCGCTGCCGCCGTGATCGACGTGGCCACGATCAAGCCGCTGGACATGGAGACGATCCTGGAATCGGTGGCGCAAAGCGGCCGCTGCGTGATCGTGCACGAGGCGCCGCGCACGGCCGGCGTCGGCGCCGAGATCGCGGCGAACCTGGCCGATGCCGGGCTTTATTCGCTCAGCGCGCCGGTGCAGCGCGTAACCGGCTACGACACCGTGGTGCCGCTGGCGCGGCTGGAGCATAGCTACCTGCCGTCGGTGGCGCAGATCGTGGACGCGGCACGGCGCGCACTGGACGCCGGCTAGGCACCGCCCATCAGGAGACAACGATGCGGATCTTCAAGCTGCCCGACCTGGGCGAAGGCCTGCAGGAAGCCGAGATCGTGACGTGGCACGTCAAGCCCGGCGACACCGTACAGGCCGACCAGCCGCTGCTGGCGGTGGAAACCGCCAAGGCGATCGTCGAGATTCCGTCGCCGTTCGCCGGCCAGGTGGCCAGGCTGTACGCGCAGCCCGGCGACATCGTCCACCTGGGCGCCCCGCTGGTGGGCTTCGAAGGCGCGGGCGCGGCCGACGATGCAGGTACCGTGGTGGGCAACGTCAAGGTGGGCACGCACGTGGTGCGCGAAGGCGAAACACGCGTGGGCGCCGCCGGCATCCAGGGCGGCCACGGCCTCAAGGCCACGCCTGCGGTGCGCGCGCTGGCGCGCAAGCTGTCGGTGGACCTGGCCATGGTGACGCCCTCGGGCCGCGACGGGGTGATCACCGCCACCGACGTGCAGCGGGTGGCCACCACGCTGGCCGAAGTCGGCCCGGCGGAGGTGGTGCGCGGTGTGCGGCGCGCCATGGCCCAGAACATGGCGCGCGCGCAAAGCGAGGTGGCCGCCGCCACCGTCATGGACGATGCCGACCTGCACGCGTGGCAGACCGTGGGCAGCACGGCCGCCGGGCATGACGTCACGATCCGCCTGGTGCGGGCGCTGGTGGCCGGGGTACGCGCCGAGCCCGCGCTCAACGCCTGGTACGAGGGCCACACAGGCCGCCGCCATCTGCTTGAACGCATCGATGTGGGCATTGCGGCGGACCTGCCCGAGGGGCTGTTCGTGCCGGTCCTGCGCAATGTGGGCAAGCGCGATGCGGCCGACCTGCGCCACGGGCTCGACCGGATGCGGGCCGACATCAAGGCCCGTACTATCGCCCCGGAGGAAATGCGCGGCAATACCATCACGCTGTCGAACTTCGGCATGATCGCGGGCCGCTATGCGGCGCCGATCGTGGTGCCGCCCACGGTGGCGATCCTCGGTGCCGGGCGCATCCGGGACGAAGTGGTGGCCGCCGGCGGGCAGCCGGCCGTGCATCGCGTGATGCCGCTGTCGCTGACGTTCGACCACCGCGTGGTCACCGGTGGCGAGGCGGCGCGCTTCCTGCGCGCGGTAATCACCGACCTGGAACGCCCGGACTAGGGCCGTGTGACGCCCGCGTTACCGGGAAAATTCCGCCATCGGAACGAGGGCATTCGCACGCCGGCTTCCTATACTGGATAGCCCCGGCCATGGCGACTGCCGCGCGTGCCGGACATCGCATCCGACAACTGCATACCACCTGAAGGAGCCAGACCATGGCCATCCGCATTGGCGAGACCGCCCCGGACTTCACCGCAGAGACCACCGAGGGCAAGATCAATTTCCACGAATGGATCGGCGACAGCTGGGCCATCCTGTTCTCGCACCCCAAGGACTTCACGCCGGTCTGCACCACCGAACTGGGCTACATGGCCAAGCTGAAGCCCGAATTCGACAAGCGCAATACAAAGATCATCGGCCTGTCGATCGACCCCGTGGGCGACCATTCGCGCTGGGCCAAGGACATCGAGGAAACGCAGGGCACCGCCGTGAACTTCCCGATGATCGGCGACCCCGACCTGACCGTGGCCAAGCTCTACGACATGATCCATCCGGAGGCCAGCGGCGGCGGCCCGCGCACCGCCGTCGACAACGCCACGATCCGCTCGGTGTTCTGGATCGGCCCGGACAAGAAGATCAAGGCCATGCTGGTCTATCCGATGAGCGCCGGCCGCAATTTCGACGAAGTGCTACGCCTGCTGGATTCGCTGCAGCTCAACGCCAAGCACACGGTGGCCACGCCCGTGAACTGGAAACCGGGCGACGACGTGATTATCCCGACTTCAGTTTCCGACGAGGACGCAAAGAAGAAATATCCGGACGGATTCAAGACGCTGAAGCCGTATCTGCGTACGGTGGCCCAACCAAAGTAACCCGCGGCCGGGGTCACTCGATGGGATGAGCCAATGGTCCGGTATACCTGTTTGAGTTAGTCCATCTGGCCTGTGGAACTATCCACAGGTTGCGTGGATAATCGCCCTCTTGACAGCCCGCAAACCCGCGCCAGCCTTGAGATGAGCTGGACTGCCTTTTTTTTGGGCAAACGCCGTTGCGGGGGTTTTATTGCCTTCGACGGCGATTTATGCAGGGCGCCCCCGAACCCCAAAACGACGCGCCCCTCGCCCGCATGACGGGAGAGGGGCGCAAGTTTCCGGTATTTCCGGCTGCGGTATTTCCGGCTGCGGTATTTCCGGCTCGGTATTTCCGGCTTGTTTTCGATTATTCGCTTACGGATGCCGCGCCAGCACGCCGCGGATCGTATCGGCCAGGTCCTTGGCCAGGAACTTCGACACGTAGGCGTCGGCGCCCACCTTGCGCACGTGCTCTTCGCTGGCCTCGCCCGACAGCGACGAATGGATGATGACGGGCAGCGACTTCAGCCGTGCATCGGCCTTGATCTTGCGGGTCAGCGTGAAGCCGTCCATCTCCGGCATTTCCAGATCGGTCAGTACCAGCGCCACTTCGTCGCGGATCGGACGGCCCTGGGTGGCGGTCAGTTCGGCGATCTGGCCCAGCATCTCCCAGGCTTCCTGACCGGTCTTGGTCATCACCACCTGCACGCCCATGGCCTTGAGGCCGTTCTCGATCAGCCCGCGCGCCAGCGCCGAGTCGTCGGCGCACAGGATCTTGCTGCCCGGGCGCAGGTTCAGTTGCGGGCCCACCGTGGCGGGGTCCACGTCAGGCTGGCGGGTCGGCAGTACGTCGCGCAGGATCTGCTCGACGTCCAGCACCTGCACAAGGCGGGGGTTGTCGCCGCCGACATCGAGCTTGGCGATGCTGGTCACCAGCCCGCCCTTGACGCTGTTCTCGGCCGAAATCACCTGGCTCCAGTCCAGTCGTACGATCTCTTCGACAGCCTCGACCGCAAAGCCTTGCGTCGAACGTGCGTACTCGGTCACCAGCATGATGTTCAGGCCCGACTTCGGCTTGCATTCCAGCAGGCGGGGCAGGTCGATGACCGGAATCACCTGGCCGCGGATATCGGCCATGCCCAGGATCGAAGGCTCGGCGCCCACCACCGTGGTGACCGGCGGCATGACCAGGATTTCCCTGACCTTGAAAACGTTGATGCCGAACAGTTCGGACTGTCCGCTATGCGTCGCATCGCCAAGTCGGAACAACAGCAACTCGAACTGGTTGTTGTTGGTCAGGTTGGTGCGCTCGTCGATGTCTCTCATCGCGCTGGTCATGCTGTGGCTCCGCTTCGGCTCGGTATGTGTGGATATGGGTGTTGCCAAGGGGCTATCGGCGCCCCTGCCGTGACCTTTAGCCCGACATGCGCCACGGCGACCGGGTGTGACGCATCGGTGGCCCCTTTCCCGGCACTTCCAGGCCTCGGCACCGCGGACGGCGGCGATTGCGGGAAATCCCTGAGCCGTCCCAGGCACCGCCCGGCCGTGGTTATTCAGGCGACGGCATGTTCCGCATGCGGCGCCAATGATGAACCTGGCGGATGGCTCGCCTACCTTTGAGCCTCGCCGGATCCCGCCCGCCAGAGGCATCGGACCGGCACCCGGCCCAAGTGGTCGGACACCGAGGAACGAGACGCCCGCACCCCTTGCCCGATGCCAGCGGCAACTCCGCCCTCGCACCCCCGGAACCACGTGAGACGAGGCTGACGCCCGATCCGTACGCGGACGCGCGCAGCGCCCCAGCAAGGAGACAGACCATGATCGAACAGCCGTATCCGTCCGTGACGGACGTGGACGCTGCACCGCCGCAGGCCGGCGGCAAGCTCGACCAGTATTTCGAGATCAGTTCACGCGGCAGCACCCAGCGGCGCGAAGTGCTGGCCGGCGTGACCACTTTCATGGCGATGGTGTATGCCGTGTTCGTCGTGCCCGGCATGCTGGGCAAGGCCGGCTTCGACACCAGCGCCGTATTCGTGGCCGTCTGCCTGACCACGGCGTTCGGCTCGCTGCTGATGGGACTGTGGGCCAGGCTGCCGATTGCCATCGGCTGCGCCATTTCGCTGACCGCGTTCATGGCCTTTGGCCTGGTGCTGGGCCAGAAGCTGTCGCCTGCCGTGGCGCTGGGCGCGGTATTCCTGATGGGCGTGGTGTTCACGGCCATCTCGGTCACGGGCGTGCGCTCGTGGATTCTGCGCAACCTGCCCGCGGGCGTGGCGCACGGCGCGGGCATCGGCATCGGGCTGTTCCTGCTGCTGATCGCCTCCAACGACGTGGGCCTGGTGGTCAAGAACCCCGGCCCCGGACTGCCGGTGGCGCTGGGCCACATCACGGCGTTCCCCGTGATGATGTCGGTGCTGGGCCTGGCCGCGATCTTCGGCCTGGAACGCCGCCGCGTGCCGGGCGGCATCCTGCTGGTGATCGTCGCGATCTCCGCGCTGGGGCTGATGTTCGACCCGGCCGTGAAGTACACCGGCGTGTTTGCGCTGCCGTCGCTGTCCGCACCGGGCCACGCGTCGCTGATCGGCGCGATGGACATTCGCGGTGCCCTGTCGGCGGCCGTGCTGCCCAGCGTGCTGGCGCTGGTGATGACGGCGGTCTTCGACGCCACCGGCACGATCCGCGCCGTGGCCGGCCAGGCCAACCAGCTCGACGCCACGGGCCGCATCCACAATGGCGGCCGGGCACTGACCGCCGACTCCGTCAGCTCGATCTTCTCGGCGTTCTTCGGTGGCGCACCGGCCGCGGCCTATATCGAATCGACCGTAGGCGTGGCCGCCGGCGCGCGCACCGGCCTGGCCGCCGTCACCGTCGGCCTGCTGTTCCTGGCCGTGATGTTCTTCTCGCCGCTGGCCGGCCTGGTGCCGTCGTACGCCACGGCGCCCGCGCTGATGTACGTGGGCCTGCTGATGCTGTCCAGCGTATCGCGCCTGCATATGGACGATATGGTCGATTCACTGGCCGGCCTGGTCTGCGCCGTATTTATCGTGCTGACCTGCAATATCGTCACCGGCATCATGCTCGGCTTCTGCACGCTGGTCATTGGCCGCATCGTTGCCGGCGAATGGCGCAAGCTCAATGTCGGCACGGTGGCCATTGCGGTGGCGCTTGCCGCGTTTTACGCCGGCGGCTGGGCCATCTGACAAGCGCCTTCCCGGAACATCAGAAGAATTCCGCCGTGGCGGTCGATGGCCATCGATTGGCCACGGTGCAGGCAACGGCGTCTCCTCCACCTGGGATGACCGGTGGATTTCCAGGCCCTCGGGACTTTCCCCCGGGGCCTTTTTTTATATCCACATCCGGCCATTCGCCCGCCTGACAAAAATACCAATACTGACAATCATTGCAGGCGGCTGCCCGCCCCGCGAATGAAAGGCCAACGAAAGCAACGGCCTTCGCTGGATAAAAATCGACATCGATTTGCCGGGATCGCAGCCGGCGCCTACATGAATATCCCGCGCTTGCGGTTGCCTCGCATTACCAATTCTGGTTAGGATGCAGACCGGCGCCATTGACCGCCAAATAGATTCCGGAACATTCCGATAAAAGCCAGGGCAATCCGATTTGACGCCCGGACTGTGACGAATGTTTTCACGATTCACGTTGGAATTCGCGTTTGAATCGTGCTTTTCCGGATAATTCTTGTAATATTTTTGTTATGCGGATCGTTTTGCAGCCCTACGCAATGCACCGCCAATCTGAACGGGGATCCAAAAATGCCAACTTACAAGCAACTGCTGGCTGAAAAAGAAGCACTGGAAGCAAAGCTCAGCGAAGTGCGCGCCAATGAAGTGGCCAGCGTGATCGAACAGATTCGCCAGTTGATGGCCGATTATGATCTGACCGTCGAAGACATCGCCCCGAAACGCCGTCGCGGACGTCCGGCCGGCAGCGGCGCGGCACACAAGGCCGCCGCGGCACTGCCGCCCAAGTATCGCGATCCGAAGACCGGCAAGACGTGGTCCGGTCGTGGCCGCGCACCGGCATGGCTTGGCAAGCGTCCCGAGCGATTCCTGATCGAACAGGCCTGATCTTCCACCGATTCGCGGGACGTGCCATCTAGCGCGTCCCCGCCCCCGCCTTCACGTCCGCCCCGGCCTCGCACAGGTATTCCGGCCGCAGCGCCCTGAACCCTTGCTGCGTGGGCTCCTGGACCACCGTTGCACCGCCCTGTGCATCGGGCTGCAGCCGCAGCACGCGCGCCGTGCAGTGCGTCGCGGCCTCGTCCCGCATATACCGGATTTCATATTGGCCACTGACCTGGGGGACGAACGACACCCCGGCGGCGCAGCGCGCCTCGTCGGCCGGCGGCGCGGCGTACGACGTCACGGCGACATAGATCCGCTTGCCCGGCAGCACCTTGCGCTCGCGCGTGCGCGACGGTGGCTCGGGCGGCATGCCCGCCATGTCCAGCGTCGAATCGCGTCCCATCGAGGCCAGTTGGCGCCCCATTCCGGCCAGCACCTGCGGACGCGGCGACGGACACCGGGCGGGGTCCAGGACGTTGAATGTCGTCCGGTCGTCGGTACTGGTCAGCAGGCGTACGCTGGCGTAGGGCACGTCCGACGGAACGCGGTAATATGACACGCAGCCCCCGAGTGGCAAGGCCAGGGCGACGACAACAGACACGGCGGCAATCGGAATCCTGCACATAGCGGGCGCGAAGCTGACAGTTGACCGAGGTTGGTGCCAGAGCATAGCTTTTCAGCGGTATTGCCGACGTGGGCCGGACCACGTTGAGGATATCCACAGTTTCTGTGGATATCCTGCCATGTCGCCCCGGCGGGGCCCAGTCTGTGCGGTATCGCACCGGACTGCTCAAGAAATAGGCAACCGGGGCGCTCGACGACGGTCTGCCGCCCCCCCCCCCAAACGGCCCGCAACGAATGAATGTAGGTCAGGTTCGGCCCGAACCCAAGTCGGGCATGCCCGGCGGCGCCACGCTCCAATGTTCGGCCAGGAAGTCCACGAACGCGCGCACGCGCGGCGGCACCAGCCGGCGCTGCGGCATGACCGCGTAGATGCCGGTGACCGCGATGGGATGGTCGGGCAGCACCTGCACCAGCCGGCCTGCCCGCAGGTCGTCGCAGACATGCCAGGTGGAATGCATGGCGATGCCGAACCCCGCCAGCGCCGCGTCGGCCAGCAGCTCGCCCGTATTGGCTTCGACCCTGCCGCGCACTCGCACCGCGATCTCGCCGCCCTTGCCGTCGTCGAACCGCCAGACATCCGCGCGTCCCTGCGCCCCCACCAGCACCAGGCACTGGTGCCGGGCCAGATCCTGTGGCGTCTGGGGCCAGCCGTGGTCGCGCAGGTAATCGGGCGACGCGCATAGCAGCCGCTGATTGTCCGCCAGCTTGCGTGCCACCAGCGTGGAATCCTCCAGCGACCCGATCCGGATCGCCAGGTCGAAGCCGCTGCTGACCAGATCCAGCACATGGTCGGTCAGGTGGACGCTGACGTTGACCCCGGGATATCGCCGCAGGAACGCGGTCAGCAGCGGCGAAACGTATTGGCGCCCGAACGAGGCCGAGGTGGTCACGCGCAGCGTGCCCGTGATGCCGGACCCCGACTGCCGCAGCGAACCGGACAACGCCTCCAGGTCTTCCACCAGCGCCCGCCCCTGGTCCGCCAGGACCGCCCCCTCTGGCGTGGCATGCAAGCGCCGCGTGGTGCGATGCAGCAGGCGCACCCCGAGATCGCGCTCCAGCCGCTGCAGGCGCTGGCTGGCCACGGCCACCGAGATGTCCAGGCTGCGCGCCGCCGCACTGATCGATCCCTGATCCAGAACCCGCAGAAAAAGCCCGATGTCCGCAATGCGATCCATGATTCTCAATGAAATCTTGAAAGTGATTATCGATATTGCCTGTTTTTAAGAAGATGGGAAAGGCCGACACTGCTGCCTTCCCCGCCATCCCACCGTCGGCCCCCCGCCGGCTTCCAATGGAGATTTCCATGGCTGCGTCCCCCTCTTCCCCCTCCGCCGGCCCGCGCACGCGGATGCCCGCCGCCCTGTATGCGCTGACGGCCGGATCGTTCGGCATCGGCTGCGCGGAGTTCGTCATCATGGGCCTGCTGCTGCAGGTGTCGGCCGACCTGGGCGTGACCATCGCCGCGGCCGGCATGCTGGTGTCGGGCTACGCGCTGGGCGTATTTGCCGGCGCGCCTGTCCTGACGCTGCTCACCCGCCGCATGCCGCGCAAGGCCGTGCTGATGGCGCTGATGATGATCTACACCGTCGGCAACGCGGCCTGCGCGCTGGCGCCCGACTACACCACGCTGATGATTGCCCGCGTGGTCACATCGCTGACGCACGGCACGTTCTTCGGCGTGGGCGCGGTGGTGGCCACGGGCCTGGTGCCGGCCAACCGTCGCGCTTCGGCCATTTCCGTGATGTTCTCCGGCCTGACGCTCGCCACGCTGCTCGGCATGCCGGCCGGTGCGTGGCTGGGCCTGCAGTTCGGCTGGCGCTCGACGTTCTGGGCCATGACGGCGATCGGCCTCGTGTCGTTGACGGTGATCGCGCTGCTGGTGCAATCCAGCCGCGACGACACCGCGCCCGTACGGCTCGTCGACGAACTGAAAACCATCGGCCGCCCGCAGGTGCTGCTGGGTCTGCTGATGACGGTGCTGCAGGCGCTCGGCACGTTTGCCGTGATCACCTACATCCAGCCGATGTTGACGCGCGTCACCGGCTTCGCCGAGAGCGCGGTGTCGCCGATCCTGCTGCTGTTTGGCGGCGGCATGATCATCGGCAATATCCTGGGCGGGCGCATGGCCGACCGGCGACCCACCGGCGCCCTGCTTGGCGCGCTGCTGGCGCTGACGGTGGTGCTGGCCAGCATGACGCTGTCGCTGCACCATGCCGTGGCCATGGTGGTCTTTGTCGGCGTGCTGGGCATCGCGGCGTTCTCCACGGTGTCGCCGCTCCAGTTGCGCGTCCTGCGCCACGCCCAGGGCGCCGGCCAGAACCTGGCATCGAGCTTCAACATCGCCGCCTTCAACCTTGGCAACGGACTCGGCGCCTGGCTGGGCGGCACGGTGGTGGATCACGGGCCGGGACTGCAGGCCCTGCCGTGGATCGCGGCCCTCGCGCCGCTGGCGGCACTGGGCATTGCCCTGGTGGCCGTGCGCATGGCGCGCAACGCTTCAGGCAAACCCGGGGCGTACCATCTCGATCCTGCTTGATAACCGTCAACAAGGCCGCGACCGAACTTCACGATCATGCCCGCATGCTGCGGGCGTGCTCCGGTTCGTCGCAATACATGGCGCCTGCGCATCGACCCCGTGCGTTCCCCTCGCACCGATCCGACAGCACAACCCGCTCCCCGCGTACGACGCCATGTTCGACGAAAACGATCTCTACAACCGCATCCAGGACGACTTTCCGCTGCACGCGCGGCCCTACCAGGCCGCCGGCGCAGCCTTCGACCTTTCGGAACACACCTTGCTCAGCCTGCTGGCGCGCGACGTCGGCAACGGACGCGTCAGCCGCATCGGCGCGGTCTTCGCGCCCAACACCATCGGCGCCAGCACCGTCGCCGCGCTGTCGATCCCGCCGGCACGCATCGATCGCGTGGTCGAGCGCATCAACAGCGATCCCGATATCAGCCAGAGCCATGCCCGCGAAGGCCATCGCTACAACCTCTGGTTCGTGGCCGGTGCGCGCGACCGCACCATGCTCGATGGCGTGCTGTCCCGCCTTGCCATGGATATCGGCCAGCGGCCTATCGACCTGCCCCTGGAACGCGAATACCGCACCGACCTGGGCCTGCCGCTGGGCGTGACGCGCAGCCCGCGCCGTGCGCCGCTGCAGCCATCGCAGGTGTTGAATACGCCGGTACGGCCCGACCTGGACGAGGCGGACTGGCGGCTGGCCGCCGCGCTGGAATCGGGCCTGGCGCTGACGCCGCAGCCGTATCACGCGCTGGCGCGGCGTACGGGACTGGCCCTGTCGGAAACGCTGGCACGGCTGGCCAGGTGGCGAAAGTCGGGCGTGATCCGGCGCTTTGGCGCCATCCTGCGACACCGCCCCTTCGGCTACACCCACAACGTGATGTGTGTCTGGAACGTGCCCGATGCCCGGGTGGACGCGGTCGGCCTGCGGCTTGCCCATGTGCCGCACGTGACGATGTGTTTCCGGCGCACGCGGCGGCTGCCGGCGTGGCAGTACAACCTGTTCGCGATGATTCACGCCCGCAGCGCCAATGAACTACATACCACGCTGGCGCGCTTTGACGCCGTTGGCGGCCTGGCCGACGCGCCGTGCGCGGTGCTGCGGGCCAGCCAGTGCTACAAGCAGCGCGGCACCCGCTTCGGTGGCGCCATGCCCGAGTTCTGATTCAGGCGCCGCGCGGCTCGGGGAACAGCAGCGACAGTCGCTGGGCCAGCGCGCCCAGCCATTCGGGCCGGGGCGCCGCATCGAGCCAGTATTTGACTTCGAGGCCGAGCGCCGTATCGCCGCGGATCGACAGGCGGCGCTGGAAGAACAGCGTATCGGTGTCGGCATCGCCGCTGATCAGCCGCAGGTAGCTCAGCGCCGCCGCGTGCAGCGTCAGGTCGGTTTCCCGGCCGTCGAACGGACCGGGCAGGAACCGTCCATTGACGCACTGGAAGCGCACTTCCAGCCCCATGTCATCCACCGTCAGCGAAAACGTGCGGCCATCCAGCGCCGCGGGCGGTTCCAGCCACCCCGCGCGGCGCATGGCCTCCAGGGCCACGACAAGCGGCGCCGCACGCATCGGCGCGGGCATATGGCGATGCACGCGCGTCATCATCGATTGCAGAATCGTCATGCCTCAGCCCCTTCCTCCGACAGCCAGCGAATGCCCGGCTTGCCGCTCCAGTAGCCATTGCTCGGGGCCGCGCCGGCCGGCAGCACGGCGCTTGGCGATGCGGCGCGTTCCCCGCGCCGGATGGCATCGAGATGGGCAATCACTTCGCGCGTGCCCGTGGCGTGCGGGCTGACCCGCACGTCATCGATGCCGGCCGCCGCCATCTGCGAAACCTGCGCGCAAAGATCGAGGCAGGTCGCCGATTGGGTCTGGATGCCGTTGAGCGTGAAAAAGTCCTGGCCGTCTCCGGTTTTGGCCACCAGGCCATCGGGATACGCCATGCAGCGAAAATCGCAAGCGTCCTTGCGCAGCCGGTGATGCCGCGCGGTAAAGCACCGCGCCGAGAACGCCAGCGGCATGCGCCCCCAGACCATGGCTTCCAGCGCCAGCCCCGCCGGGCGGCCCGCCGCCAGCGCCGTCATCGTCGTGCCATCCATCTCCACCGGCACCACGCAGCCCTGCGCGCCCAGCCCGGCCAGCCACGCCAGCGTGTCGGCGTGATAGACATTCAGATGCGGGCCGCCGATAAAGGGCCGTCCGCGCATGCCATGCACGGCGCCCAGGTCGTTGGCCTCCACCAGGAAGTCCTCCTGCGCGCAGACCCGCCGCATCACCGCGATATCGCTGTCCGACTCGACCAGCACCGGGGTGGAGAGCACCACCTGCTTGCCGGCATCGCGCAACATCTGCCCGATGTCGATCCAGTCTGCCAGGCGCATCTCGTGCCGGCGCGTGCAGACCGCCTCGCCCAGATAAACGCGGTCGACCGCCGTGTCGGCGACCGATGCATAAAATTCCAGCACCGTCGTGCGTGGCCAGTAGTACAACAGCGGGCCGAGCGCGATGCGGAACGGCTCGGGATTCAGTAGGGTCATGGTTGCCATGTGAGGCGGGAAATGGGCAGGTCTGGAAGCGGAGCGGGCCGGCGGCGCCGGGGCCGCTCCGGGAGGATGGCATTACCGCCAGGGCCGGTCGTACGCGCCCTGCGTCACCTGGTCGCCCTCGGCATGACGGCCAAGCGTGGCCTGCCAGTCCTGGCGCGGGACAAACCGCTTCGGGTCGCGGCACGCGTCGTCGATGGCCGCGCGCAGCACGCCCACCACATCGGCCACATAGCGCGGGCTGCGCTGGCGGCCTTCGATCTTGATGGCCGCGATGCCGATATCGATCAGCGACGGCAACAACGACACCGCATTGAGGCTGGTCGGTTCCTCCAGCACGTAGCCGCGCTCGTCTTCCACGGTGAAGCGGCCCTTGCATAGCGTGGGGTAGCCTGCCGGCTCGCCCGGCGCATAGCTGTCGATCAGGATGCCCGACAGCCGCGCATGCATGGTGCCGTCCTGCTCGTCCCACCGCA
Source organism: Cupriavidus sp. 86D6 (assembly GCF_057815095.1). NCBI lineage: Bacteria > Pseudomonadati > Pseudomonadota > Betaproteobacteria > Burkholderiales > Burkholderiaceae > Cupriavidus > Cupriavidus sp. 86D6. The sequence continues at coordinate 418,746 of NZ_JBYPSB010000005.1, read as the reverse complement.
CCGCATGGGCCGGCGAACAGACGCCCTTGTTATTGGGGGAATCGCCCGTGGCATACGAGGACAGCAGGCAGCGGCCCTCGGCCATCACGCACAGGCTGCCAAAGCCAAAGACTTCCAGTTCGACATCGGTCTGCCGGGCCAGCCGGGCAATCTGGGGCACGGACAGCACCCGGGGCAGCACTACCCGACGAATGCCGAACTGCTCGCGCATCAATTCGATGGCGTCGGCATGCGTGGCCGAGCCCTGTACCGAAAGATGGATGCGCAGCGACGGGTGCCGCGTCGCGGCGTAGGCGATCAGCCCGGCGTCGGCCATGATCACGGCATCGGCCCCCAGCGCGGCAGCGGCGTCCACGGCATGGTGCCAACGCTCCACATGGCCCATCTGGGCAAACGTGTTGATGGCGAACAGCACCTCGGCGCCACGCGCACGCGCTTCGGCAACGCCGGTGCGGATATCGTCCTCGCTGAAGTTCAGGCCGCCGAAGTTGCGGGCATTGGTGGCATCGCGCAGGCCCAGGTAGACCGCGTCGGCGCCATGCTGCAGGGCCATGCGCAGCGCCGCGAGCGATCCGGCCGGCGCTACCAGTTGAGGGCGGCGAACGGGGGTCGCCGAAGATTGTGTCATCGCGTGATGATCCGGGAAGGGGAACCCCCGGATGCTAGCGATTCAGCGAGATTGGGCCTTTGACCCTACGCAAACGTTGAGAACGATCAACGCGCCGCCACGGTGTGCGTCGCCGATGCCGGCGCGCCCAGCCTGGCCGAAAGCCGGTCGGCCAGCGCGCGCACCTGCTGGCCGATGCGCTCGCCCGTGACCGTATCGATCTCGCTGGTCAGATAGCTGACGGCAATGGCGCCGGCGGCGCGGGCGGCCTGGGCGTCGAACACGGGCGCGCCGAAACAGGTCATGCCCTCGCGCATCTGGCCGTTGTCGACCGAATAGCCGATCGCCCGCACCTGCTGCAGTTCGGCGGCCAGCGCGTCCGTCGAGGCCACGCTAGCCCGGGTGAGCGGCGGCGGCAGGCCGTCGGCGAACAGCCGCTGCACATCCGCGGCAGGCAGCGTGCTGAGCATGGCCTTGCCCGTGGCCGTGTATGGCGCCGGCAGGCGCATGCCGATGCGGAACGTCACGCCCAGCGGGCGGTCGCCGTTCTGGCAGGCCAGGTAGACCACTTCGTCCCCTTCCAGCATCGACAGCGTGACCGTGGCGTCGTGGAAGGCGTCGGTCTGATCCCACAGCGTGCGGAATTCCTCGGTGATCTGCGTCTGCGCCAGGAACGCGTTGGCCCAGGTCATCACGTGCGGACCCAGCGCCATCGCCCCGCCGGGCAGCCGCTTGACCAGTTGCAGTTGCACAAGCGTGTCGCACATGCCATGCAGCGAACTCTTGGGCGCCCGGGTCAGCCGGGTCAGATCGGCCAGCGTCAACGGATCGGACGACGCGGCGATGGCATCGAGCACCTGCACGGCCCGTACCACGGCAGGCGACGTGGGCCGGTTCGCAGTGCTGCCGGGGGCATCGGGATCGGCGGCGGTGGCGTAGGCGGATTTGGGCATGGATGAAAAACTCGCTGACAGGGCGCGCAGACGGCACGCGCCTGCACCATACGGAACGCGGGCGCCCTACTGGCGGTCTGCCCGGCATGGGCGTATGATCGGGGCATCGTTCGACATACGGAATATAGTTCAATCTATTGAACGCAGGCAAGCGATTTGATCGGCAGGCCTGTATTCGCGACTTCGGGGAAATTCGCCATGCAACTCAAGGATCCTTCGCTGTTTCGCCAGCAGGCCTATGTGGACGGCCAATGGCTGTCTGCCGATTCGGGCGCCACGTTCGATGTGACCGATCCGGCCACGGGCGAGGTCATCGCCAAGGTGGCCGACCTGGGCACCGCCGAAACGCAGCGCGCGGTCGCGGCCGCCGAAGTGGCCCAGAAAAGCTGGGCCGCGCTGACCGGCAAGGCACGCGCCAGCATTCTGCGCCGCTGGTTCGACCTGATGGTGGCCAATACCGACGATCTGGCCTACCTGATGACCCGCGAGCAAGGCAAGCCGCTGGCCGAAGCCAAGGGCGAGATCGCCTACGCCGCCAGCTTTATCGAATGGTTCGCCGAGCAAGCCAAGCGCGTGGACGGCGAGGTGCTGGCCAGCCCCGCCGCCGACAAGCGGCTGGTCACGCTACGCCAGCCGGTGGGCGTCTGCGCCGCCATCACGCCCTGGAACTTCCCCGCCGCCATGATCACGCGCAAGGCGGCGCCGGCCCTGGCTGCAGGCTGCGCCATCGTCATCAAGCCCGCCGAACTGACGCCGCTGTCGGCGTTTGCGCTGGCCGAACTGGCCCATCGCGCAGGCGTGCCGGCCGGCGTGCTGCAGGTGGTGACCGGCGACGCCAAAACCATCGGTGCCGTGCTGACGGCCAGCCCCATCGTGCGCAAGCTGTCGTTCACGGGCTCGACCGAAGTGGGCCGCATCCTGATGGCGCAGTCCGCGCCCACGGTCAAGCGCCTGTCGCTGGAACTGGGCGGCAACGCGCCGTTCATCGTGTTTGACGACGCCGATGTCGATGCCGCCGTCGAAGGCGCCATCGCGGCCAAGTATCGCAATGGCGGCCAGACCTGCGTCTGCGCCAACCGCTTCTATATCCAGGACGGCATCTACGATGCCTTCGCCGCCAAGTTCGCCGAGCGCACCAGCCAGCTGCGCGTGGGCAATGGCCTGGAAGACGGCGTGGTCATCGGCCCGCTGATCGAGGACGCCGCCATCGACAAGGTGGTGTCGCTGATGGACGACGCCACGTCCAAGGGCGCCCGCGTGCTGACCGGCGGCGGCAAGCACAAGCTGGGCGGCACGTTCTACACGCCCACCGTGATCACGGGCGCCACGGCAGACATGCGCGTGGCGCGCGAGGAAATCTTCGGGCCGGTGGCGCCGCTGTTCCGTTTCAAGACCGACGCCGAGGCGGTGGCCGCCGCCAATGACACCGAGTTCGGCCTGGCGGCCTACCTGTACACGCGCGACATCGCCCGCGCGTGGCGTACCGGCGAGGCGCTGGAGTACGGCATGGTGGGTCTCAACACCGGCCTGATCTCGAACGAGGTGGCGCCGTTCGGCGGCATCAAGCAGTCGGGCGTCGGCCGCGAAGGCTCGCGCCACGGCATCGAGGAATACCTCGAGATCAAGTATCTTTGCCTGCAGGTGTAAGGTTGCCACGTGTGGCTCGCCTCACCCGCTGGCGGGAGAGGGAGGCACCCCAAAAGACTCATACCCCCGGAGACATCATGAACCCGTTCCGCTTCCAGACCGTCCCGACGGTCGTCGTCGAATCCGGCGCGGCGCGCCGCCTGGGCGCGCTGCTGCGCGAGGCGTTTCCGCAGGCGCGGCGCCTGTGCGTGATCACCGATGGCTTCCTGGCCAGGAGCGGGCTGCTGACGCCGGCACTGGAAGACCTGGGCAAGCATGACTGGCAAGTGACCGTGATCGACGACGTTGTCGCCGATCCGCCCGAGCATGTCGTGCTGGAAGCCACCGAACGGGCCCGGCAGGCCGATGCCGAAGTGGTACTTGGCCTGGGCGGCGGCTCCTCGATGGACGTAGCCAAGCTGATTGCGGTGCTGCTGCCGGCCACCCAGTCCATCAAGGACATGTATGGCGTGAAGAAGGTCACCGGCACGCGGCTGCCGCTGGTGCAGATGCCCACCACGGCGGGCACGGGGTCCGAAGTCACGGCCGTGTCGATCGTCACCACGGGCGAGACCACCAAGATGGGGGTGGTGGCGCCGCAGCTGTTTGCCGACCTGGCCATTCTCGATGCGGAACTGACGCTGGGCCTGCCGCGCGGCGCCACGGCGGCAACCGGCATCGACGCGATGGTCCATGCCATCGAGGCCTACACCAGTGCGCATCTGAAGAACCCGGTCTCCGACATGCTGGCCGTGCGGGCGCTGGAACTGCTGTCGCAGAACCTGATGCGCGCCTGCGACAACGGCCACGACCTGGCTGCCCGCGAGGCCATGCTGCTGGGCGCGATGTTTGCAGGCCAGTCGTTCGCCAATGCTCCGGTCGCGGCCGTGCATGCGCTGGCCTATCCGATTGGCGGCATCTTCCACGTGGCGCACGGCCTGTCCAACGCGCTGGTGCTGCCGCACGTGATGAAGTTCAACGCGCCTGCGGCATGCAAACGGTATGGCGAACTGTGCGACGTCGTGCTGCCCGGCACCACCGGCAGCGACGAGACCAAGACGGCCGCCCTGATTGCCCACATCGAGAGCCTGGTCGAGGCCACCGGCATTCCACGGACGCTGCGCGAGGTGGGCGTCAAGGAGCCGGACCTGAACCGGCTGGCCAGCGATGCCATGCTGCAAACGCGCCTGCTCGTCAACAATCCGCGCGAAGTCACCGAGACCGACGCGTTCGCCATCTACCGCGCGGCGTTCTGAGCCAGCGGCCGCGCCGGCCGGCCAGATGGCGCCTCGCAGGCATGGGCCGCAGGCGTCGTCTTATTCCTACACCCATATCAGCCCCTGCCCGCCTCTGGCGCGAGTGGTGCTGTCCTAACCTGCAAATAACAGGGACAGCCGCGCGGCGGCCCCAAAGCCGCAGCGTCGGTAGCACCACAACAAAGGAGCGCACTATGGGTATCGGCACCATTCTTCTGATCGTCCTCGTCCTGCTATTGATTGGCGCATTGCCAACGTGGCCGTACAGTTCCGGCTGGGGCTACGGGCCAAGCGGCGGCCTGGGGCTGATCGTCATCATTGTCGTGCTCCTGGTTGTGTTGGGCCGGATCTAGCCGATCCGGGGGCATTCACCGCGAACCGAAGGAGATCGACATGCCAGCCAAATCCAAGGCACAGCAGATGGCGGCCGGAGCCGCCTTGTCAGCAAAGCGCGGCGAGCGCAAGGCCAGTTCGCTCAAGGGGGCATCGAAGTCGATGGCCAAGTCGATGAGCGAAGGGGAACTGAAGAAGATGGCAAGTACCAAGCAAAAGGGCAAGCCCACGCACAAGACCAAGAGCTAGGCCTGGCCGGCCTCCGGCACACGCCGCGGGCGGGCGCCTCCTTCCGCAGGACAAGGGGGCGTTCCCCTCGCGGCGTTTTCACGTCTTCCGTCTGCCCTCACCCCGTCCGCTGGCACTTGCCCACAAAGCCCGGCAGGCGCCTGGCCTTGCTGCTTCGCGCGAGCTGGATGGCCTGGATCATCGCGCGTGCGAAGCCTGGAATGCTTTCCATGTCTTCTGCCACGTGCCGGCGAAAAAACCCCGCCCACTGAAAATCGCCATAAGCGTTGCCCGGCTTGCGGTAGGCGCCCGCATTACGCGTAAACGCCGCCAGGCTGCGATACGGGTCGTCGCGCATGCCCATGACCGTGGGCGGCAGGTCCTTGGACGACAGGTGTTCGCCGTGTTCGTCGTAAGGATGCAGATGGCCCAGTTCGCGCATCCGCTTCCAGAACTTGCCCGGCGCCAGGTGGCTCAGATCGTCGATGATGGCCACGGGTGCCTCGCGCCAGCCAAGTTCGAGCCACGCGCGGGCCCAATGATGGTGGTCGGCGATATATAGCGCGCCGCCCGGACCGGCGATGGTCTGGATGCGGTGCGCTTCCAGGAAACGCTTCTGCGCCGCGTTGCTGCGCGGCCGGGCCGAAACGTCCATCTTCTCGTGCACCTGATAGATTCCCAGCGTGATCTGGGTGGGCCGGAGCGTGTCGAGCTCGGCCGTGGCATGCGTCACCATCGGCGCGTCTTTCAGGGTCAGTTATGACTGGCGACCTGGCGGTCGACGTAGTGTTCGAGTTCGCTGCCCGGGTCCTCGTTGCCCGTGCTGTCCTCGGCCACGGCTTCCTGCGCCACCGGCGCGGCGTGCGCGGTCCGCGCATCGCCATCGGCCCCCTTGGCTGCGCCCTGACCCGGGATCGGCCAGCATTCGCCCTCGGCCGCGTCCAGCAGTGCGGGCGCGCGTGCGGGATCGAAATCGGCCCACTGGCCGCCTTCCCACTTGCCCTTGGCCTCCTCGCAGTCGCAGGCCCCGGCTTCACGCAGCACGTCCAGCGCCTCGTCACGGCGCTCGCCCTTGGCGCGGGCCGCCAGCAAGACGCCCGGCGGGCGGGCGCCGCCCGGGTCCACGGACATGATCGACACGTCCCACACGGAAAAGCCGCGCGCATACAGCTTCTGCGCTGCCTGCTCGGCATCGGGGATGGACGCGAAGCGCCCGGCAACAATCGAAGACATGAAGTTTCTCCCTGTGTTCAGGCGTTGACGACTTCGCCGCCGTTGATATGGAGGATCTGTCCGGTGATATAGCTTGCCGCATCGGACGCCAGGAATACGTAGCCCGCCGCCACTTCGAATGGCTGCCCCGGACGACCCATTGGCGTTTTCTTGCCAAACTCGGCCACTTCCTCGGCGGTAAAGGTCGATGGAATCAGTGGCGTCCAGATCGGGCCCGGCGCCACGCCGTTGACGCGGATGCCGCGCTCCACCACCTGCAGCGCCAGCGAGCGCGTAAAGGCCACGATGGCGCCCTTGGTAGCAGAGTAGTCCAGCAGATGCGCACTGCCGCGATACGCGGTGACCGATGTCGTGTTGAGGATCACGCTGCCCTGCCCCAGGTGCGGCAGCGCCGCACGCGTCACATGAAACATCGCGAACACGTTGGTCCGGAACGTGCGCTCCAGTTGGGCGGCGCTGACGTCTTCCAGCGATTCCTGGGGATGCTGCTCTGCCGCATTGTTGACCAGTACATCGAGCCGGCCGAACGTCTTTAGCGTGTCTGCCACCACCTTGTCTGCGTGTTCCACCTCGCCGATATCGCCGGCGATGGCCAGTGCGCGCTGCCCGGCCTCGGTGACCAGCCTCTCGGTCTCCCGCGCATCGTCCTGCTCGTCAAGGTAGGCGAAGGCAACATCGGCGCCCTCGCGGGCAAATGCCACGGCGATGGCACGGCCGATGCCGCTGTCGCCGCCGGTTACCAGCGCCACCTTGCCCTTCAGGCGCCCACTGCCGACATAGTCGTCGGCGCCGCTGTCGGGCTTGGGCACCATTTCGTTTTCCAGGCCGGGCTGGCGGTCCTGATGCTGTGGCGGGAGTTTGCTTGGGGTGGACATGGGCGCTTCCGGTGGGATGATCAATGCAAACATGTGGCGCAAATTCCGTGCCGCGTCGCCGGACCTTGGCGGCCCATTCGCAGCCCGCGTCGGGCGGACCTCCGGCGAACGCGTCGGCGCGCCTGGCGCCCCCGGAGATGCGTAACGGTTACAAGGCGTGGCAACGATTGCCGAAGGGACGCACGGTCGAGCCTGAGGGGCACGGCACAAACCTTGCTGCTTCCCGGCCAGTTCCTGCTCCGGAGGCCCGATACCCATGGCAAAACGCAAGAGGCGGCTTGGCAAGGATGCGGCACTGATGGTGCCCATCGCTTATCTGCGTCCCACGCAGATCACCGTGGGCGCGTACCACGTCGCGCAGAAGATGCATGTCACCCGCCGGCTGGACCATGCCGACTTGCCGGCCTTTCTGGACCAGCATCGCGTGCATGTCGTGATCGGCCCCGAGCAAACGCTGTATATCGTCGATCATCACCACTGGGTGCGCGCATGGCAGGACATGGGCATCGACATGGTGCCGGCCCTTGTGCGCAACGACTTGAGCCACCTGTCGATCCGCAAGTTCTGGAAGCGGATGACCGACGACCACATGGTCCACCCTTACGATGAACGCGGGCGGCGCCGGCCGATCAGTGAATTGCCGGTCGACGTCCACAGCATGCGCGACGACCCATACCGCAGCCTGGAAGCATTCGTCCAGCTGGCCGGCGGCTATCGCAAGGTCAAGACCGCCTATTCCGACTTTCGCTGGGCCGACTTCTTCCGCAATCACATCAAGGGCCCGCTGGATACCCACCACACCTTTGCGGCCGCCCTTGCCAAGGGTCTGCAGCTCGCGACGAGCCCGAAGGCGCGCGACCTTCCCGGCTATCTCGGCCCCTGCAAGAAGACGCGTGGCAAGGCGTGATGCCGATCGGTCCGCGGTCGCCGGAAGGCGGTCGGCAGACGCCAGACGTCATTCGGCCGCCCTGCGCCCCGCGCCGACCCGTGCCTGCGCCCGCGCATTGTCGCGTGCCAGCGTGAGCACGCAGCACAGCAGCAGGTAGGCGCGCTTGAACTCGCCTGCCGCCTCGCGCGGGTTGCCCCGGCGAGCGTGGCGAAAGCCTGCGTCCAGGCGCGCCTCGATGCTGCGTTCCACATCGGGCTGCGTGTACAGCGATCGCGTACGGTTCTGCCACAGCGCCATGGTCGCGGTATGCCGGCCGTCGAGCGCGGCGGGCGAAAGCGCCTCGCCGTCCTTGCCCAGCACCAGTCGCATCTCGCACAACGCCTGCATCAGCACGCGTGCCTGGCGCAGGTCTTTGCCGCGCGGCGCGCGCGCCGAGGCGCCTTTGCCATGCTGCGCCTTCGCGGCGAGCCGGGCTGGCGAGATCCGCCGCGCCATACGGCCGGAGCCGGCTGCGCTGTGGTCGCCGGCAACGTTGGCGACATTGGCGACATCGGATGTGAGGGAATTTCCAGCAGTGGAAAGCGACTGACGCGTTTCCGTGAGAAAGGTTGCCGGGCTGCTGCTGTCAGCCCCGAGGTAACCGATGACTGCGTGTTCCACCTTGCGCCTCGATTGCTATGCGTGTTCTGCTTGTTGTCGGTACAAGGAATCAATGCAATTGCCGTGCCGGTTGAAGCCGTGCGGCCGCGCGCCCCCTTGCCCCCGGGCTACGCCGCCCTGCGCGCCGTTCCCGCGAGCGTGGCGGTACTTTCCAGCAACGCCAGCAACCGCGCCTCGTCGGTACGGAGGCGCGCCGCTGTACGCGGTGCCGGTAAAGCCTGCAATGCATCGGCCATGAATGCAGCCAGCACGTCCGGATGCACATAGCATTTGCGGCAGACCGCCACCGTGTTGCGCAGCCGCTGCGCCACGCTGCGAATCACCTCCACCATCGCCTTCTTGCGTGCCGCCTCGGTATCGGCGCGGGTCTTGCGCAGCAGCGCCAGCGCATGCACGCTGCCCCCCCAGGTGCGGAAGTCCTTGGCCGTGAACTCGCCGCCCGTCACCTCGTGCAGATAGGCATTGACATCGGACGAGCCGATCTCGCGTACCTCGCCATCGCTGTCCTTGTACTTGAACAACTGCTGGCCCGGCAGGTCCGCGCAATTGCGCACCACCCGCGCCAGCCGCGCGTCGTTGACCGACACGTCATGCGTGACGCCGCTCTTGCCGGTGAACTGAAAGCGCAGGCGGCTGCCTTGCACGGCCACGTGCTTCCGCTTGAGCGTGGTCAGCCCGTAGGTGCGGTTCTGGGCTGCGTAGCGCGGCGTTCCCACGCGCACCAGCGTGGCGTCCAGCAGCGTCACCACGGCGGCCAGCACCTTCTCGCGCGGCATGCCATTGCGCGCGAGGTCGCGGGCCACGCGGCGGCGCAGATGGGGCAGCGCCTGCCCGAAGGCCATCAGCCGGGCGTACTTGTCGGCGTCGCGCAGCGCGGCCCAGTCGGGGTGATACAGATACTGCTTGCGGCCGCGCGCGTCGCGGCCCGTGGCCTGCAGGTGGCCGTCTGGGTCCAGGCAGATCCAGACCGATTCGTAGGCGGGCGGGATCGCCAGCGCATCGATGCGCGCCTGCGTGACGGCGTCCACGCGTTTGCCGTCAGGCAGGACATACGTGAAGCCCTTGCCCGTACGCCGCCGGGAGATGCCCGGCTGGCTGTCGTCGACATGATGCAGCCCCGCCTTGCGCAAGGCTGCGTCGAGCGAAGGGGTCTGTGTGTCGGGCTTGGCGACGGTGGTCGGGCTCATGTGCATGCGCCTACGCATGAGGCATGCCATCGCACGATGGGCTGCCGAACGAGGTGACGCCCCACACGCTTGCATTTTTTACCGATCGAAAATGGCGCAGCCAGCCTGCTTTGCAAATTTCATCGCCGAACGGGAATGCTTCTTGCGCGACTGGATCGCGTACATGCCGCCCATCCATCTCGCCGAAAGGCAAATGAAGGAGCCCCGTCATGCCCGAACATCGCAGACCAGAACACACACCCCGGCGATGGCCACGCCATGTGGCTGCCGCCGTCATCGCCGTGTGCGGCGCCGCAGCAATGTCGCCGGCGCTCGCCGCACCCCCCGCCGCACAGTCCGCCCCCGGTACACCGCTGGCGCCGACCCCGCCCACACCGGCCAAGCCGCCCGCCGTGTCGCTGTCCACCGACGACCTGCGCTTTGTGGATGAAGCGCAGATGACCAGCCACATGGAGATCGCGGCCAGTGAAATGGCGCTCGAAGTGTCGAAGGATCCGAAGGTCCACGCATTCGCGCAGCAGATGTTGAAAGCGCACAAGGAGGCCCTGGGCACATTGCGCCGCATCGCCGCCGACAAGGGCATTACGCCGCAGGATCGCGTGCCGGAGGCGCCGGAGTTGACCCGGCTGAAATCGCTCAAGGATGATGAATTCGACCAGGCCTATATCCGGACCATTGGCATCGACGCGCACGAGCAGGCCGTGCTGCTGTTCCAGAACCAGGCCACGCGCGGCAAGGACCCCGCCCTGCGCGCCTTTGCCGCCCGCCTGCTGCCGGCGCTGCGCGACCACCTGAACCAGGCGCGCGCGATGGACCGGCGCGTGACCGCCCGCCGCTGATCCGCGGTCAGGCGCCGCGCCCTGCCGGCGGCTGCGCGGCGATGACCTGGGGGTCGTTCTCGTCGTCGTCCCCGCCGGCCAGCATTGCCTCGCGCGCCTTGTCCTCGCCGCCGTCATCGTTGCGCGCGGGCTCCAGCCCGTCGTCGTGATGCGGGGTCTTCGGCGCGGTCGATGCCTTGGACGGCCGCGCAGCCACAGCGGGCCCGGTGCGTGCCTCGGTCACCATCTCGCGCAGCCAGCCCAGCAGCAGCTTGGTATAGGCACGCTGGCTATCCTCGCTGGTCAGTCCGTGGTCGGCGCCCTTGAGCACGCGGTAGGTGATCGAACTGGCCTGGATACAGGCATCCACGTAGCTCAGCACCGCCGTGTGCGGCACGATATTGTCGTGCTGCGAGGCCACCACCAGCACATCGCCCTTGAAGTTCGTGCAGGCGCGCAGCGCGCGATTGGTGTCGGCGGCCACCACCTTGCGACGGTAGGCCACCAGGTCCTGGTCGCGGTGCAGTTGCCGTTTGGGCGACTCCCAGCCTTCGTCCATGTACAGCGCCGGGGCACGAAACGCGAGCCAGCGCACGGGCCTGAGTTCGCACAGCACCGCGGCCAGGTAGCCGCCGTAGCTGCTGCCCACCACCGCAATGGCGTTGCGGTCCACCTCGGGATGCCGCACCAGCATGTCGTAGGCGGCCAGCACATCGGCCAGGTTGCGCATGCGGCTGACCGTCTCGTATTGCGAAGACGTGCCGGCGTGTCCGGTCAGGTCGAAGGTCATGCAGACCGCGCCCAGGCCGGCCACCTCGCGGGCGCGGGCCAGGTACTGCTGCTGGCTGCCACCCCAGCCATGCACGAACAGCACGCCGGGCAGCTTGGTGGCGGGCGAGATCACGGTGCCCGCGATCATCCCCCCTTCGGTATGGATCTGTATCGATTCTTCATGCGTGGCCATCGGATGTGGACTCCAGTCTTGCGTATTTGGTCAGTGCCCCGACACTGCGGTCTTCTCCCTGAAAATAGACGTCTGCATCGTCGGGCACGGTGGCGTCCTTGCCGTAGATCTCGCGTGTACACGCCGTCGCGCGCACGCATTGCGGATCGTCACGGAACGCGGCCAGCGCCGCCAGTTCCGCGCCCGTGGCGCCGCCCACGCGCCACGACTGTTCCAGCACGCCCAGCCGGGGCCTGCCGTTGTCGGTGCCGAACGCCACATCGTAGTTGCAGCGCGACATCACCGAACCGGGAAAGCACTCGATGGCCGCCGCGTGATAGGCCAACGCGGCCTGCACGGCGTCGCGCTGGTGGACTTCGAGCGGATGCGTCAGCAGATCTTCGAGCGTGCCACGGACCACGCGCAGCGTGGACCCGCCATAGACCTTCCGGCCGGTATTGTCGGGCGTCAGGTCCTGCGTGCCGCAGTAGCTGGCGCACAGGTCGCCGATCTGTATCTGCCCCACGCTGAACGTGATCACGTCGTCCAGATTGCGCTCCAGCACCAGCCCTTCGCGCTTCACGCGCTCCGCGTCCAGCGCCTGCAGCGCCTGGTCCAGCTCCGCCTCGGTCGCCACCACCTGCTGGCCAAGGCCGCCAATCCCGCACGGTTCCTTGATGCGGACCTTGCCATCGCGAAGCATCGCCCGTGCGCCACGGCTGGCGTCGTCGATCGAGAATGCCGTGAAGCCGGGCAGCACGTGCGCGTGTATGCGCGCGGCGAACGTGTCGCTCCACCCGGCGGGGACGGCAGCGTCGGGCGCAACCCGCCCGTGCGAGATCGCCTTGGTCGCGATGAACGCATGCGGCACCACACCGCCCAGCAGGTCGTCCGCCCCGGCGATGCCAAGCTGGCGCGCGCTGTCGACGCCGGTCAGCGTATCGGCTGGCACGAAATAGAGCCGGCCATCCGCGGGTCGGTGCGTGGCCGCGTCGTAGCTGCCGGCGAACGTGAAGCCGGCAAGCCTGGCCACCCGCTGGGCAATGCCCTTGAGCGTGGCGCCCTGGTGGCTGCCCGGGTCATCGCAATCGGCGCGGCCGTACACCACCACGCGTACGTCGCGTGGCTGCGGATCGGGGGCCGGCGCGGCCTCCATGGCCACCGAAGTCGCTGCTGCATCGGGAGTCGGGGTTGCCAAGTCGGGCTCCTCTGCGGCCAGGCCGCGTGTTGAACGTTTCAGCGTTTCAGATGCGGGTGTAGCCGGTTGCCTGTGGCTACGCCGCGGCAGACGCCTGGGCGTCATCAACCGGTTTGCGGCGGGCGTGCCGCACGCGGGACTTTTCGGCGTGATTCACGTTGGCTTCGTCGATGGAATGGCTGCACTTGACGCCGCCCTCCTCGTCGGCCAGTTCGGCCAGATGGCGATAGAACGTCACCAGCTGGCGCAGTTCTTCCTCGTCAAGGTCCTCGATGGACACCAGGTGGTTGCTGGCCTCGCGATGCGACGCCAGCAGTTCGTTGAGCTTCAGGTGAACCGCCATGGCGTCCTTGTTCTGGCTCTGCTGGATCAGGAACACCATCAGAAAGGTGACGATGGTGGTACCCGTGTTGATCACGAGCTGCCAGGTTTCGGAATAGCCGAAGAGCGGACCGGTGACGGCCCAGGCCAGGACGACGAAGACGGCGAGCGCGAAGGCCACCGGCGAGCCGGCCTGGCGGGTGGCGGCACCGGCAAAGCGGTCGAACAAGTGAAACAGACGGCGACGCGTGGGCTGATGTGGCATGAAACGCTCCCGTGGCAAGGCAGGACTGTCTACATTGTAGGGAGCACCCCAACGCAGTTTCAGTCGGTGGCGTCCTACAAGGATGTCATCCGGCACCGTGACATGTCGTTTTTACAAGCAACGATCCGGATACCCGGGTGCCCCGGTGGGCATGGCGATTGCGTCTCACCGGCATGCCGGACGCGGCCTTACCGCCGCGCGCCATCACTTACCAGACGAGGACCGCCATCATGCAAACGGAAAGCGAAGCACCCCGCCGAACCAGCCCCGACGACGAAGACGAACTGCTGCGCGAGCGTGTCGGTACCTGTATCGCGGAATTTTGCGGCGGTGACATGCCGGACGGCGTGGCGGTACATGTAGTGGAACGCCGCGTGACCATCACGGGCCAGGTCGAGGACATCGACATCGCCCAGCGCATCGAAAAGGCTGCATCGACGCCGCCGGGCATCCTAGGCGTATCGAACCGGTTGACGACGCGGGTGCCGCCGCCGCGCGAAGCCCCCGGGCAGCCGGCGCAGGCCACGGGCATGCGCGCCGACCCGGCAGAGAAGCCGCCTGGGCAGATCAATCACAAGGTCTAGCAACGGATGCGGCCCCGCCCCCCGGAAAGGGGAACGGGGCCGCACGAGCCAGCCAGGCGCCGGCTGAACGCCGCGCCTGCCGGCACTCCGGCTAGCCCAGGCCGCTCAGGCCCACGGGTCGTACCGGTCCTTTTCCCAGTACGGCGAAATGCCGTAGTACTCGTGGATGCTGGTGGCCCACTGCGAATTCGCCATGGTGGGCCAGTGCTCCTTGTCGAAGCCCGGCGCGGCCTTGATGCGCTCCTTTTCAATGCCGAGCACAAAGCACTTGCGACGCGTGTCCAGCGTCAGCGCCGACCATGGCAGCGCGTGGAGCTTTTCGCCGATACCCAGAAAGCCGCCCATCGCCAGCACCGCATAGGCGATACGGCCGCCGAGCACGTCGAGCATGATGTGGTCGATGGTGCCGATTTCCTCGCCGGACGGATCGACCACCTTGTTGCCCTCGAGCGTGTCGGACGCCATCACGAACGGCCCGCATCCGGCCGTGGTCTGGTCAACGTCGCCAATGATAGACGCGCCGCGCGGCGGCGCACCGGCGGGCGGGGTCTGCGGGTCCATGGGCTTCATGAGCGGTTCCTCCAGGTGTGGACAGTTGAACGGCAAAGCACTGCAAAGTCAAAAGACGTCGGGCGGTGCCCAGTCCGTCCGGTTAGCGGCTCGCCGGCACCGGCGGGGCCAGCGGGTCGAAGTCCTCCCAGCGGCCGTCGCGCCACTGGCCTTCCGCACGCTCGACATCGCGCGCGCCGCCACGGCGCAGTTCGCTGGCCACCAGAGCCGTGTTGGCATCACTGACATGGGCAGCCAGCAGCACGCCGGCGTGCCGTACCGGGCCCGTTCCGCGCTCGGTGCCGGCCAGCGCTCCCATCAGCGACCCGGCATAGGCACCCACGCCCGTGGCAAACGCCATGACCAGCACCAGCACCCACGGCTGCACTGACGCGGCGCCGAACCAGGCGCGGGCGGCGGCCACCAGACAGATCCCGACCGCAAAGCCCAGCACGGCACCGATCGCGATGCCTCGCCCGGCACCGGGGCCAGCCTTGCGCGCACCGGGGTCCACGGCCTCGTCTCCCCCTATGGGGAAGGTGCCGTGCTGACCTGGCGGATTCACATAGAACATGGTCAGATCGTCCTGCCTGACGCCCTTGGCCATCAAACGTGATGCAGCAGTCTCGGCCCGGGCAAACGTTTCGAATCGTCCTGCGATGATCGTAGACATCCTGAGGCTCCGTTCAAAGGCATGTTGCAGTGCGAGGGTGGGGCAGCGATCACATCACGACCGCACGGGCGAGGAAATCGCCCTTGGCAGTTCCTGGCCCCATCCCCACTCAACGCTTCTTGTCGCCGCGATCGCTGACGCCGGTGCGATGCGCCGCGGCCTTTTCGCCGGCGGGCTGGTGTTCGCTGCCCTTCTTGAGCTTCCAGTCCACGTCGTCGCGGCGCGTCGCGGTCTGGCGCTCGGCGTGTTCGGCAGCCCCGGGCGAAATCGGGTCACTGGCCGGGAAGGTCATGTCGAGCGATTCATCCACGGCAGCCTGGTAGGTCTTGCCGGACTTGTCAGACTTGCCGGCCCCGGCCTTGTCCGCCGACTGGGTAGACGGCTTGTTCGACGGCTTGGCCGAAGGCTTGTGCGAACCCTTCGAAGCATGGGCATGTGACATGGCATCTCTCCTGTTCGGAATCGAATTCGGGTCCCTTGTATGCGGGGCTCCGTCTCTGAGCGATGCAAACGCCGGGCCAGCGCCGCACACCGCGCGCGCCGCCGTGGCGGGGTGCGCGCAGCGGCGCGTCATGTCCGGAACCGGCCGGAAAAAGTGAAAGGAGGGGCTCGCGGTGGCGCTGCAGATTGTGCGCCATGCGGTAAAAAGTGCTCAGGCCGGACTGGCCGTCTTCACGCGGGGAAAGCGCACGGCAATGCAGACCGTGACGTTTTCGGTGTCGCCGCAGTTCTCGGCCGTCAGCGCGGCACCTTGCAGCTCCACCATGCGGCGGGTCAGCAGCAGCGCGGTACTCTGACGCGGGGAATGCCCGCCGCCGGCCTGCGAGCGCCTGCCGAAGAAATCGCTCAACGCGGCAAGCCTGCCCTCGCCCCGCGAGCGTTCCACGGGCGGGCTTTCGGTAATGCGGAACTTGACGAAGTCGGGTTCGGCGCTCAGGTACACCCGTACCGATCCGCCTGCCGCAGCGCGCCAGATGCAATGGACCAGCAGATGCCGGAGCAGCGGCCCGATGCGCAGGGCGTCGCCCGGCACCGTAAAGCCGGCGCCCGTGTTGTCCTGGGCGTCCAGGGCCGCCAGGATGACCCCGCGCGCCTCGGCGGCGGCCCGTTTGTCCTCGATGGCCAGCCCCGCCAGCACGCGCAGATCGGTTTCTTCCCACGACGGGCCACGATCGTCGGCCAGCAGCCGCACCCCTTCTTCCATTTCCTCGATCAGCGCCAGCTGCTGCTGCATGCCAGAGCGCATGCCATCCAGCGCACGCTGCGCCGGGGCCGCCAGCGAATCGATCGAGCGGTCCAGCACATAGCTCCAGCTCTGGATCGCATTGAGCGACGACCGCAGGTCGTGCGCGGCCTGCTCGATCAGCGCGCTCACCTCGCCGATGCTGCGCACGGCGGCCGGGGCGTCGTCTGGGGCACCGCCACCGGCCGAAGGCGGCACGGCAGCGGGGGGAATGCGCGGAGCGTCAGTCATGTTCAACCATCGGATCGGCAATCAATTCGGAAACCCTCATGGGTTTCACACCACGCAAGAACCATGCACTGACACCGTCAGCCTGTCTTGCGCGCCACGCCGCATGCGTTCGCAGCAGCCCTGTCCGACACCGCTCATGAGGCGGCAGGCGGGCTGGCGTCGCCGCCACGTGCTGCCCGCAGCCATTCCGGCAGTTCGCCCTTGGCCGCATAGTCCTCCAGCCGGTTGTACAAAGTCTTCAAACTGATGCCCAGAATTTCCGCTGCATGCTTCTTCACGCCGGCACATTGCTCCAGCGTGGCGAAGATCAGCTGGCGGTCGGCCTCGGCCAGCGACATGCCCACCGGCACCGACACCACGGCCGTGCCGGTGCTGGGCGCAGCCGCCACCTGCAGCGGAATCTGGACCTCGGTGATGACGTCCTGGTCGGCCATGATGTATGCGCGCTGCACGAAATTGCGCAGCTCGCGCACGTTGCCGGGCCACGAATGCATGCGCAGGCTTTCCAGCACGGCGGACGAGAACCGGCGCTGCGTGCCCTGCTCCGCGTTCAGTTGCTCCAGCATCGTGTTGGCGATCTGCACCACGTCGTCGCCCCGGGCGCGCAGCGGTGGCAGTTCGATCGGGAACACATTGAGCCGGTGATACAGGTCGGCGCGCAGCTTGCCTTCGGCCACGGCTTCCTCGGGGTTGCGGTTGGTGGCGGCCAGCACGCGGACGTCGGCGTGGGTCTCGCGGTTGGTCCCCACGCGCATGAACGAGCCGGTTTCCAGCACGCGCAGCAGTTTCACCTGCAGCTCCAGCGGCATCTCGGTGATTTCGTCGAGGAACAGCGTGCCACCGTCGGCGCGTTCGAAATAGCCCTTGTGCTGGCGGTCCGCCCCCGTGAAGCTGCCGCGTTCGTGGCCGAACATCTCGGTCTCGATCAGCGTGGGCGAGATCGCCCCGCAGTTGACGGCCAGGAACGGCTGGCGGCGGCGCGCCGACAGTTCGTGCACGGTCTGGGCGGCCAGTTCCTTGCCCGTGCCGCTTTCGCCGATCAGCAGCACGGTCGCCTCGGTGGGCCCCACCTTGCTGAGCTGGTCGTAGACGGTCTGCATGGCCTCCGAGCTGCCCAGCAGGCGCCCAAAGCGCCCGTAGCGGCGCAGTTCGCCACGCAGCGAATGCACTTCGGCACGGAGTTCGCTGGTGGTGGCAATGCGCTTGAGCACGGTCTGCAGCCGCGTGACATTGATCGGCTTGACCAGGTAGTCGGTGGCACCCAGGCGCAACGCCTCGACGGCCGATTCCACGCTGGCATAGCCGGTGGTCAGGATCACTTCCACCCCGGCGGAGCCGACTTCGTCGAACAATTCCATGCCGTTGCCGTCCGGCAACCGAAGATCGGCCAGGATGGCATCGGGCATGCGCCAGCCGATCTGCAGTCGCGCTTCGCGCAGGCTGTTGGCACTGGCCGAGGAAAAGCCTTCGATCGCGACGATCTCTGCCAGCGCCGCACAGGCGTTTTCGTCGTCGTCAACGATCAGGATATGTGGCATAGGAAGGTCGGGTGGCGTCGTATGACCGGCGTCTGTTTGTCATGGGCCTGCAGGTGGCGGCTGGTTGGCCAGGGCGAATGCGGACAGCACACGCCTGAGGATAGGCTGAAGTGTAACGACAGTCCCCTGGCCACGATGCCGGTGTCCGTCTGACACGCCTGTGGGACCTTGCCGCAACAGCGTTTCAGGCTGTAGCCACCCGGCGCGTGAACAGATAGCATGATAGACATCTTCCACCATTGCGACGCGCCTGCGCGCACCGGCCGCCCCAACGTTTTTCCGCGCCGGACCGCAGGCTCCCTCTACGCCCGTGTCAACCACCGCCACGCTTCCTTCCGGCCGTCCCGCCGCGCCGCCGCGCCCGGCGGGACGCCGCGCCGCACCCGCGCAGGTTTCGCTGCTGTGGGAAAGTACTTCGCCAGCCATGCAGCGGCTGATCGGCCAGCTGAACCGGGTGGCGGCCACCGACGTCACGATGCTTGCCGTAGGGGAAAGCGGCAGCGGCAAGGAGGTGGTGGCGCGCGCCGTGCATGAACGCAGCAGCCGCAGGTCGGGCCCGTTCGTGGCCGTCAATTGCGGCGCCATCGCGCCCACGCTGATCGAATCGGAGTTGTTCGGCCACGAGAAAGGCGGGTTCACCGGCGCGCTGGAACAGAAGGCGGGCTACTTCGAGCAGGCCCAGGGCGGCACGCTGTTCCTGGACGAAGTTACCGAAATGCCGCTGGAGATGCAGATCAAGCTGCTGCGCGTGCTGGAAAGCCGCTCGTTTCACCGCGTGGGCGGCGATGCGCCGATGATCAGCGACGTGCGCATCCTGGCCGCCACCAACCGCGACCCCATGGACGCGGTGCGCGGGGGCCAGCTGCGCGAGGATCTGCTGTACCGGCTGGCCGTGTTCCCGCTGCATATTCCGCCGTTGCGCGAGCGTCCCGAGGACATCATTCCGCTGGCGCGCCATTTCCTGGACGAGTTCAACGCGATGGAGCAGACGGAAAAGTCTTTCTCTCCCGGCTCGCTGGAACGGCTGGTGCGCTACGACTGGCCCGGCAATGTGCGTGAGCTGAAGAACTCCATCTACCGCGCCTACATCCTTGCCGACCGTCAGGTCGAGATCGGCAACCCGGGCCTGGCCAGCCAGCCGCCCCGCCCCACCACCGTGGACGGCGTGGTCAGCGTGCGCGTGGGAACCACGCTGGCGGATACCCAGCGCGAGATCATCCTGGCCACCCTGGCCAAGTACGACGGCGACAAGCGCCAGGCCGCCAAGGCACTGGGCATCAGCCTCAAGACGCTGTACAACCGTCTCGACGTGTATCGCGCGAGCTGATCGCCGGGCTTCCGCGTCCGACCTGTCCACCTTCTCCCCGACTGGCCGCCTGGCGTCCGGCAAATCCGCGCACACGCTTCAGCCCCCGTTCGGGTGTCCTGAATGCATGCATTCCTATCAGGGCATTCCTGCGTCCCCGCCATTTCGACCCTGTACTTCTTACATTGCCGACAGGGCAGCGGCGTTGGCGTCATCCGTTCCAACCCTTGCTGCGCCGCACTTCCCGCGCGATACCGGCGCCGGGCGTCTGGCTGGCACGTCCTCTGCATGTCCTTATGGAATTGACATGACGCGCGCCCGCTTGTCCTATGGGGCGCCCACGGCCAGAGGACGTGTGACGTGCGCATTTGCCAACTCAACCTGACGGAATCGCGAGCCCTGGACAACGACACCCTGGTGCGCACCGCCAGGCTCGGATTCGACCATATCCTGCTGGCCGGCTGGTCAGCTTCCCATTCCCGCCCCGACGTCTTGAAAGCGGCGTTCGACGCGTGCCGCCAGCACGGCCTGGCGCCACTGCTCGACCTTGCGCTGGACCGCCTTCCCAGCGACACGGCGGCCATGCATGACGGCTGGATCGATCATGCCCGCCCCGCCGGCAGCCCGGATGCCACCGACAACCACCTGCCTGGCGTTCGCGTGCGCTGGTTCGACGAAGCCACGGCGGGACAGTTGCTGGCCTGGTGGACCGCCCAGCTCGGCGATGCCCTGGCCGCAGGCGCCGCCGGCTTCTGCTGCAGGGCACCATCGCGTGTGTCGGGTCGGCACTGGGCCCAACTGATAGAGGCGCTGCAACGCGACACCCCAACCGGCAATGGCCTCAAGCCCCTTTTCCTGGCCTGGACCCCCGGCTGCACACCCCAGCAACTCGATGACCTGGCCGCCGCGCCGTTCGACGGCGCGTTTTCGTCACTGCCATGGTGGGACTATCGCAGCGCGTGGCTGACCGAGGAAATCGCGCGCCTGCGCCGCTTTGGACGTGTGCTGGCCGCGCCCGCGCTGGCCCCTGACGGCGTAGACGTCCTGGCTGCCCGGCGGGCGTTGTGGACGGCCGCCGCCATCGGCGACGGATGGTTGGTGCCAGCTGGTTACGAGACCGGCGCCGCTGCCGCGCATGGAGCGCCGGGCGCGGCGCTCGACGCGTCACCCGGCGCGCAGGCCGACGGCCATCCCGACGATATCGTCGACGCGCCTTACGACCTGACCCATGAACTGATGCAGGCCAACGCCTGGCTCGCCGCCCGCGATGACGAACCCGCCGTGGCGGTGCGACAGGTCAGCGGGCCCGATGCCCCGCTGACCGTGCTGGCCCGTGTGCCGCGCCACCTTGCCAACGGCGCAGCCGGCAAACCGGCGCTGACCGTGGTGCTGAACCCCTGCCCCGTGCAGCCGGCGTCGTTTGGCGTCGATCGGGTGCTGAGCGGCCTGCCGCAGCCGGCGGCTACCCTGACACCGGTGAACGGCGGCCCCGGGGGCACGCTGGAAGACGGTCTGGACAACCTCAGCCCGTGCAGCACGATCACGCTGCCGCCGGCCGATATCCGCCTGTTCGAGGCCGTGCCCGCGCCCGTGATCGTGACGAACGGGCGCAAGGATACGCGCAACGGCACGCGTAAATCAGCGGGCCGGTCGGCCGACCGCGCGCTGGCCGCCGCCATGGAAGCGCCACGCGTGGCCATCGAGAACCTGTCGCCGGCCACCGACAACGGCCGCTTTGCCGTGCGCCGCACCGTGGGCGAGCGCGTGGAAGTCAGCGCCGATATCTGGATGGACGGTCACGACAAGCTGGCCGCCGTGGTGCTGTGGCGCGGCCCCGGCGAACAGGCGTGGCACAGGGCGCCGATGGTCCACATCGTCAACGACCGCTGGCGCGGCAGTTTCCCGGTGGTGGCCATGGGTCGCCATGAATTCACGGTCGAAGCCTGGCGCGATACCTTCGCCAGCTGGCTCGACGAAGTCGGCAAGAAGCGCAAGGCCGGCGTCAATATCAAGCTGGAAATCGAGGAAGGCGCGCGCCTGGTGGCCGCCACGCTCGGCACGCCGGAAGCCGGCGCCATCGCCGATGCCGGCGCGATCCTGGCCGACCTGTCGGCGGCGGCCGACGACGCCCTGCGCCTGGAGATCCTGCTCTCGCCGCGGACCGAGGCCGCCATGCGCGCGGCGATGGAAACCCCGGCGGGCCGTCCGTTCGCCAGCCGCTATCCAACCACCATGCCGGTCGAGGCAGACCGCCTGGCCGGCCGCTTTGCCAGCTGGTACGAACTGTTCCCGCGCTCCGAGAGCGGCGACGTGAATCGGCACGGCACGTTCGACGACGTGATCCGCCGCCTGCCCGCCATTCGCGCGATGGGCTTCGACGTGCTGTACTTTCCGCCGATCCACCCCATCGGGCAGGCGCACCGCAAGGGTAAGAACAACAGCCTGAAGGCCGAGCCCGGCGACGTGGGCAGCCCGTACGCCATTGGCAGCGCCGAGGGCGGCCACGACGCCATCCATCCGCAGCTTGGCACGCTGGAGGACTTCCAGCGCCTGCGCCGGGCCGCCAGCGACATGGGCATCGAACTGGCGCTCGACTTCGCCATCCAGTGTTCGCCTGACCATCCCTGGCTGCGCGAGCACCCCGAGTGGTTTTCCCATCGGCCTGACGGCACGCTGCGCTATGCCGAGAATCCGCCCAAGAAGTACGAGGACATCGTCAACGTCGATTTCTATGCGGCGCCACCGGCCGGCGAGCAGCTCTGGCAGGCACTGCGCGACGTGGTGATGTTCTGGGCCGATCAGGGCGTGCGCATTTTCCGCGTGGACAATCCGCACACCAAGCCGCTGCCGTTCTGGGAATGGATGATCGCGGACGTGCGGGCAAAGCACCCCGACACGCTGTTCCTGGCCGAGGCCTTCACGCGGCCGAAGATGATGGCGCGGCTGGCCAAGCTGGGCTTTTCACAGTCGTACACGTACTTCACCTGGCGCAACACCAAGGCCGAGCTGATCGAGTACATGACCGAGCTGACGCAAAGCCCGCTGCGCGAGTTCTACCGCCCGCACTTCTTTGTCAACACGCCCGATATCAACCCGTTCTTCCTGCATGGCGGCGAGCGCCCGGCGTTCCTGATCCGCGCCGCGCTGGCCACGCTGCTGTCGGGCCTCTGGGGCATGTACAACGGCTTCGAGGTCTGCGAGAGCGCGCCGCTGATCCTGAACGGCGTGGAGCGCGAGGAATACCTCGACTCCGAGAAGTACGAACTGCGCGTGCGCGACTGGCGGGCGCCGGGCAACATCGTGGCCGAAATCTCGCGGCTGAACCAGATCCGCGCGAGCCACCCGGCACTGCAGAACCACCTGGGCCTGCGCTTCTATCACGCCAGCGATGACGCCGTGCTGTACTTTGCACGCTTCGTGCCCACCGGGGCGGAACATGCCGGCGCCTTCGGCGACGACGTGCTGCTGGCCGCCATCAGCCTGGACCCGCACGCCGCGCGCGAGACCGACATCGAACTGCCGCTATGGGAATGGGGCCTGCCGGACAACGCCGCGCTCGACGCCGAGGACCAGATGTTCGGCACGCGCTTCACGTGGCACGGCAAGCGCCAGCACATCCGCCTGAATCCGCACGAACTGCCGTTCGCGCTCTGGCACGTCAGGCCTCAACAACAACCGGGAGACACGGCATGAAGCGACTCTCCGAGGGCGCCAACGCCGCAATGCTCAATGCCGACCCGCTCTGGTACAAGGACGCGGTGATCTATCAGTTGCACATCAAGTCGTTCTACGACGCCAATGGCGACGGCGTGGGCGACTTTGCCGGGCTGCATGCCAAGCTGGACTACCTGGTCAGCCTGGGCGTCGACACGATCTGGCTGCTACCGTTCTACCCGTCGCCACGCCGCGACGACGGCTACGACATTGCCGACTACCGCAACGTCCACCCCGACTACGGCACGCTGGCCGAGGCCAGGCGGTTCGTGTCCGCGGCGCATGCACGCGGCCTGCGCGTGGTCACGGAACTGGTCATCAACCACACGTCCGACCAGCACCCGTGGTTCCAGCGCGCGCGCCGGGCCAAGCCCGGGTCCGCCGCCCGCAACTATTACGTGTGGTCCGACAACGACCAGAAATACGCCGGCACTCGCATCATCTTCTGCGATACCGAGAAGTCCAACTGGAGCTGGGACGCCGAGGCCGGCGCGTATTTCTGGCACCGCTTCTACTCGCATCAGCCGGACCTGAACTTCGACAATCCGCAGGTGCTCAACGAAGTGCTGTCGGTCATGCGGTTCTGGCTCGACATCGGCATCGACGGCCTGCGCCTTGACGCGGTGCCTTACCTGGTGGAACGCGAGGGCACCAGCAACGAGAACCTGCCCGAGACGCACGCGGTGATCCGCAAGATCCGCCGCCATCTCGATGAGCGGTATCCGGGCCGCATGCTGCTGGCCGAGGCCAACATGTGGCCCGAGGACGCCCAGCAGTATTTTGGCGGGGCGAGCGGCGGCGGCACCGCCGACACCACCGGCGCCGCCAGTCCGGACGGCGGCATCCAGGGGGACGAATGCCACATGTCGTTCCACTTCCCGCTGATGCCGCGCATGTACATGGCCATTGCGCGCGAGGACCGCTTCCCGATCACCGACATCATGCGGCAGACCCCCGAGGTGCCGCCGAACTGCCAGTGGGCGATCTTCCTGCGCAACCACGACGAACTGACGCTGGAAATGGTAACCAGCAGCGAGCGCGACTACCTGTGGGAGGTCTACGCTTCGGATCGCCGCGCCCGCATCAACCTTGGCATCCGCCGGCGGCTGGCGCCGCTGATGGAACGCGACCGCCGCCGCATCGAACTGATGAACAGCCTGCTGTTCTCGATGCCGGGCACGCCCGTGATCTACTACGGCGACGAAATCGGCATGGGGGACAACATCCACCTGGGCGACCGCGACGGCGTACGCACGCCGATGCAGTGGTCGCCGGACCGCAACGGCGGCTTCTCGCACGCCGACCCCGAGCGCCTGGTGTTGCCGCCGTTGCAGGGCCCGCTGTACGGCTACGAGGCCGTCAATGTCGAAGCGCAAACGCGCGACCCGCATTCGCTGCTGAACTGGATGCGCCGCATGCTGGCGCTGCGCCGTCAGCACCGCGCCTTCGGCCGGGGCACGTTGCGCTTTCTGTTTCCGGGCAATCGCAAGATCCTGGCGTACCTGCGCGAATACGATGGCGAGCACATCCTGTGCGTGGCCAACCTGTCGCGCGCGCCGCAGGCCGTGGAACTCGACCTGTCGCAGTTCAATGGCCGCGTGCCCGTCGAAATGCTCGGCGCCACGCCCTTCCCCGCCATCGGCCAGCTGACTTACCTGCTGACGCTGCCGCCGTATGGCTTCTACTGGTTCGTGCTGAGCGAGGACGCGCAGCCGCCGGCGTGGCACGTCAACGCACCGGAGCAGATGATGGATCAGGTCACGCTGGTGCTGCAAAATCTTGGCGGACGTTCCGAACTGACCGACGCGGCGCGCCGCGTGCTGACCACCGAGGTCCTGCCGAACTACCTGGCGCGGCGCCGCTGGTTCGCATCCAAGGGCGAACGCATCGAGCGCGTGAACGTGGCCTATGCGTGGCCCGTGGCCCGCGTGGGCAACAGCGAGGAGGTCTGGCACTGCGAGGTCGAGGTATCGCTGCCGGGCCGCACCGAGTGCTATCAGTTGCCGGTGGCCCTGCTGTGGGACCGCGAAAATACCGATGGCATGTCGCAACTGATGACGGGCCTGTCGATGGCCCGCATCCGGCGCGGCGCCCGCGTGGGCGTGGCCACCGACGGCTTCGTGGTGGAATCCTACGCCCGCGCCGTGGTGCAGTCGCTGCGGGACAACGTCAGCGCCGAAACCCCGCACGGCACCATCCGCTATCTGGCCGAACCGGGTCTGTCCGAGGCCCCGCTCGAAGACGAGCCAGTGCAGTGGATGTCGGCCGAACAATCGAACAGTTCACTGGCGTTCGGCAACACGGGCGTACTGAAGCTGGTGCGGCGCGTGGCCGGGGGCATCCACCCCGAAGCCGAGATGACGCGCTACCTGACCAGCCACGGCTACACCCATTCGGCACCGCTGCTGGGCGAAGTCGTGCGCACCGGCGCCGATGGCACGCCGCACACGCTGATGCTGCTGCAGGGCTACATCCTCAACCAGGGCGATGGTTGGGACTGGACGCTGGACTATCTGGGCCGGTCGATCGACGATGCCCTGCCGGCGGCCGAAACCGGCAACGAGGACGAGTTCGGCGAAGCCATGGCCGGCTACGCCACCATGGTCGGCACGCTGGGCAGGCGCCTGGCCGAACTGCATGCGGTACTGGCGCAGCCGACCGATGAAGACGCATTCGCGCCGGTACCCGCCACCGAGGCGCAGGCTACCGAATGGGCAGAGGAAGCGCTGCGCTCGCTGGAAGAGGCACTAAGCCTGTTGGAAGCGCGCCGCGCCAATGCCACAGGCGCGTTCGCCGGGGACATCGACACCCTGCTGTCCGCGCGCGGCAAGCTGCCGCATCTGGTGTCGCGCCTGGCCGCCGCCGCGCCCGACAGCCTGCAGACCCGCATTCACGGCGACTTCCACCTGGGCCAGGTGCTGATCGCCCAGAACGACACCTACCTGGTGGACTTCGAAGGCGAGCCGCGCCAGCCGCTGGCGTTCCGCCGGCGCAAGACATCGCCGCTGCGCGACGTGGCCGGGCTGCTGCGGTCCATCGACTACGCCGCCGCCACGGTCGGCACCGACCGCCAGGAGCGCACGCACGCCGCGCTGCCGCCGGCACAGGCCGATCGCCGTGCCGCGCTGCTGGACCGCTTCCGCCACACCGCCGGCGACGCGTTCCTGAACTGCTACCAGCAGGCCATGTCTGCAGCGCCCCAGCCCTGGGCCGCCGCCGGCCAGCTGCAACCGCTGCTGCACCTGTTCCTGCTGGAGCGCGCTGCCTATGAAGTGGGTTACGAGGCGGCCAACCGCGTGGCCTGGATCGACCTGCCGACCAGTGGCCTGGCACGCCTGGTCCGCAAGCTGCTGGGAGACGACCATGACCAGGAATGATGCCGCCGCGCTGGAATTGCCGGCGCCGACGCTGCCCGGGCCGGTCATCGATGCGTTGCGCGAGGCGCGCCTGGCCGATCCGTTCGGCGTACTGGGCCCCCACCGCGACGAACACGGCGTGGTGGTGCGCACCATCGTGCCCGGCGCGGCAGCCGTCCAGCTGACCCGCGCCGATGGCGAATTCCTGGCCGACATGGTCCGGCTGCACGCCGACGGCGTGTTTGCCGGTCGCCTGCCCGGCTTCGAAGGTCGGCAACCGGCCGCCCCCGACTACCGGTTGCGCATCCGCTGGCCGGACGGCAGCGAGCAGTTCGGCGCGGACCCGTATGCCTTCGGGCTGCTGCTGGGTGAACTCGACCTGCACCTGTTCAACGAGGGCCGTCACCTGGAACTTGGCAAGTGCCTGGGCGCGCAATGCCTGACGATCGACGGTGAGCCGGGGGTGCGGTTTGCCGTGTGGGCGCCGAATGCGCGGCGCGTGTCCGTGATTGGCGACTTCAATGGCTGGAACGCGGCGCGGCATCCCATGCGCCTGCGCCACGGCGCGGGCATCTGGGAACTGTTCGTCCCGCAGGGCATGGGCGTCGGGCCGGGCAGCCGGTACAAGTACGACATGACCGGCCCGCATGGCGAAGTGCTGCCCGACAAGGCCGATCCGGTGGCGCAAGCCACCGAACTGCCGCCGGCCACCGCGTCGGTGGTGGCGTGCGCCGGGCATGCCGCGCCGCCGTTCCGCTGGAACGATGCGGCGTGGATGGAGCAGCGCGCCCGCACCGACCCCCACGCCGCGCCGATGTCGGTCTACGAACTGCACGTGATGTCCTGGCAGCGCGCCGCCAACGACAGCGGCCGGGGCTGGGAAATCCTGGCCGAGCGGCTGGTCCCGTATGTGCGCGACCTCGGCTTCACGCATATCGAGCTGCTACCCATCACGGAGCACCCGTTCGGGGGCTCGTGGGGCTACCAGCCGCTGTCGCTGTTCGCGCCCACGGCGCGGCTGGGATCGCCCGAACAGTTCGCGTCGTTCATCGACCGCTGCCACCAGGCCGGCATCGGCGTGATCCTGGACTGGGTGCCGGCGCACTTTCCGACCGACCCGCACGGGCTGGCGATGTTCGACGGCACGGCACTGTATGAACACCAGGACCCCCGCGAAGGCTATCACCAGGACTGGAACACGCTGATCTACAACCTGGGCCGCAACGAAGTGCGCGGCTTCCTGCTGGCCAATGCCGTCCACTGGCTCGAACATTTCCATGCCGACGCGCTGCGCGTGGACGCGGTGGCGTCGATGCTCTATCGCGACTACAGCCGCAAGTCGGGCCAGTGGGTACCAAACCGTTTTGGCGGCCGCGAGAACCTGGAATCGGTGGCCTTCCTGCGCGAGATGAACACCGTGGTGCACGAACGCTGCCCCGGCGCGCTGACCATCGCCGAGGAATCCACCGCCTGGCCCGGTGTCACGGCCAGTGTGGAATCGGGCGGACTGGGCTTCAATTTCAAGTGGAACATGGGCTGGATGCACGACACGCTGCGCTACCTTGGCCACGAGCCCATCCATCGCCCCTGGCACCACGGCGACATGACGTTCGGCATGGTCTACGCGTGGTCGGAGGCGTTCGTGCTGCCGCTGTCCCACGACGAGGTGGTGCATGGCAAGGGATCGATGATCGGCAAGGCGCCCGGGGACGACTGGCAGCGCTTTGCCAACCTGCGCGCGTACTACGGCTTCATGTGGACGCACCCCGGCAAGAAGCTGCTGTTCATGGGCGGCGAGTTCGCGCAGTGGCGCGAATGGAACCATGACGAAGAGCTGGACTGGGCGCTGCTCGACCAGCCCGCGCATCGCGGCGTGCATTCGCTGGTGCGCGACCTGAACCGCCTGTACCGCGACCTGCCGGCGCTGCACGCGATGGACCATCGGCCTGAAGGCTTCCAGTGGATCGTGGGCGACGACCACCAGAACAGCGTGTTCGCGTATCTGCGGCGCGCCGCGCCCGACAGCCAGGACGTGGTGCTGGCCGTCGTCAACATGACGCCGGTGCCCCGCCACGGCTACCGCCTGGGTGTGCCGTTCGCCGGGACATGGGAGGAATGCCTGAACACCGACGCCGAAATCTACGGCGGCAGCAACCTGGGCAATGGCGGGCGCGTGCAGGCCGACGCAACACCATCGCACGGCCAGCCCGCGTCGTTCTCGCTGACCCTGCCGCCACTGGCCACGCTGATCCTGCGGTATGCGCCGGAGCATGCCGGGTGACACCGGAGCGCACGCTGCCCGCGCGGCGGGCCATGACGACAACCGACAACCAAAACCAGAACCAGAACAACGAGGAGCTTTACGCATGGCGAGCCTTACCGTTGATCGCCTGCTGCCCGGCAAGCCGTATCCGCTTGGCGCCCACTGGGACGGACTCGGCGTCAATTTCGCGGTGTTCTCCGCGAACGCCAGCCGCATCGACCTGTGCCTGTTCTCGGCAAACGGGCGCAAGGAAGTGCAGCGCCTGGCGCTGCCCGAATGTACCGACGAAATCTGGCATGGCTACCTGCCGCACGCGCAGCCGGGCCTGCAATACGGCTTCCGCGCCTTCGGGCCCTACGAACCCACGCGCGGCCACCGCTTCAACCCGCACAAGCTGCTGCTTGACCCCTACGCCCGTGCGCTGAGCGGGCCGGTGCGATGGTCCGATGCGCTGTTTGGCTACCGCCTCAACAGCCCGCGCGCCGACCTCACGCCCGACCGCCGCGACAGCGCGCCGACGATGCCCAAGGCCGTCGTCATCGACGAGAGCTTCAACTGGGGCGATGACCGGCCGCCCCAACAGCCGTGGGCCACGACCTCGATCTACGAGGTGCATGTGCGCGGCGTGTCGATGCTGCGCGAGGACGTGCTGCCGCAATACCGCGGCACCTTTGCCGCGCTGGCCGATCCGCGCTTCATCGAGCACCTGCTCAAGCTGGGCGTCACGGCGATCGAACTGCTGCCCGTCCACGCGTTCCTGCAGGATCGCTTCCTGATCGAGCGCGGCCTGCGCAACTACTGGGGCTACAACACGCTGGCATTCTTTGCTCCCGAGCCGCTCTACCTGTCCGGGCGCCAGCACCATGAAGTGAAGATCGCGATCCGGCGCCTGCACGCGGCCGGCATCGAAGTGATTCTGGACGTGGTCTACAACCACACATGCGAGGGCAACGAACTGGGGCCCACGATGTCGTGGCGCGGGCTGGACAATGCCAGCTACTACCGGCTGATTCCCGGCGACGAGCGCCATTACATCAACGACACCGGCTGCGGCAACACGCTGAACCTGTCGCATCCGCGCGTGCTGCAGATGGTCATGGACTCGCTGCGCTACTGGACGGAAGTGTTCCACGTGGACGGCTTCCGCTTCGACCTGGGCAGCACGCTGGGCCGCGAAAGCAACGGCTTCGACCCGGGGTCGGGCTTCTTCGATGCCATCCTGCAAGACCCGGTGCTGTCGCGCGTGAAGCTGATCTCCGAACCCTGGGACCTGGGCCCCGGCGGCTACCAGGTGGGCAACCACCCACCCGGCTTTGCCGAATGGAACGACAAGTTCCGCGACAACGTGCGCCGCTTCTGGCGCGGCGACGCGGGCCAGCGCGGCGAACTGGCGGCGCGGCTGACCGGCTCGGCCGACCTGTTCGACCGCCGCCACCGCAAGCCGTGGGCCAGCGTCAACTTCATCACCGCGCACGACGGCTTCACGCTGGCCGACGTGGTCAGCTATGCGCACAAGCACAACGAGGCCAACCACGAGGACAACCGCGACGGCAACGACGACAACGCCAGCGCCAACTGGAGCCCGGACGGCAGCATCGAAGGCCCCACCGACGACGAGGCCGTGCTGGAAACGCGCGCCCGGGTGGCACGCGCCATCATGGCCACGCTGCTCCTGTCGCAAGGCACGCCGATGATCACGGCCGGCGACGAATGGGGACGCAGCCAGCAGGGCAACAACAACGCCTACTGCCAGGACAACGAGCTGTCGTGGCTGAACTGGGACGATGCCGCCCATCCTTCGAATGCGCCGATGCGCCAGCTGGTCAGCCGCCTGCTGGCGCTGCGCCGCCGGTTGCCGGTACTGACCGAGAACCGCTTCGTCCATGGCCGCTCGCAGCCAGCGCCGGGCCTGGCCGATATTGCCTGGTTCGGACCGGACGGCAACGAACTGACCAGCGAGCAATGGGCCAATCCCGAAGACCGTACGCTGGCGCTGCGCCGCGCCACGCACTGCCCAGAGGAAGAGGTGGAGGTCATCGTGCTGTGCCTGAATGCCAGCCACGAGGACGTGGTCTTTCGCATGCCGGCGCCGGGCGAGGACTGGCATCTGCTGTTCGACAGCACAGCGCCGGACCTGGAAGACGAACCCGTGGCGCTCGACGACGAAGGCCGTCCCGCGTACAAGGTGCCGGCGCGCGGCCTGGCGCTGCTGTCCGCCGCGGTGCCCAAGGACGAGGATCCCTCGCGATGAGTCACGACGACGCGCTGCAACGGCTGGCTGAACGCGCGGGGCTGCAGGTGCGTTGGCGCGACGCGTGGAACCAGCCGCAGACGCTGTCGCCGGAAGCCCTGCGCACGGTGCTGACCGCGCTGGACCTGCCCTGCGGCACGGCCGGCGAGTGCGAGGCATCGCGCGCCCGGCTGGCTGCCGACGACGCGGCGCACGCGCTGCCGCCGCTGATCACCGCGGACCAGGGCAGGCCCGTGGTCGTGCCATGGGCACACCCGTCGCCGGAGCGGCCTTATCGCCTGGAATGCGAGGACGGCACGACGATCGAGGGCATCGCCCGGCGCACCGGCGACGGCACGCTGCAAATCGCGCCGGTCTCGCAATGGGGCTACCACCACCTACTGCTGGGCGATGTGTCGACCACGCTGGCGGTGGCGCCGCCGCGCTGCTTCAGCGTGGCCGATGCGCTCGCGGCGTCGCCGCGCCCGGTGCTGGCAAGCAAACCCTGGGGGCTGTCGGTCCAGCTGTACGGGCTACGGCGTGGCGCCGATGGCGGCATTGGCGACCTGACCACGCTGTCGCTGACTGCGGAAGCGGCGGCAGGCGCCGGTGCCGACGCCATCGCCATCAATCCGTTGCATGCGGGATTTCCGGCACTGCCCGAGCGTTTCAGCCCGTACTCGCCGTCCAGCCGCATCTTTTTCAATCCGCTCTACGCCGACCCCGCGCGCATCTTTGGCCAGGCCGCCGTGGACCACGCGGTGGCAACCCTCGGCATCGGCGCGGCACTGGCCGAAGCCGAGCGGCGCACCGAGATCGACTGGCCGGCCGTTGCCCAGGTGCGGCTGCGCTTGCTGCACTGGCTCTGGCAGCATCACGACACCTTGCTTTCCGCTGTGCAGAAGCAGGCATTAGCCGCTTTTCGCGCGCGCGGCGGCAAGGCATTGCTGGCGCACGCGACGTTCGAAACCATCCAGGCCGAGCGGCTGGCCGCCGCAGCCGACGGTGACGCCGCCCGCGACGCCGCCGACTGGCGACGCTGGCCGGCGTCGCTACGCCACCCCGATGGCGCGGCAGCCGCTGCCATCGCGACAAGCGCCGCCGACGCCATCGGCTATCACGCCTTCCTGCAATGGCTGGCCGCCGATGGCCTGAACGACGCGCAGCAGCGTGCGCGCGCGGCCGGCATGGCGATTGGCGTGATTGCAGACCTTGCCGTCGGCACCGACCCCGGCGGCAGCCACGCGTGGACGCGGCAGGCCGAGATCCTCAACGGCTTCCACGCCGGCGCCCCGCCGGACCTGTACAACCCGCTGGGGCAGGACTGGGGCGTGGCCGTATTCTCGCCGCGCGGCCTGCGCCGCAACGGCTATGCCGCCTTCATCGAGATGCTGCGGGCCAATCTGGCCCACGCGGGCGGCCTGCGCATCGACCATGTGCTGGGTCTGGCGCGCATGTGGCTGGTGCCCGAAGGGGCGCCCGCCAGCGCTGGCGCGTATCTGACCTATCCGCTCGACGACCTGCTGCGCCTGGTGGCCATCGAGTCCTGGCGGCACCGCGCGATCATCATCGGCGAGAACCTTGGCACGGTGCCGGAGACGCTTGATACCGCACTGGCCGCGCGTGGCGTGCTGGGCATCGACGTGCTGTGGTTCGTCCGAGAGGCGGACGAGGCGGACGAGGCCGATGCGGCAGACGACGAGGGCGCCGCTGATGCCCGGCCTGAAACGCCCCACTCGCCACCCGGCGAACCCCCTGCCGCAGCCTGGCCGGCCTGCCCCGCATTCCTGCCGCCCGATCGCTGGCCCGTGCTGGCAGTCGCCACCACAACCACGCACGACCTGCCGACCATCGCGGGCTGGTGGGCGGGCCGCGA
The DNA here is from genome assembly GCF_057815095.1 of Cupriavidus sp. 86D6. Lineage (NCBI taxonomy): Bacteria > Pseudomonadati > Pseudomonadota > Betaproteobacteria > Burkholderiales > Burkholderiaceae > Cupriavidus > Cupriavidus sp. 86D6. Next base: position 385,791 of record NZ_JBYPSB010000005.1, on the reverse strand, counting down.
CATTGCCTGGCGCGCCCGGCTGGACCAGCTGGCCGCCGACGAGACCGAAGCCGGCCTGATGGCGCTGCGCGCTGCCGAGCGCAGCGCCCTGTGGCAAGCCATGCGCGACGCAGGCGTGGCACACGGGGCCGAGCCGCCCGCCGACACCGCGCCCGTGGAAACCGTGCTGCGCTGGCTGCATCGCACTGCTACCCCGCTGCGGCTGGTGCCGGTGGAAGACCTGCTGGCGCTGCGTGAACAGCCGAACCTGCCGGGGACGGTCTCCGGCCATCCAAACTGGCAACGGCGACTGGACGCCGATCCGCGCGACCTGTTCACGCGCCCCGCGGTGGAGCGGCGGGTGGCGGCACTGCGCGACGGCGACGCGCCAGCAGGCAGCGGGGGCGAAGACAGCGGAGACAGCGATGCGTGACGCGTCAGGGCGCGTGCGGGTCCGTCAGCGCCCGACAGAGCGCCTCCACGGTCAGCGGCTTGACCAGGTGCGCGTCGAAGCCGGCCGCTTCGGTGCGGCGCCGGTCGTCGGGCGAACTGCGCCCGGTCAAGGCAAACACGCGCGGCCCCAAACCGCTCTGGCGCAGCGCATCCAGCACCTCGTAGCCGCTCATGTCGGGCATCTCCAGATCCAGCAGCACCACGTCGGGCGCGAAGCTGCGCGCCGCTTCCACCGCGCGCATGCCCGTGTAGACCGGCTGGGCGTGATGGCCGAGCACGGTCAGCAGTTCGGCCATGCTGTCGGCGGAATCGGCGCTGTCATCGACGATCAGGATGCGCTGGCCCGCACACTGAGCCGTTCCCGGACGCGGCACGCTGGCACCGTCCATCTGCACCTCGGGCAGCATGACGGTGAACGTGCTGCCATGGCCCTCGCCCGCGCTGCTGGCCTGGATGGCGCCGCCATGCGCCTCGATCACGGCCCGTGCCAGGGCCAGGCCGATACCCAGCCCGGAGCGCGCGGTCTCGTCGCCTTCCTGGGCGAACAGGTTGAAGATGCGGTCCAGCGCCTCCGGCGCGATGCCGCGCCCGGTATCGCTGATCGTGGTCACCACGTTGCCGCCGTCCGCGCGCACCCGCACCGTCACCGTGCCGCCGCGCGCCGTGTACTTGGTGGCGTTGCTGAGCAGGTTCGACAGCACCTGCTCCAGCCGCGCCGCATCGCCGTTCACGAAGACCGGATCGGCGGGCAGCAACACGTCGAACTTCTGGCTGGCACCCTCCAGCGCGGGGCGCATCGCCTCGATGGCGGTGGAAACCACCTCGTTGTACAGCAGGGGCACTGGCTGCACCTTGAGCTTGCCCGACGTCACGCGTCCCACATCCATCAGGTCGCTGACCAGCCGCGTCAGCAACTGCAGTTGCCGGCCGATGATTTCCGCGCAATGGCGGATGCGGGAGTCGGCCACCGGCGTCAGCCGGATCACATCGACCGCGTTGCGGATCGGGGCCAGTGGGTTGCGCAGTTCGTGGGCCAGGATGGCAAGGAACGCCTGTACACGGCGTCCCGCGTTATCGAGATCGGCCAGGCGGGCCGCGTCGGTCACATCGCGCGCGATCCACAGTACGCCCGACACGCCCTGCGCGGCATCGCGCAGCAATACCTGGCGGACATGGCACTGCACCAGCGTGCCGTCATGCCGCTGCAGGCGCTGATCGCCAGACCATGCGCCGCTGCCCCGCACGACATCGAGCAAGCCCGGGGTGCTGGCGGCCGGCCGGGGGCCGGATGGCACATCGGAAACCGTGTCCGGCGCCATGTCGGCCCGGGGGTGCACCAGCGACAGCGGCTGCCCCACGGCCTCCTGCGCGGTGTACCCGAACAGCGCCTGGGCGCCGGCGTTCCAGCTTCGGATCTGCCCTTCGGGGTCAAGCTCGCAGATGGCACAGTCGTCCATCGTATCGAGCAGTTGGTGCCAGCGCGCCTCGACCGCACGCGCGTGCTCCTCGGCCGCGTACTGGACCGTGATGTCGCGGTAGACCACGCCAAAGGCCTCGGGTCCGCCATTGCGTCCTCCGTCGGGCCCCGGCAGGGCCACGATCACCGTGCTGGCATAGAACACGCTGCCGTCGCGGCGCAGGCGCCAGCCCTTGGATTCGGCGCGTCCGGTCGTCCGGGCTGTCGCCAGCAGCTGGTCGGCGCTGGCCCCGTCGTCCGGATCGTCCTGCGTGGCGGGATGAAAACGCGACAGCGGCGCACCGGCTGCCTCGTCGGCGGTGTACAGCAGCACGCGCCGCGCGGCCTCGGTCCACGCACTGACACGACCGTCCGCCGCCAGCGCGAAGATCGCGGTGTCGTCGACCGCATCGAGCGCATTGAGCAATGCGCAACCCGGCAGGGTCATGGGTACGCTCCCTCTTCTCTTGTTGCCGCTGCCCTTCTTGGAGGCAGTCACCGCATCCAGCGCGCCGGCCCGGCGGGCCGGCATGTCTGCGTTGCTTGTAAAAACTACAAGCGGATGCCAAAAACGCTAGCCGTGTTCGCGCGCCGACCTGCTCACCGACGGCGGCGGCGGATGCTTGTCCGGCAGGTTGCGCGCGGGCTGATCCCCTTTTTCCTTGTTGTGATCGGGGCTCTGGTCGGGCCGGCGGTCCGGCCGACGCACGGGGTCATGCGGGATGTGGGTAGCCATGGCGCGTCTCGCAGTGGTTCGCAGGATGGGAAGGCTCATTGCGCTGCAGTTTCCATACCAGCACCGGCACTAATGATTCCCCGGTGCCCCCTCATTTCTTTTGTAGCCTGAAACCAGCACCAAGTCTCGATCCACGTTGATCTGTTCAGGAGTCAAGTGATGACCGATGCATCCCGGCTGCGGCCGGCCCCCGCCGATGCAACCCGCGGCACCCAGAGCACGACTGCGCAAGAGAACCCGGACGACACGCGCACCGCGATGTCCAGCGCCACCATCCGGCGCGCCTTTCTGGACCATGTGTTCTATACCCAGGGCAAGCTGCCCGGCCATGCCAGCGGCAACGATCTCTACCAGGCGCTGGCGCACACCGTGCGCGACCGGCTCGTGCAACGCTGGATCAGCACCGCCGAGACTTACCAGACGCAGCCGTCGCGCACGGTGGCCTACCTGTCGGCCGAATTCCTGATGGGCCCGCATCTGGGCAACAACCTCGTCAACCTGGGCATCGTCGACGAGGTGCGCGCGGCCATGACCACGCTGGACCTCGATCTGGACGACATCCTGTCGCACGAGGAAGAACCGGGGCTGGGCAACGGCGGCCTCGGCCGGCTGGCCGCCTGCTTCATGGATTCGTTGGCCACGCTGGAAATTCCCGCGCTTGGCTACGGCATCCGCTACGAATACGGCATCTTCCACCAGAACATCATCGACGGACAACAGGTGGAAACCACCGACACCTGGCTACGCCACGGCAATCCGTGGGAGATCCAGCGATCCGAATGGGCGGTGCAGGTGCGGCTGGGCGGTCACACCGAGCACTACACCGACGACCGGGGCCGCTACCGCGTGCGCTGGGTGCCCGAAAAGACCGTGGTGGGCGTGCCATTCGATTCGCCCATCCTGGGCTACCGGGTCAACACCGTGAACACCCTGCGCCTGTGGCGCGCCGAAGCCACCGAGTCGTTCGACTTCCATACTTTCAATCGGGGCGACTACCTGGGCGCCGTCAGCAAGAAGGTGACGTCGGAAAACCTGACCAAGGTGCTGTACCCGAACGACGAAACCCAGCAGGGCAAGGAACTGCGGCTGGAGCAGCAGTACTTCTTCGTGGCGTGCTCGCTGCAGGACATGCTGCGCCTGCTGGCCTCGCACGGCATTCCGGTGTCCCGCTTCCACGAGAAGTTCGCCGTGCAGCTCAACGACACCCACCCCGCCGTGGGCATCGCCGAGCTGATGCGCCTGCTGGTGGACGATCACGGCCTGACCTGGGACGATGCCTGGTACATCACCCGCAACGCATTTGCCTACACCAACCACACGTTGCTGCCCGAGGCACTGGAACAGTGGCCGCTGGAACTGTTCCGGCGCGTGCTGCCGCGCCACCTGGAAATCATCTACGAGATCAACGCGCGCTTCCTGGACGAAGTGCGCATCCGCTTCTATGGCGACGAATCGCGGCTTGCGCGGCTGTCTCTGGTGAACGAGCAGGGCGGCCGCTACGTGCGCATGGCCGGGCTGGCCTGCGTGGGCAGCCACGCCATCAACGGCGTGGCCGACCTGCACTCGCGCCTGATGCGCGAGGACGTGCTGCAGGACTTTTACGCGATGTGGCCGGAGAAATTCACGAGCATCACCAACGGCGTCACACCCCGGCGCTGGTTGGCGCTGTCCAACCCGCGGCTGACCCGGCTGGTCAGCGATGCCATCGGCGACGGCTGGATCAAGGATCTGGACCAGTTGCAGGCGCTGGAGCCGTACGCCGGCGACGCCGGCTTCCGGGCCCAGTGGCAGGCCGTGCGCCGCGACAACAAGCGCGACCTGGCGCAGCTGATCCGCGACACCACGGGCGTGACGGTAGACCCGGCGTCGATGTTCGATGTGATGGTCAAGCGCATCCACGAATACAAGCGCCAGCACCTGGCCGTGCTGCACATCATCGCGCTGTATCACCAGATCAAGTCCGATCCCCATGCCGAGATCCCGCCGCGCACCTTCCTGTTTGCGGGCAAGGCCGCGCCGGGCTATCACTATGCCAAGCTGATGATCCGCTTTGTCACGTCGGTGGCGGAGGTGGTCAACCGCGACCCGCAGGTGCGCGACCGGCTCAAGGTGGTTTTCCTGCCAAACTTCAACGTGACCTACGGCCAGAAGATCTACCCCGCGGCGGACCTGTCCGAACAGATCTCGCTGGCCGGCAAGGAGGCGTCGGGCACCGGCAACATGAAGTTCGCCATGAACGGGGCCATCACCATCGGCACCATGGACGGGGCCAATATCGAACTGCGCGACGCCATTGGCGCGGACAACTTCTTCCCGTTCGGGCTCAACGCGTCCGAAGTCTATGCGCTGCGGGCGGCCGGCTACCATCCGTCCACGTATTACGAATCGAGCCCCGAACTGCGTGCCGTGGTGGACCTGATTCAGCACGGGTTCTTTTCCAAGGGCGACGCGGCCGTGTTCCGCCCGCTGTTCGACGGGCTGCTGCAGCACGACCCGTACATGCTGATGGCCGACTTCGCGTCGTACCTGCAGTGCCAGCGCGATGTTTCCGCCGCCTATGCGGACCCGGCGCGCTGGCAGCGCATGTCGGTACTGTCCACGGCGCGCTCCGGCCGGTTCTCGTCGGACAGGGCCATCCGCGAGTATTGCGAGCGGGTCTGGCATGTCGATCCGGTGCCCGTGTGCCTGCTGCGGCGGTCAAGCGGCCAGGTGCAGGGGCAGCGCCGCGCCGGCGATGCCATCGCCGGCTTCAGCGAACGCTGCCAATAGTCGCGCGGCGTCACAGGGGGCAGCCTACGCGGTAGCGCTGCCGCCCCATTCCACTCGGGCCGATCCACCGATTGCAGATTGGTGGACGTCTGGCCCGCTTGCTGCACTTTCTACAAAAGTGGCGGCACCTTATACATCGGCATTGCGCCGCGCCCGTCCCGCCAGTCCAGCCGCCTCAGGCGTCACGCGGCACGCCAGCCTGCGCCGGGGCTGGCACAAAGTTCGCATTGCTGTTCCCCTGCGTCCGGCGGCCCCTGTGTGCGGCGCCGCACGGAGCATCCACCCATCCCAGCAGAACGGCAAACCAGCGGGAGTCTTTCCTTGAACGCGAACACCCTGTTTGTGGCGGCAGAAGCCCAGCCCCTGGCCAAGACTGGCGGGCTGGCCGACGTGGTAGGCGGACTTGCCCGTGCGCTGCTGCAGCGCGGCACCGATGTCACGATCCTGATGCCCGGTTACCCGCGCGCCATTGCGGCGGCGCGCGACGTGCGCAGCCTTGGCGCGATCCACCTGCCGATGGCCCTGCCGCCGGGACACAGCCCTGCGCGCCTGCTGCAGGGCCAGATGCCGGATAGCGGCGTGCGCGTGGTGTTCCTCGACTGCCAGTCGCTCTACGACCGGCCGGGATCGCTGTACGTTGACGCCACCGGCCGCGACTTCTGCGACAACGCCCAGCGATTTGCCGCGCTGGCGCATGCCGCCACGGCCATCGCGGCGGGCGAGACGCCGCTGCCGGTGCCGAGCCTGGTCCATGCGCACGACTGGCACGCGGCGCTGACGCCGCTGCTGATGCGTGCGCGCGGCCTGCACACGCCCACCGTCTGCACGATTCACAACCTGGCCTTCCAGGGCGTGTTTCCCATGGCCGCGGCGGGGCCGCTGGGCCTGCCGCCGGAATCGCTGACACCCGATGGCATCGAGTTCTGGGGCAAGATCAACTTCCTGAAAGCCGGCATCCGCTATGCCGACCGCATCACCACGGTCAGTCATACCTATGCGCGCGAAATCCTGACGCCCCACTTCGGCCATGGGCTGGACGGCCTGCTGGCGCATCGCGCGGCCGTGCTGGGCGCCATTCCGAACGGTGTCGATACCGACACCTGGTCACCCCGTACCGACCGCCTGCTGCCGCAGTGCTACGACGCGCGCAACCTGGCGGGCAAGCGCGCCTGCAAGGCCGCCCTGCAGTTGCGCCACGGGCTGCCGGTGGATGCCGACCGCCCGTTGATCGCCATGGGCAGCCGCCTGACGCACCAGAAGATGGCCGATGTGGCGCTCGACGCGATCGCCCTGGCACTGGCCACACACACCGACGCGCAGTTCGTGATCCTGGGCTGCGGCGATCCCAGGCTCGAAGCCGCATTTTGCGCACTGGCCCAGCGCCATCCGCAGCGCGTGGGCGTGGCCATCGGCTATCGCGAGGAAGATGCGCACCTGCTGCACGCGGGCGCCGACATGCTGTTGCACGGCAGCCGCTTCGAGCCCTTCGGCCTGACGCCGGTCTATGCCATGCGCTATGGCACCGTGCCGATCGTGTCGCGCGTGGGTGGCCTGGCCGACACCGTGCGCGACGTGGGCGACGGCACCGCACCGGCCGCCCGCGCGAACGGCATTGTTTTCGACGGCGAATCCGTTGAGGCGATGTGCGCAGCCATGACCCGTGGACTAGGATGGTATGGTCGCCAGCGCCACTGGCGCACCCTGCAGCGTACCGGCATGCAAACCGACTTCGGCTGGGAAGGCCCCGCGCGCCAGTACCTCGCCATGTATGGCGCGCTGGCACCGGCGCTGGCTCACGTGCCGGTGGTCGTGGACGTGGAAGCCGTGGCAGCGGCGCCGACGGTACAGCCGGCGCGCGGTGGCCGCCGTCCGGTGGCAGTTTCTGACGCACCGGCGCTTTCGCCGTCCGACGCCGGGGCGGCCGCGACGCCCGCCTGAGCCGCGTCCGGCGTGCCACCACCTAACTGGACGTGCGATGTGCCTGCACGAAGGTAGCCTCAGATGATGACTGCTACGCCATCCCCGCCGCCCCGTGACGGCGCGCCGGTCCGCCGGAACTGGCAAACCCTGGGCGCCGATGCCAGGCTGCTGCCCTGCGGCGACGAAGCCGCCGAGGGCTACTGGTTCGGCCCGGTGCGCCTGGCAGACGGCCGCGTGCGCTTCCGGCTGTGGGCGCCAGACGCCGCCGCGCAGGGCCATGCGATACGGCTCGAAGTCGCTGGCATGGCCCCCGTGGTGATGACGGAAGGCAAACGCGGCTGGTTCGAGGCGGTGGTGCCCTGCTGCCACGGCGTGCGTTACTGGTTCCGGCTCGACGATGGCACCATCGTGCCCGACCCGGCTTCGCGCCTGCAGGCCGATGACGTGCATGGCGCCAGCGTGCTGTGCCTGCCGGAGGCCGGCGCGGCCTACGCCTGGCAGCATACGGAATGGCGCGGGCGGCCGTGGCATGAAGCGGTGATCTACGAGCTTCACGTGGGCCTGTGCGGCGGCTACACCGGCGTGATGTCCGAATTGCACCGCCTGGCGGCGCTGGGCTTCACCGCCATCGAACTGATGCCGCTGTCGGAGTTTCCCGGCGCCCGCAACTGGGGCTACGACGGCGTGCTGCCGTTTGCTCCCGAGCACAGCTATGGTTCGCCCGACGAACTGCGCGCGCTGATCGACGCCGCCCATGGGCTCGGCATGATGGTACTGCTCGACGTGGTGTACAACCACTTCGGGCCCGAGGGCAACTACCTGCACCAGTACGCCAGCCCCTTTTTCCGCACGGACCGGCAAACCCCGTGGGGGCCGGCCATCGACTTCCGTCGCGCGGAGGTCCGCCGCTTCTTTGGCGAGAACGCGCGCTACTGGCTGGAATCGTTCCGCTTCGACGGGCTGCGGCTCGACGCCGTGCATGCCATCGAGGATGAGGGCTGGCTACCCCAGCTGGCGCAGGAACTGCGCGCATGCCTGCCGGACCGGCACGTGCATCTGGTGCTGGAGAACGATCACAACGACGTGGCGCTGATACAGGCCGGTTACGACGCGCAGTGGAACGACGACGCCCATCACGCGCTGCACGTGCTGCTGACGGGCGAGCATGACGGGTACTACCGCGAGTATCAGTCGGCACTGCCCGGCGCCACGGCCGCAAAAGACATCGGCACGCCCGCGCTGCATCACCTGGCACGGGTGCTGGGCGAAGGTTTCGCGTGGCAGGGCGAAGTGTCGCCGCACCGCAGCGGCGACGAGAATGGCCCGCTGCAGGGCCGCGAGGTCCGGCGCGGGCAGCCCAGCGCCGGGCTGCCTCCCACCGCCTTCGTGATGTTCCTGCAGAACCACGACCAGACCGGCAATCGTGCGTTCGGCGAACGCCTGACCACGCTGGCGGACCCCGACGCCCTGCGCGCGGCGGTGGCGCTGCAACTGCTCTGCCCGCAGATTCCGCTGGTGTTCATGGGCGAGGAGCATGGCGCGCGCACGCCCTTCCTCTACTTCACCGATCATCCGCCGGAACTGGCCCAGGCGGTGCGCGACGGCAGGCGGCGGGAATTCGCCGCGTCGTCTGCCTTCCGCGACGACGCCCATGCCGCGCGCATCCCCGACCCGAACGCGCCGGAGACGTTCGATGCCTCGCGTCCGGTCTGCGACGATACCGACGGCGATTGCCGCGCGTGGAACCACTACTACGGCGAACTGCTGTCGATCCGCCGCAACGAGATCGTGCCGAGGTTGCGCCATTGCCAGCCGATTGGCGTCACGCCACTGGCCGACCGCGCGCTGGTGGCGCGCTGGCGCCTGGGCGACGGCAGCCAGCTGTCGATCTGGCTCAACCTTGGCGCCGAGCCCGTGGAAGCCGACTGCGCCGGCGGCCGGATGCTGCATGCCAGCCAGGCAGGCGCCATTGCATCGCTCAACGCCGGCATCCTGACCGAACGCTGCTGCGTCACCTGCCTGCATCCCGCCTGACACCGCCATGACCACACCCGCCGACGTGCATCACGCCGACCTCGATCATGCCGGCGTGCCCCGCGCCACGGCGCGGCTGCAACTGCATGCCGGCTTCACCTTTGCCGATGCCGCTACGCTGGTCCCCTACTACGCCGGGCTCGGCATCAGCCACCTGTATCTGTCCCCGATCACCGAAGCGCGGCCGGGGTCCACGCACGGCTACGACGTCACCGACTGCACGCGCATCAGCACGGCGCTCGGTGGCGAAGACGGCTTTGTGGCGCTGGCCGGCCAGGCGCGCGATGCCGGCCTGGGCATCGTGCTGGACATCGTGCCCAACCACATGGCCGCCGACGCCACGCACAACGCATGGTGGCGCGATGTGCTGGCGCAGGGCGAACGCAGCCCGTTTGCCCACTACTTCGATATCGACTGGCAATCGCCCGACCCAGCGCTGCGTGGCAAGGTGCTGCTGCCGGTTCTGGGCGACCCGTACTGGCAGGCGCTGGAGTCGGGCGCGCTGATCGTGGAACGCGGCAGCGATGGCCAGCCGACGCTGCGCTACGGTGACCACGATCTGCCGCTGTCGATGCCGGATGGGTCAACCTTGCCCACCGACGCGCACACACTGCACGCGCTGCTGGAGCGCCAGCCCTACCGGCTGGCGTGGTGGCGCACCGGGGCCGCCATGCTGAACTGGCGCCGCTTCTTCGAGATCACGGAACTGGTAGGCGTGCGCCAGGAGTGCGAGGACGTGTTCGAGGCCACGCACGCGCTGCCGTTCCGGCTGTACCGCGAGGGCTGGATCGACGGGCTGCGCATCGATCATGTGGATGGCCTGGCCGACCCGGCCGGCTACTGCCGCCGCGTACGCGCGCGCCTGGACGCCCTGCGGCCCGGCCGGCCTGCCGCGCTGGCGCGCGCGCATCCCTGGCTGGTCGTCGAGAAGATCCTGGGCGAGCGCGAACCGTTGCCGCGCGACTGGCAGGTGGATGGCACCACCGGCTACGACTTCATGGACGAGGTGGGCGCGGTGCTCCACGACCTGCACGGCGTGGCCCCGCTGAACATGCTCTGGCTGCAGATCAGCGGCGACGACCGCTCGTTTGCCGAACAGGTCCATGCCGGACGGCATCGCGTACTGGCCCGCCACCTGGTCACGGAGGTCGCGTCGCTCTGCGCGCGGCTGCTTGCGCGGGCACGCAGCGACGTCGCCACGCGCGACCTGTCGCCGCACGCGCTGCAGCATGCGCTGTCGGCGTTCATGACGGCCATCCCGGTGTACCGCAGCTACTACGTGCCCGGCGACGATGACCGGGACCGCTCGTTCGACGACGACATGGTGTCGGCAGCCGCCGAAGCCGCGCGCCGCCACCTGGCGCCGGACGAATCGGCCGCCCTGGACTTCATCGTGGCCGCCTTGCGCGCCGACGCCCCGCTCGACACCGCCGCCGGGCAGCTTCGCACCAAACTCCAGCAACTGATGCCGGCGCTGGCTGCCAAATCCACCGAGGACACCGCGTTCTACCGCTATGGGCGGCTGTTGTCCCGCAACGAGGTGGGCAGCGATCCGGGCACGCTGGCCATTGCAGCCGAACGCTTTCACCAGCGGATGCAGGTGCGCGCCGAAACATGGCCGCACGCCATGCTGGCCGTATCCACCCATGACCATAAGCGCGGCGAGGATGCGCGGATGCGGCTGGCGGTGCTGAGCGAGTTGCCCGAGGCATGGGCCGAAGCCGTGGCCGGCTGGGAGACGCATCTGGCGCCGCTGCTGGCGGCATCGCCCCGGGGCCCCGACGGTATCGACCGCCTGATGCTGTACCAGACGCTGGTGGGCGCGTGGCCGGCCGATCCCCGCGCGCTGGCGTCCGAGGAAAGCCAGCGCGCCTTCGTCGACCGCATCCTGGCCTGGCAACGCAAGGCGATTCGCGAGGCCAAGCGTCACGGCAGCTGGACCCATCCCGACAGCGAGTACGAGAACGCATGCGAGGCGTTTCTGCCCGCCATGGCCATCGGCGGGCCGGACAGTGTGCTGGAGAGCATCGGCGCCTTCGCGGCGCGCATCGGCACGGCTGCGGCGCTGAACAGCCTGGCGCAGACGCTATTGCAGCTGACCGCGCCCGGGGTGCCGGACCGCTACCAGGGCAATGAAACCTGGGACTTCAGCCTGGTCGATCCCGACAACCGGCGCGCACCCGATTACGCGCGGCTGCAAGCGCAACTGGAATGCCGCGCGGGCTGGTCGCACTGGCTTGCGCACTGGCGCGACGGCCGCATCAAGCAGCAACTGATCCGCAGCGTGCTGGCTTTTCGACGCGATAACCCGGCGCTGTTCGACCGGGGCTGCTACCGTGCGGTGTCCGTGAGCGGCGATCTGGCCGGGTCCGTGCTGGCGTTCGCACGACAGTGCGGCAACGTGGAAGCCGTGGTGGCCGTGACCCGGCTCGCCGCGCGCCATGTGGACCCGGCCCTGCCGCGTATCCCACCGCATTGCTGGCACGATACGGGCCTGCATACGGGTGATGGCGGCGGCGCGAGCGGTAGCGGCGTCGGTAGCGGCATCAGTAACGGCGACGGCTGGACCGACATCCTGACCGGTCATGCCGTGACATCGCACGCGGGATGGCTGCGCGCCAGGGACGTATTCGCCACGCTGCCCGTGGCGCTGCTGGTGCGACGCTGACGCCAGGTGCTAACCGAGGGCGGCGGCCAGTTGCGTGGCCAGTTGCGCGGCCGCTTCGTCGTCGGTGCGCTCGAAGCGCAGCGGCGTGACCGACACCGCGCCCCGCCCCACCACCATCGCTTCGGCATCGTCCACATCGGGCCGGGGGCCACGCGAGAACTGGAGCCAGTGGTACGGAATGCCGCGCGGGTCCACATGCGCGCGCACGTCGATGGCCTTGACGAGCCCCATGCCCTGGCGCGACACCACCAGCGGGCCGGCCTGCTCCGCTTCCACATCGGGAAAATTCACGTTCAGGCACGCCCCGTCCGACCAGCCTGTCGCCAGCAGGCGGCGGATCACATCCGGCGCCAGCGCGCGCGACGTCTGCCATTTCACCGCATCGCGATCGGTGAACACCTGGCTCAGCGCGATGGAACGGATGCCGAGCAGCATGCCAGTCATGGCGGCGCCCACCGTGCCGGAGAACACGGTTTCCAGCCCGAGGTTGCCGCCCCGGTTGATGCCGGACAGCACCAGATCGGGCGGCGCGTCGCGCATGAGATGGCGCGCCGCCATCACCACGCAGTCACCCGGCGTGCCGCTGACGCCGAAGCGGCGCGGCCCATGTCCGGTCACGCGCAGCGGCGCGTGCAGGCTGATCGAGTGCGACGTGCCGCTCTGGTCGTGATCCGGGGCGACGATCCACACCTCACGGGCCAGCGTGGCCGCCACCTGCTCCAGCACGGCAAGGCCGGGCGCCTCGATGCCATCGTCATTGGTCAGCAGCACACGGTCGACTACGAAATCGGACATGGGGACGCTCTTTGGAGGACGAATGAACGGCCCCTACTGTATCGCAACCATGCCCGCTCCCGTGGCTGCGATGGCCAGGGATGCCTCGTTGCACGCAAAAAAGCCCGCATCGCCGGATGCGGGCATGGCCGTCGCAGTCTTAGTGCAGGCGGTGCGCGTCGCTGTCGAGTGCCCGCTCTGCCGCGTCGCCGGTCGCGCCGCGATAGTAGAGATGGACGCCGATGGCCAGCGAATCGTGACGGATTTCATGCAGTGCACGCCACGCCTGCACGGGGTCCTTGAAGACCAGATAGTGCGCCTCGCGTTCCACCAGCGTGGCCACCTCGTGCAGCCCGTGGTTGTGCAGCGCGCCGACCAGATGATCGAGACTGCGATGCGTGCGGGCGTCCGTACGCGGATAGAGCATGTGCAGCACGGCAACCGGCGAAGCCGCCGGCTGGGCGGTGAACGCGGCAACAATGTCCTGATGATGGATGGCCGTGACGGCATCGTCATTGGCCTGCGTGCGGAAGGACTGAAGTCCTGCGTCGAGGGTCGTGTTGTTCATCTCAGCACCTCCTGGTCAAAATCTGAACGACAGTGGTGCAAAGATAGGGGATATTTGACGCGCCGCAATACGCGTTTCTCGCAACAGTGAATTCCAGCTATTCCGCCGAACGGAATGCCGGGCAGGTTGTCCATGGATCGCATTTCTTTCCGGCAGCTTTCCATGGGCTTTCAGTTGGCTTTCGTCGCTGCCCCGCACACGGCACGGCACGGCGGCAGCGACTGACCCGTTATTCGAACGGACGCGGCTTCGGCGTCTTGTCGTTCGAAGGCGGCAGGATGGGCAGCGTCAGGCGCGGCTGATCGCCCGTTAGCGTATGCAGGAAGGCCACAATATCGGCGTTTTCCTCGGCCGTGAACTTGCGGCCGAGTTGCAGACGCCCCATCACGTCCACCGCCTCGGTCAGCGTCGCCGCCTCGCCGTCGTGGAAGTACGGATAGGTCAATGCCACGTTGCGCAGCGTGGGCACCTTGAAGCTGAAGCGGTCGGCGTCCTTCCCCGTCACGCCGGCCCGGCCTTCGGACGGGTTTTTCGTCTTGTACGGCTCGATCAGGCCCATCTTCTGGAACGACCCGCCGCCAAGGTTCGGACCGTTGTGGCAGGCCACGCAGCCGGACGACTTGAACAGCTGGTAGCCGCGCAGTTCCTGCGCGTCGATGGCCGTCTTGTTGCCTTTCAGCCATTTGTCGAAGCGGGCATTCGGCGTGACCAGCGTCTCTTCGAACGCGGCGATGGCCAGCGTGATCTCGTTCATCGTCAGCTTGCCGGATGGGAACACCTTGCGAAACTCGGCCCGGTATTCGGGAATGGACTTCACGGTGTCGACGGCCAGGTCATGCGTAAAAGCCATCTCGATCGGATTGGCAATCGGCCCGTGCGCCTGCTCCTGCAGGTCCTTGGCGCGGCCGTCCCAGAACTGTACGAAGTTCAGGCTCGAATTGAGGACGGTGGGCGAATTGAGCAGCCCCTTGTTCCATTTGTCGCCAATCGACGTCTTCAGGTTGTCCGAGCCCCCCATGCTGAGGTTGTGGCACGAATTGCACGAGATGAAGCCCGAGCGCGACAGGCGCGGATCGAACCAGAGCTTTGCGCCCAGGGCCACGCGGGCCGGGTCCTTGATCTTCGCGGGTTCGATGGGCTGTACGGGTTCGGCCGGCTGCGACGTGGCGGACGCCACGCCGGCGGCAATCGATGCCGTGATCCACAGCAGTGTTGGTAGGAATTGTCTGAGCTTCATGGGAGGACTCCGAATTTCTTTGAACCGCTCCGGCATCAACGATGCATTGGAACGGGCTCTCGGATTAGGCTCCCATGGCCTGTGGCTTACCCTGACGGGCGTCAATGCCGCCCTGAAAGCCGACGGAAAGGTGCCCTCGCATATCCATACACGATCTTCTTCGTTGGCGCAGTGTTGCGCGCGCCCTACGATCTCGTCTTTGCCCTTTGGGAATTCGCGGCAGCGGCCAGCATCAGGCGCTGGCCAGGCCGCGCTGCAAGGCCGTTTTGAGCATCGAGAAGACATGTCGCGCCACAGGATTGACCGCATTGGGACGCGCCCACAGGTAGTACGTGACATCGGGCAGCCGTGGCAGGCCATCGCTTTCGCCAAGGATGCGCATGTCGGCCTGCAGCAGGTCGATGCTGCGCGCCGTGATACCCAGGCCGGCGCGCAACGCCGCCTTGATGCCGATCAGGCTCGGGGCCAGATAGGCGATGCGCCACGGCACGCCGGCCTGCGTCAGCGATTCCAGCGACAGCTTGCGGAACAGGCTTGGCTCGTCGGCGAGGATCAGCGGCACCGCCGTGCCACGCTCATAGACAAAATCGGCCGCACAGACCCAGATGGTGGGCGTGGTACGCAGCACGATACCTTCGAGCGCGCTGTCCTCGCGCGTGGAAACGGTCAGGTCGATTTCACCGCGCCGCAGCGACTCCATCAGAAAGGGGCTGCGGCCGACATGGATCTCCAGCCGCAAGGCCGGCGACGACCGCGCAATATGCGACAGCAGCACCGGCAGGATGGTGTCGGCCACATCGTGCGGCGCACCAATGCGCAGCGAACCCGTAAGGTCCCCCTCGCGCAACACCCGCAGCGCCTCGTCGTTGGTGCTGAGGAGCTGCCGCGCATACTCGAGCAGCTTCTTGCCATGCCGCGTGAACTGCTTGCTGCGGCCCTGCCGCTCGAACAGCGGCAGATCGAGTTGCTCTTCCAGCCGCTGCATCTGCTGGGTCACCGCCGACTGGGTACGCTGCACGGCCTCGGCGGCAGCCCCGAACGTATCGTGATCGGCAATGGCTACCAGCGTGCGCAGCAGGTCGAGGTCAAGGTTTCGCATTCATTAGCGGCGCTAATGGATTTTCGTCGCGCATTAAGTGGTTTTCAGAACGGGTGTTCATTACAGTGAAACACGAAGCACCGTTCTACCCCCGAAAAACAGAGATTGCAAGGATTGATCGCACCATGTCCCTCGCAGCACAGCGCCAGTCCGCCGTTGGCGACACCATCGAATCCATTAGAAACATTGTAGACAAGGGCGGCGTGACCCGCGCCAGCCTGGCTGAAGTGCTGCCCCTGGTGGAAGACCTGGCCGCCCGCACCGAACTGTGGAATGAAGCCGACTATCCGCCGCCCGAGGCCAACGAGCGTCAGGCCCGCTACCTGATTGCCGAAGACCCGGACCAGACCTACGCGCTGTACCTGAACGTCATGCGGCCCGGCAAGCGTATTCCACCGCACAACCACACCACCTGGGCCTGCGTGGCCGGCGTGAGCGGCATAGAGGTCAACGACGTCTACGTGCGCACCGACGACGGCAGCCAGGCCGGCGTGGGCACGCTGGAACATTCGCACACCGTGGAAGTGGGCCCGCGCCACGGCATCGCCCTGCTGCCCGACGACATCCATTCGGTGGAAATCCGTGGCGATGCCGTCATCCGTCACCTGCACATGTACGGGCGCGCGCTCGAAACGCTGACCGACCGGCTGACGTTCGACCTCGAGACCGGACGCTGCCAGATCATGAACATGGGCGTCCAGACCCGCCGCTAAGCCACACCTGACCGGGGCCGCCGAGCGCGCCCCGACAACTCCTGAATCGAAGCCGACTCCTCGCTCCTGCGGCGAGGACGGCCCCCTTTTTGCCCAACATTCATGACACAGCCCACCTACACCGCCGTCGATGCCGTCACCCTGAAGGGCTGGCTGCACGATGCCGACGAAATCGCGCTGTTCGACGTCCGCGAGCACGGCCAGTATGGCGAGGGCCATCCGTTCTATGCCGTGCCGATGCCCTACAGCCGGCTGGAACTCGATGTCGGCCGGCTGGCCCCGCGTACCGATGCCCGCATCGTGCTGGCCGATGACGGCGATGGCGTGGCGCAGGCTGCCGCGGCGGCGCTGGCATCGCTCGGCTATACGAACCTTTTCGTGCTCGACGGCGGCATGCCGGCCTGGCGCGCCGCCGGCTATACGCTGTTTGCGGGCGTCAATGTTCCGTCCAAGACCTTCGGCGAACTGGCCGAGCACCACTACCACACGCCGCGCGTGACCGCACAGGAACTGGCCGCGATGCAGGCAGGCCCCCAGGCGCCGGTCGTGCTCGACGGACGCCCGGCCAGCGAATTCCGCAAGATGAACATTCCGGGCGCGATCTGCTGCCCCAACGGCGAGCTGGCCTATCGCCTGCGCGACCTGGTGCCCGACAGCACCACCCCGATCGTCATCAACTGCGCGGGCCGCACGCGCAGCATCATCGGCGCCCAGTCCTTGATCAACTTTGGCGTCGCCAATCCTGTCTACGCGCTCGAAAACGGCACGCAGGGCTGGTACCTGAATGATTTCCCGCTCGAACACGGCGGCACCGCGCGTTATCCGGACAATGGCCTGCCGCAGGACATCGACGCGGCCCGCCGCGCCGCCCAGGCGCTGACGCAACGCTTCGACGTCCCCCACATCGACGCCGCCCAGGCCCAGGCATGGCTGGCTGACACGACGCGCACCACATTCCTGTGCGACGTGCGCACCGCCGAGGAATTCGCCGCCCAGACGCTGCCCGGCGCACAGCACACGCCCGGCGGCCAGTTGATCCAGGCCACCGACCAGTACGTCGGCATCCGCCGCGCCCGGCTGGTGCTGTTCGATGCCGAAGGTGTGCGCGCCCCGGTGGTGGCCAGCTGGCTGCGCCAGATGGGCCATGACGCCGTGGTGCTCGAAGGCGGCCTGCAGGCCGGCCAGGCCGCCGGCGTACGCGCCGCCCAGGGTCCGACCCATGAAGTGACCGCACTGCCGGGCACATCCGCCGCGCAGCTGGCAGCGGGCCTGGCCGACCAGTCGATGCTGGCGCTGGACCTGCGCGGCAGCATGGCCTACCGCGCCGGGCATGTCGCCGGGGCGCGCTGGTCCATCCGGTCCCGCCTGGCGCAGGACCTGCGCGGCGTGCCGCACGACACCACGCTGGTGCTGATCGGCGATGCCGATGGCGACGATCCCGCCGAGCTGGCCGTGGCCGATCTGCGCGCGCTGGGCTTCCGCGATCTGCGCCGGCTGCAGGGCGGCTTTGCCGCCTGGCGCGATGCCGGCCATGCGGTGCGCCAGGGCGCCGACACGCTGCCCGACGCGCGCTGCATCGACTACCTGTTTTTCGTCCATGACCGCCACGACGGCAACAAGGCCGCCGCGCGCCAGTACCTGGCCTGGGAAACGGGCCTGATCGCCCAGCTCGACGCGCAGGAACTGGCCACGTTCCGCTTCCCGCCTGCCGGCTGATTGCCACCCGCGCCATTCACTTTCCACCTGCCATAGAAGAACGAGGTCGCCCCCATGTCCCGTCCGATGTCATCCCGCCTGTCGTCACGTCTTGCGCAGTACCTGGTTGCCGTATGCACCGTCACGCTGTCCGCCGCCGCCACGGCGCAGCAGCCCATGGCACCCGTCAACGGATTTCCGTCGCAGCCGCTGCGGATCGTCTCGCCGTTCCCGGCCGGCGGCGGCAACGATGCCGTGACCCGCGTGGTGGCCACGCGGCTGTCGCAGGTACTGGGCCAGAGCGCCGTGACCGACAACCGGGGCGGCGCGGGCGGCAACATCGGCACGCGCTACGTGGCCGAGGCCAAGCCCGACGGCTATACGGTGCTGACCTCGCAGGTGTCGATCATGGCCGTCAACCCAACGCTGTACCGCGCGCCTGGCTTCGATCCGGTCAAGCAGTTCATCCCGGTCACGCAGATCAACGCGGCGCCGCTGGCCATCGTGGTATCGGCCAACGCCCCGTGGAAGACCTTCGAGGAACTGGCCGCGCAGGCCAAGGCGCAGCCGAACCGGATCACGTTCGCCACGCCCGGCAACGGCACGCTGTCGCACCTGGTGGGCGTGGTGCTTGACAAGGACAGCCAGGTTTCGCTCCAGCATGTGCCCTACAAGGGCGCGGGTCCGGCCATCAACGACCTGCTTGGCGGGCAGGTGGACGTGCTGATCACGTCCACGTCGTCGGTGTCCAGTTTCATCCAGACCGGCCGCATGCGTGCGCTGGCCGTCACCAGCCCGCGCCGTCTCGGGGTATTCACCAAGGTGCCGACTCTTGAAGAGCTGGGCTATCGCAATGCACGCTTCGAGGACTGGTACGGCTTCTTCGTACCGGCTGGCACGTCGCCGGAACGCGTTGCGCTGCTGAACCGCGCCATCGTGCAGGTGCTGCAGATGCCCGAGGTGGTGAAGACCATCAACGAAGGCGGCAGCGACGTGGTGGCCAACAGCTCCGAGGCATTTGCCGCGCAGATGAAGCAGGACATTGCCCGCTGGTCGCAGATCGTCAAGCTGTCCGGCGCGCACGTGGACTGATCGACCGGTGCAGGCACGCGCCTTGCGACCCCCTCACACAACATGCGCCAACCCACAGGCCAGCCAATGACGAAAGCGATCCCCACCCGCCTTGCCCATGCCGGACGCACCGCGGCCGTGCCCGGCGGACAGCCGGTCAATCCGCCCGTGGTGCGCGCCAGCACCGTGCTGTTCGAGTCAGTCGCGCAGCAGCGCGAGATGCGCGCCCGGCGCGACACCGAGCGGCTGTTCACATACGGCGCGCGCGGCAACCCCACCAACTTCGCGCTCGAAGACATGGTGACCACGCTGGAAGGTGGCTATCGCACGCGACTGTTTCCGTCGGGCCTGGCCGCCGCGGCGATGACGATCCTGGCCTACGTGCGCCCCGGCCAGCACGTGCTGCTGCCCGATTGCGTCTACGAGCCGGTGCGCAACCTGGCCAACGGCTTCCTGCGCCAGCACGGCATTGCGGCCGACTTCTATGCCGCCAACGGCGCCGACCTGGACGCGAAGCTGCGCCCGGAGACGCGGCTGGTCTATGTCGAGGCGCCCGGTTCGCTGGTCTATGAGATGTGCGACCTGCCCGCGCTGGCGGCCCGCGCCCACGCGCATGGTGCGCTGGTGGCGGCGGACAATACCTGGGGCTCGGGCCTGCTGTACCGCCCCCTGACGCTCGGCGCCGACATCTCGCTGATGGCGGCCACCAAGTACCTGGGCGGCCATTCCGACGTGATGATGGGGACAGTGTGCACCACCGAGGCCGCGTGGCAGCCGCTGGCCACCATGGCCGATGCCTTCGGCATGACCGTCAGCCCCGACGACGCCTACCTGGTGCAGCGCGGCATCCGTTCGCTCGGTGCACGCCTGGCCCAGCACCAGACCAGCGCGCTGGCCGTGGCGCAGTGGCTGCTCGACCGCCCCGAGGTGGCCGATGTCTTCTGCCCCGCGCTGCCGCACGATCCCAATCACGCGCTGTGGCAGCGCGACTGCCACGGCACCAACGGCCTGCTGTCGTTCACGTTGCGCTCGCAGGCGCCGGTGGCGCCCGAACGCTTCGTCGACAGCCTGCAGCTGTTCGGCATCGGCGCCTCGTGGGGCGGCTTCGAAAGCCTGGCCGTGCTGGCCGACATGCGCCGCGCGCGCAGCGTCACGGACTGGTCGCAGCACGGCACCGTGATCCGCCTGCATATCGGCCTGGAAGCCGTCACCGACCTGCTGGCGGACCTGGATCAGGCATTCGCCGCCATCGCTCATCTCGACTCGACAGAAAAGGACACTTCCCATGCCCATCATCGGTGACTGGCTGCGCCAGCAATCCGGCCCCGCCCGCACCAGCGGGCAGCTACCCGTTGGCTCGATGGCCTCGGGCATGTCAGTCACGCTGCCCTACGTGGCCGTACGTGGCGCACGGCCGGGGCGCACGCTCTGGCTGCATGGACAGGTGCATGGCGACGAGATCAACGGCATGGTGGCGGCCCTGCGTTTCGCACGCAGCCTGGACCCCGCGGCCATGCGCGGCAACGTGGTGGTCACGCCCACCGGCAATCCGCAGGCGCTGGACGCGCGGCGCAAGCGCAATCCCTATGACGAGCTGGACCTGGACCAGACCTATCCGGGCAGCGCCGGCGGCCTGGTATCCGAGCGGCTGGCCCATGCGCTGATGAGCGAGGTGCGCGGCGTGGCCGACGTGCTCATCAACCTGCATACGATGAATCCGCTGTTCGACGCCCGCCCCTACACGGTCTACAAGGTCCACCCGGGCAGCAGCGTGACCGAGGCCGAAGTGCTGGCCGCCATGGCGCCGTTTCATCCCCACGTGGCCTGCCAGCAGGACGTGGGCGGCAAGGGCGAGCTGCCCGGCAACATCGCGGGCGCGCTCGACTACCAGTGCCTGGCCGCCGGGGTCTGCGCGTTCATGCTCGAACTGGGCAGCGGCAGCCGTTTCGAGGCCGACAACATCGCCGTGGCCGAGACCGGCTTCCACACGCTGGCCGTGCAGATGGGCATTCTCGACGGCCCGCCGGCCAGGCCCGCCGCCACCACGCTGCGGCGCGTGACACGGCGCGGCTGGATCACCGCCGATGACGGCGGCCTGTTCATTCCGGCGGCACGGGCCGGAGACAAGCTCGGCGAAGGCGCATCGATTGGCGACACGCTCAAGCTCGACGCCTCGCTCACGCCCGTCAAGCCACTCACGCGCGACGGCGTGCTGATCGGCCTGCGCAGCGACCCCGTGGTCCACACCGGCGAGCGCCTGGCGTTCGTGGCGTGGGAATGGGACACGGTGTCGATCCAGCCTTTACTTACGGCATGACAACGGCCCGCGCCACAACGCCTTACCAAGCCTTGAAGCAAGACCATCGGAGCCTCACCATGTTTGCCCGCCGCGCCCTCGTTCTCTGCCTTGCCCTCATGACACCCCTGGCCCATGCGGCCTGGCCCGATCCGTCGAAGCCGATCCGCGTGGTGGTTGGCTTTCCGCCCGGCGGCGGTGCCGACGCGCTGGCGCGTGCCATTGCCCCGGCGCTGTCGGACCAGCTCAAGGCCAACGTCATCATCGACAACCGGCCCGGCGCGGGCGGCCTGATTGCCACCGACATGGTGGCCAAGGCCGCGCCCGACGGCTACACGCTCTACATCGCCACGCCGGGATCGTTCACGATCTGGCCGAACCTGCGCAAGCTGGCCTACGACCCGCAGAAAGACTTCGCGCCGGTCAGCGTGCTGGTGACCATGCCCAACGTGCTGGTGACGGGCGCCGACACGCCATACAAGGACGTGCAGGGCCTGCTGGCGGCCGTGAAGCGCGCGGACGGCAAGTTCTCGTACGCATCGGGCGGCAACGGCACGATCGGCCAGATCGCTGCCGAGCAGTTCAAGATGCTGGCCGGCGTGCAGATGCAGCATGTACCGTACAAGGGCACCACCCCCGCGCTGACCGACGTGATGGGCGGCGTGGTGCCGATCACGTTCTCCGATCCGTCGGCCAAGCCGCTGATCGCGTCAGGCAAGCTGCGCGTGCTGGCGGTGACCACTGCCAGACGCTCGCCGCAGTTCCCCGGCGTGCCAACCGTGGCCGAAGCCGGCGTGCCCGGCTACGAGGTCACCAACTGGTACGGGCTGGTGGCGCCGGCCGGCACCCCGCCCGATGTCATCACGCAGCTGAACAAGGCGCTGGTCAAGGTCATGGCCGACCCCGAGATCCGCCACCGGCTGGCCATATCGGGCATGGATGCCACCTCGGACACGCCGCAGCAGTTCGCGAAGCTGCTCGACAGCGAGCGCGCCAAGTGGGGCGACCTGATCCGCAAGGCCGGCATCCAGGGCGATTGAACCCGTGACCGTCCGCCGCTACCCGCAACTGGCGCATTGGGGGGCCTTCACGGCCGTCGTCGACGATGGCAGGCTGGTCCGCTGCGAACCGTTCGCCGCCGATCCCAACCCGTCGCCCCTGCTCGATGCCATCGTGCCGATGGTCTACTCGCCCACGCGCATCCGTACGCCGATGGTGCGGCGCGGCTGGCTGGCGCAGCGCGAGGCCAGCGACGGCCATGCACGCGGACGCGACGATTTCGTCGAGGTGCCGTGGGACGTCGCGCTCGACCTGGTGGCGGGCGAGATCCGGCGCGTCCGCGAGCAACATGGCCCGGCCGGCGTATTCGGCGGGTCCTACGGCTGGTCGTCGGCCGGGCGGCTGCACCACGCGCGCTCGCTGATCCGCCGTTTTCATTTCACGGGCGGCGGCTGCGTGGACCAGGTGGGCAACTACAGCTGGGGCACCGCGCAATTCCTGCTGCCCCACGTCATCGGCACCGACCGGCCCCTGACGGGCCGCGTCACGGCCTGGCCCAGCCTGATCGCCCATACCGAGGTCTTCGTGGCCTTCGGCGGACTGGCGCTGAAGAACGGCCAGGTGTCGTCGGGCGGCGCCGCCGAGCATACGCAGGAGTCCTGGCTGCGCAAGCTGGCAGCCAGCGGCGCCACGGTCATCAATATCAGCCCCACGCGCGACGATTGCCCCGATTTCCTGGGCGCCGAATGGATTCCGATCCGGCCGAACACCGATGTCGCGCTGATGCTGGCGCTGGCTTACGAACTGCGGCGCACGGGCGCGCACGACGCGGCATTCCTGCAGTCGCATTGCAGCGGCTGGGCCGAACTCGAATCCTATTTGCTGGGCCACGCCGACGGCGAGCCGAAGACGCCGGCGTGGGCGGCCGCCATTACCGGCATTCCGGCTGCGCGTATCGCCCAACTGGCCGCCCAGCTGGCCGGCAAGCGCAGCTACCTCACCTGCAGCTTCGCCGTCCAGCGCCAGCATCGCGGCGAGCAGCCATACTGGATGGCCATTGCGCTGGCGGCCATGCTGGGCCAGATCGGCCTGCCCGGCGGCGGTTTCGGCTTCGGGCATGGATCGATGAATGGCGTGGGCAACCCGCGCGTGGCCACGCCGGGCCCGGAAATGCCGGTCGGGCGCAACCCGGCCAAAGTCGACATCCCCTGCGCACGGCTGTCGGACATGCTGCTGAATCCGGGCACCGCCTACCGCTTCAAGGGCGAGACGCGCCACTATCCCGATGTGAAGCTGGTGCACTGGGCCGGCGGGAACCCGTTCCATCACCACCAGCAGCTGGGGCGGCTGCGCCAGGCATGGGCGCGCCCGCAGACCGTGATCGTGCAGGACATCTGCTGGACGGCCACCGCGCGTCATGCCGATATCGTGCTGCCGGTGACCACCGCGCTGGAACGCAACGATATCGGCGGCTCTTCGCGCGACCGCTATGTGCTGGCCATGCACCAGGCCATCGCCCCATTGCATCAGGCGCGCAGCGATCTCGACATCTTTACCGATCTGTCCGACCGCCTCGGCTATCGCGCGGCCTTTACCGAGGACCGCGACGAACGCGGCTGGATCGCGTCGATCTACGCCCGCTGCCGCGACGCCCAGGCAAGCGCCGGCATCGAACTGCCGCCGTTCGATCAGTTCTGGCGCAGCGGGCACGTGGCCCTGCCCGCACCCACCGACGACTTCGTGCTGTTCGACGATTTCCGGCAAGACCCGCTGGCGCATCCGCTGCGCACGCCAAGCGGCCGCATCGAGCTTGCCAGCCCGACACTGGGCGCCATGTCCGAAGACTGCGGCACCCATCCGAACTGGCAGCCCCCCGTCGAATGGCTGGGCGCGGCCGAAGCGCGGCGCCACCCGCTGCACCTCGTTTCCGTGCAGCCGGCCGACCGGCTCCATAGCCAGCTCGATGCCGCCCCACTGGCCCAGGCCGGCAAGGTGGCCGGCGCCGAACGGATCACGCTGCATCCGGCAGATGCCGCCGCGCGCGGCCTGCACCCCGGCATGCGGGTGCGCGTGCACAACGCCCGCGGCGCCATTGCCGCCGGCCTGGCGGTGAGCGACGGCGTGGCCCCGGGCGTGGCAATGATCGCCACTGGCGCCTGGTACGACCCCGATGCCGAAGGCGTGGACCGCGCCGGCGCCGCCAATACGCTGACGCTCGACATCGGCACATCGGACCTGACCCAGGGGCCAAACGCGATGAGTTGCCTGGTGGAGGTGTCGCGGGAGGGGTAGACGCCGAAACCATGCCCGTCACTCGCGCCACCTCGCCGTCATTGGCGACACGTTGCCGTCGATTCAGCCCCTGCCCCTGGCAAGTGCCTTCGCCGTGGCTTATACCTGTCACATCGCAACGACATTCACGACGAGGAACGAGCCATGCGCCATATGCATCCCCCCTTTCCGAACGCCAGCGCCGATGACGACCAGGCCTGGGCCTACTGGCGTGCCCGCCGCATGGTGCGGGTGCTGCGCGGCTGGTATATCCATCTGCTGGTCTACGTGGTGGTGAACAGCTGGCTGTGGCTGCGCTTTTTCTACTTTCCGACACCGTCCTGGTCGCACTACGCCACCTCGGGCTGGCCGTGGCCGCTGACGACCACGCTGGCCTGGGGGCTGGGGCTGGGCGTGCATGGCATCCTGGTCTGGACGCGCCTGTCGCGCTGGGGCCGCGACTGGGAAACCCGCAAGATCCAGGAATTCATGAACCGGCACCAGTGACCAGCCGGCCCGGGGGCTACATCTGCCGGAATTTGTGCACGTAGGCGCGCGATACCGGCAGTTCCGTGTCGGCGCCGCGCATCCGCACGAACAGGCGCCCCGAATCGTCGCGCCGCGTGCCGGCCACGTGCTCCATGTTGACGATGGTCGAGCGGTGCACCTGCCAGAAGACTTCGGGGTCCAGTCCGTCGATCAGTTCCTGCAGCGGCGTGCGGATCAGGTGTTCACCGTCCTGCGTGTGGACCACCAGGTATTTGTCGTCGCTCTGGAAATACAGCACGTCCTGGATCGGCACGTGGCTGGTGGTGTTGCCCCGGCTCGCGCGCACCCACCGCAGCGGCCCGGCACCTTCCGCGCGCGCCTGTCCACGCGCCAGCTGACCCAGCAGCTGCGCCAGTTCGGGCAGCGGCGCGGACTCCTGAAACGCCTTGCGCAGCCGTTCGATGGTGCGGCCCAGCCGCTCGTCGGTGACTGGCTTCACCAGATAGTCGACGGCGGCGCGTTCGAACGCGTCGAGCGCGAACTCGTCGTAGGCGGTGACGAACACCAGGCGCGTGTCGGTCTCGATGCCCTGCGCCACTTCCAGCCCCGACAGGCCCGGCATCTTGATGTCGAGAAAGGCCACGGCGGGCGCCAGCCGGGCGATGGCCTCGGCCGCTTCCAGGCCGTTGGCGGCTTCGGCCACGATGTCCAGCTCCGGCCAGAGCCGGGCCAGCTTGCCGCGCAGGTGCGCGCGCAGGTGTTCCTCGTCATCGGCGATCAACGCGGTGGGCTTCATGCGGGGTCTCCGTTCCGGTGCGCGCGTGGCAGCGGGATGTCGATCAGCACGGCGGTGCCAGGCGCGCGGTCCTCGATGCGGACGTGGGCATCGCCGTCATAGAGCACGGTCAGCCGCTCGCGCAGGTTGGACAAGCCCACCCCGGCATTGCCGCCCGGCCTGAAGCCCATGCCGTCGTCCTCGATCGTGGCCAGCATGCGTGCCCCGCGCCGTTCCAGCCTCACGAGCAGGCGGCCGCCTTCCACCTTGGGCTCCAGCCCGTGCTTGACGGCGTTTTCCACCACGGGCTGCAGCAGCATCGGCGCCAGCGGCACGGTGTCCAGCGATCCATCGACGTCCACCGTGTACTGCAGCCGCTCGCCCATGCGAATCTTGATCAGCGCCAGGTAGTCGCGCAGCAGCGTGGCTTCCTGCGCCACGGTGCCCTGCGTGGCCCGGCTGGCCGCCAGCGATGCCCGCAGGTACGCGATGAAGTGTTCGAGCATCAGCGTGGCCTTCTGCGGCGCGGGCTCGATCAGGCTCACCACGTTGGCCAGCGTGTTGAACAGGAAATGCGGCTCGATCTGCGCCTGCAGCAGCCGCATCTGCGCTTCCACCAGCTGTTTCTCGGTGGACAGCGTGCGCACCTGGTCGCGCGCCATGAATTCGGCAATCTTGCGTTCTTCCCAGCTCCTGCCCAGCAGGCCGACACGGCTCCAGGTCATGATGCCGTGCACGGCCAGGCCGATGCCCCAGCCCATCAGCGGCGCACGCACCCACGGCCGCTCGGGCGACGTCACCAGGTTGACGACGATCAGCAGCGCGTTGACCCCCACATAGACCAGCGCATGCATGTAGAAGAAGCGCAGCGCCCGCACGCGGCGGCGCGCGTCCTGATAGGCGCGCTGGTCGGCGGCGGTACGCCAGAGTTCTGGATCGACGGAACGCAAGGTGGAATCCCGGGGGCGGGGGTGGAGTTGCCGCGAGATTACCACCGGCCCGGCACGGCGGACATGGGAAAAGTGCGGATCGACAGGAATCCGGCGCCGCCCGTCGCTATGCGGCGCCAGCGACGGATCTACGCAGATCTCCGCCGGACTACCTCGGATGCGGCCGGTGCAGCGGCAGTTCCGGGTTCAGCCGTACGCCAAACCCTGGCGCATCGAGCGCGGACGCCTTCATCCGGCCGTTGACGGGCACCGGCTCGTCCAGCAGTTGCGGATCGAACATCGGCACGATCTGACATGCCCACCATCGGGCGCGTCCGTGCCTTCACGCTGCGCGGCGCGGGCGCCGACTATCACGACCAGGGCGCTGGCCACTGGATCGACGACCACATCGCCGCGCCGATGGCGAAGTCCCCCGAATACCGCCGCAGCCGGCAGAGCTTCGGTATCAGGGACCAGATGACTTCGCTCAGTAGGTGGCGCGTCCGCCCGACAGGTCGAACACCGCGCCCGTGCTGAAGGCGCAGTCCTCGGTCGTCAGCCAGGCGATCATCGACGCGGCCTCTTCCACTTCCAGGAAGCGGCCCATCGGGATCTTCGACAGCATGAACGCGATGTGCTGCTCGGTCATCGAGTCGAAGATCGGCGTGCGCGCCGCCGCGGGCGTCACGGCATTCACCAGCACGCCACTCTGCGCCAGTTCCTTGCCGAGCGACTTGGTCAGGCCGATCACGCCCGCCTTCGACGCGCTGTAGTGGGATGCGTTCGGGTTGCCCTCTTTGCCGGCCACCGACGCGATATTGACGATGCGCCCGAACTTGCGGGCCATCATGTGCGGCACCACAGACCGGCAGGTCAGGTAGCTGCCGATCAGGTTCACCTCGATCACGCGCCGCCAGACGGCGGGGTCCAGTTCCCAGGTGGGGGCATTGCCGCCCGTGATGCCGGCGCTGTTGACCAGCGCGTCGATGTGCCCCAGCTTCTGGATCGTGGCTTGCGTGGCCTGGTCGACGGCATGCTCGTCGGTCAGTTCCACGACCTCGCCGGTGACCTGGCCCAGCTTCGACAGCGCGTCGCAAGCCCTGACCAGCTGCGCCTCGTTGACGTCCCACAGCGACACCACGGCACCCGAACGCAGCATCCGTTCGGCCACGGCGTAGCCAATGCCCTGCGCACCGCCGGTAATCACGGCCACGCGGCCCTTCAGGTCGAGCTGGTTCATTGCGGGTCTCCCACGTTGGCCGCCACGGTGCGCTGCTGCTGGCGCAGGCGTCCCTGGGCATCGATCAGGCCGGGCCGTTCCTGGCCGGCCGCACCGTAGCGAATCAGCTTCATCTTGTCTCCTGTCTTTTTGGTGGGGTGAGAAGCGTCCGTTGCACTGTAAGCCGCCAGCCTATATCGTTCCAATCAATTTATAAGAGCAAGCCATTCCATTCTGGAATAGCCAGGGAGACACCGCAAGAACGAGGCGCTGTCGGACGTGGCCACGGCGTTCGTCGGCCACCTGCAGGCGCGCGCGCAGTCGAAGGCCGCGGCGGCTTCGGCAGCTTAACGGCCGAAGCGGCGCGGATCGTACGGCGTGGGGTCCACGTACGGCGTTTCGCGGTCGAACAATTCGGCCAGCAGGCGCGCCGTGGCGGGCCCAAGCGTCAGGCCCTGGTGGCCATGTCCGAAGTGGAACCACAGGTTGGCATGACGCGGCGCGCGCCCCACCACCGGGCGCATGTCGGCAATGCACGGTCGCGCGCCCATCCACGGCTGTGCTTCCACGGGCTGGCCCAGCCGCACCAGATCGCCGGCCAGCATTTCCGCCCGCACCGACTGCACCGGCGTGGGCGGCGATTCATGATGCGCGAACTCGGCGCCCGTGGTCAGCCGCAGGCCCTGGCGCATCGGTGCCAGCAGGATGCCGTTCTCGGCGTCGAGCAGCGGCCTGTCCGGCATGGCGTCCACATGGTAGTGGCGGTGGTAGCCGCGCTTGACGAACAGCGGCAGCCGGTAGTCGAGCCGGCGCGTCAGCCCCGCCGCCCATGGCCCCAGCGCGATCACGGCATGTTCGGCCTGCACCGCGCCATCGCGCGTGCGCACCGTCCAGCCGCTGCCCGACTGGCGCAGCGTATCGGCGTCGCCCTGCAGCAGCACGCCCCCCTCGCGCTCGAACAGCGCCGCGTAGCGCGCCACCAGTTCGCCGGGATCGCTGACCGTCCACGGGTCCTGCCAGTGCACCGCGCCGGCCATCGGCCGCTGCAGCACCGGCTCGGCGGCGGCCAGTGCCGCGCTGTCCAGCACCGCGTGGCGCAGATCGTGCGCGGCCGCGACGGTGCCGGCCGCCTTGGCCGCCGCGTCGAACGCGGCCGGCGTCCGGTAGGCCTCCAGCCAGCCCGATTTGCGGACCAGGTCCTGGGCACCGGCGCGTTCGATCAGCGGCGCATGTTCGTCGATGCAGTGGCGGATCAGCGCCGCGTAGGCACTGACCGTGGCCATATAGCGTTCCGGCGCCGACGCGTGCCAGTAGCGCGCCAGCGACGGCACCAGCGACGGCAGCGCCCGCAGGTGGTAATGCACGTCATTGCCACGCCGCGCCGCCACCCGCAGGATCGCCTGCCAGGCGCGCGGAAACGCATACGGCTGCACCGCCTCGCGCTGGATGATGCCGGCATTGCCGTACGAGGTCTCGCGGCCCGGCGGGTTGCGGTCGATCAGGCACACGGCATGGCCGCGCTGTTGCAGCGCCAGCGCCGTGGCAACGCCAACGATGCCGGCACCCAGCACAACGACTTCGGTCTGGCGGGACGTTCTGGAAGTTTCTGTCATGAGGTCTTGCTTGCGGGTTTAGCGGTCTTGCGCGTCCGGGCGCCCTTGCCGGGGCTGCCGGGGCTGCCGGGGCTGCTGTTTGCCATGTCGATGTCCCGCGCCGTCTCGCGCAGGCAATCGGCCAGTTCGGCCACGCTCGGCGGCAGCCGGCGGTCGCGCAGCGTGATGAGACCTACGGGCGGCAGTTCCACTTCCACGGGCATCGCCAGCACGTGGAAGCGCCCTTCGGCCTGCCATTGTCGGCCCACGGAGCCTGCCACGAAACCCACCACCTGCCGCTGCGCCACGAAGGTGGTAACGGCCAGGTACGACGACGACTCGATCACGTCGGCCGGCGGCGGCTGCCCGTGGCGGAAGAACGCCTGCTCGATCTTGACGCGCAGCGATGCCCACGGCGGCGGCAACACCAGCGGATGCCGCGCCAGGTCGGTCCAGTCGGGGCTGGCCTGCCGCGCCAGTGGGTGGCCGGCGGCCACGATGGCCACCATCGGATCCTCGTAGAGCGCGTCGGTGATCAGGTCCGGCGCGGCGTAGCTGGGTTCCAGGCGGCCAACGATCACGTCGAGTTCCGACAGCCGCAGGCGGGGCAGCAGATGCGTGAGGTCGCCCTCCTCGACCAGCACCGTCGCACGCGGCGAGCGGTCCTTGAGGCGCGCCACGGCCCGGGCCAGCAGCACAGGCAGCGTGGCGCCCATCGATCCCACGCGCACACGGCCTGCCGCGCCGCTGGCCACGGCCTCGATCTCGTCGCGCGTCACGTCGTACTGGGCCAGCACGGCGCGCGCAAAGCGCACCAGCGATTCGCCAGCCGGCGTGGGCTCCGTGCCGCGCGTGGAGCGCGTGAACAGCGTCAGCCCGAGCATTTTCTCCACTTCGGCCAGCACCTTGGACACGGCCGGCTGGCTGACCGACAGGAATTCGGCGGTGCGGCCCAGATGCCGGAACTCGTCCAGCGCCACCAGCAGTTGCAGGTGGCGAAGCTTGATATTGGAGCGGAAGGCCCGGTCGATATGCGCCATGGCAGCGAGTCTACCTAACCGGAAGGTTATGAAGCAATGCCAATTTTCTATTGGATGGTTATGTTCGGGACGCCCACAATCCGTCCCAGAGCGGGTTGGCATCGACGCCGGTCCGCGACCTAAAACAAGATTGGAGACATCCCCCATGACGCAAGGTCTTCCCGCCAGCCTTTCGCGCCGCCGGCTACTGCTGGGCAGCGCCGCCACCGCCGCCGTTGCCGCCACCGGCACGGCCAGCCTGCTTGTGCCGCGCATGGCACGCGCCGCGGCAGAATATCCCGACCGGCCCATCACGTTCATCTGCCCCTGGCCGGTGGGCGGCACGGCCGACCAGTCGATGCGGGCCCTGTGCCAGGTGGCGTCGGGGATTCTCAAGCAGTCGATCGTGGTGGAAAACCGCGCCGGCGCATCGGGCATGATCGGGACCAAGGCGCTGGCCCGCGCCACCCCCGATGGCTACACCATTGGCCAGATCCCGATTTCGGTCACGCGCTTCTCGCAGCTGGGCATGCTGCAGCTGGACCCGCGCACCGAACTGACCTACCTGGCACGCACCTCTGGCCAGACCTTCGGCATCGCCGTGCCGGCCGGCTCGCGCTTCAAGACGCTGGCCGATGTGGTGGCCGAGGCCAAGGCGCACCCGGGAAAGCTCACCTACGCACATGCCGGCATCGGCGGCGCCACGCACGTCGGCATGGAGCAGTTCGCACTGGCCGCGGGCGTGAAATTCAACGCCATCGCCTACAAGGGCGGCTCGCAGGCCCTGCAGGACGTCCTGGCCAACCAGGTGGACCTGCTGGCCGATTCCAGTTCGTGGGCGCCGCATGTGGAAGCCGGCAAGCTGCGCCTGCTGGCCACCTGGGGCGAGCAGCGCACGCCGCGTTTCAAGGACACGCCCACGCTCAAGGAACTGGGCTACAACGTCGTCGTGGAAGCCCCCAACGGCATCGGCGCGCCCAAGGGCCTGCCGCCCGACATCGAAAAGAAGCTGCGCGATGCGTTCCGCGCCGCCGTGGCCAGCGCCGAATTCAAGACCGTGGCCGCCCGCATCGACGCGCCGATCATGTATCTGGACGGCCCCGACTACAAGAAGTACGTGGCCGAGGTCTACGGCCAGGAAACGCAGCTGATCCAGCGCCTGAAACTCAAGGAAATGCTCGCCCAGAGCTAACCCGCCCCAATCCTGTCAATCGTGACCCTGAACCCCGTCATCCGCCTGCACGCCAACGACAACGTCCTGATCGCCCGCGCCGACCTGACGCTGGGCCAGCACCTGGAGGATCTGGACGTGCGCGTGCGCGCCCAGGTGCCCGCCGGCCACAAGATCGCCGCCCGTGCGATTGCACGCGGCGAGCAGGTCAAGAAGTACGATACCGTGATCGGCGTGGCCGACCGCGACATTGCCGCCGGCGAGCACGTGCACAGCCATAACCTGCGGCTCGTGGACGACTACCGCGATCCCGCGTTCTGTGCCGATGTGCGCCCCGTGGCCTACGTGCCGGAACGCGAACGCGCGACGTTCATGGGCTATGTGCGGCCGGACGGGCGCGTGGGCACGCGCAATTTCGTCGGCATCCTGTCGTCGGTGAACTGCTCGGCCACGGTCATCAAGCACATCGCCGCGCATTTCACCAAGGAGCGGCTGGCCGCCTATCCCAATGTCGATGGGGTGGTGGCATTCGCGCAGAGCAGTGGCTGCGGCATGTCATCGCCAAGCGAGCACTTCGACCTCCTGCGCCGCACCATCGCCGGCTATGCGCGGCATCCGAACCTGGCCGGCGTGCTGATCGTCGGCCTGGGCTGCGAGCGCAACCAGGTGGCTTCGCTGGTGGAATCGCAAGGGCTGGTCCGCGGCGAGAACCTGCACACGCTGGTGATGCAGGACACGGGCGGCACGCGCGCCACGATCGAGGCGGGTATCCGCGCCATCGAGGCCATGCTGCCGGCCGCCAATGCCTTCCGGCGCCAGCCAGTGAGCGCCAGCCATATCAAGATCGGCCTCGAATGCGGCGGCTCGGACGGCTTCTCGGGCATCACGGCCAACCCGGCGCTGGGTGCGGCCATGGATATCCTGGTGCGCCACGGCGGCACCGCAATCCTGTCGGAAACCCCGGAAATCCACGGCGTGGAGTTCATGCTCACGCGCCGGGCGGTGACGCCCGAGGTAGGCAAGAAGCTGCTCGATCGCCTGGCCTGGTGGGAACGCTACACCGCCGGACACAACGCCCAGTTCAACGGCGTGGTGGGGCACGGCAACCAGCAGGGTGGCCTGGCCAACATCTTCGAGAAATCGCTGGGCTCGGCCATGAAGGGCGGCACCACGCCGCTGCAGGCCGTGTACGAGTACGCCGAGCCGATCGACCGCGCCGGATTGGTCTTCATGGATTCCCCCGGCTACGACCCGGTGGCCGCCACCGGCCAGATCGCCAGCGGCGCCAACCTGATCTGCTTCACCACCGGCCGCGGCTCGATGTTCGGCTCGAAGCCCGCCCCGACCATCAAGCTGGCCTCGAATTCGCCGATGTTCCGCCGCCTGGAGGAAGACATGGACATCAACTGCGGCCTGGTGCTCGATGGCGAACTCAGCGTGGCGCAGATGGGCGAACGGATCTTCGAACACATCCTGCGCGCCGCATCCGGCGAACCCACCAAGAGCGAGCTGCTTGGGCTGGGCGATCACGAATTCGTGCCCTGGCACGTGGGGATCGTGAGCTAGGCCCCTCGCATATCAGACGCTTCCAACATCCGACCCCGCCATCGCATGCTGACCACCCTCACCGACCCCACCCTGCTTCGTAGCCAGAACTTTATCGACCAGCAATGGTGCGACAGCCGCGCCCGCCTGGAAGTGACCGACCCGGCCACGGGCGCAGTGATCGCCGACGTGCCCGACAGCGATGCCGCCGACGCCCGGCGCGCCGCCGACGCCGCCGCGGCGGCCTTCCCGGCCTGGAGCCGCCGCACCGCCCGCGACCGTGCCCAGATCATCAAACGCTGGCACGCGCTGATCCTGGCCAACGAGCAGGACCTGGCCCGCATCATCTCCGCCGAGCAGGGCAAGCCCATGCACGAGAGCGTGGGCGAAGTGCGCTACGGGGCGTCGTACGTGGAATGGTTCGCCGAGGAAGCCACGCGCATCTGCGGCGACGTGGTGGCCGAGGCCGTGCCGGGCCGCAAGATGATCGTGCTCAAGGAGCCGGTGGGCGTGGTAGCCGCCATCACGCCATGGAACTTCCCGCTGGCGATGATCGCCCGCAAGATCGCGCCCGCGCTGGCCGCCGGCTGCACCGTGGTGGCCAAACCCGCCGAAGACACCCCGCTGACCGCGCTGGCGCTGGTCCGCCTGGCGGAACGCGCGGGCCTGCCGCAAGGCGTGTTGAACATCGTCACCGCATCGCGCGGCAACACCCCCGCCGTGGTCGATGCCTGGCTGGCCGATGCGCGCGTGCGCAAGATCACGTTCACGGGCTCCACGCCGGTGGGCAAGCACCTGGCCCGCGAGTCGGCCGGCACGCTCAAGAAGCTGTCGCTGGAGCTCGGCGGCAACGCCCCGTTCATCGTATTCGACGATGCCGACCTCGATGCGGCCGTGGAGGGCCTGATGGCCGCCAAG
The DNA here is from genome assembly GCF_057815095.1 of Cupriavidus sp. 86D6. Lineage (NCBI taxonomy): Bacteria > Pseudomonadati > Pseudomonadota > Betaproteobacteria > Burkholderiales > Burkholderiaceae > Cupriavidus > Cupriavidus sp. 86D6. The sequence goes on along the minus strand of NZ_JBYPSB010000005.1, from coordinate 351,396 downwards.
TTCCGCAACGGCGGCCAGACCTGCGTGTGCCCGAACCGCGTGTACGTGCAGGCCGGCGTCCACGACGCCTTCGTCAGCAAGCTGGCCGCCCGCGTGGGTGCGCTGCACGTGGGCCCGGCTACCGACCCCGCCGCGCAGATCGGTCCGATGATCAACGCCCGCGCCGTCGACAAGATCGACCGCCATGTGCGCGATGCCGTGGACCAGGGCGCCCGCGTGGTGGTGGGCGGCGAGCGCGTGCGCACCGCCGACGGCCCGCATTACTACGCCCCCACCGTGCTGGCCGGCGCCACGCCCGCGATGGCGCTGGCGCACGAGGAAACCTTCGGGCCCGTGGCGCCTGTGTTCCGCTTTACCAGCGAGGATGAAGTGATCCGCGACGCCAACGACACGCCGTTCGGGCTGGCCGCCTACTTCTATTCCAACGACGTGCGGCGCATCTGGCGCGTGGCGCAGGCGCTCGAAACCGGCATCGTGGGCATCAACGAAGGCGCGCTGGCGTCCGAGGCGGCGCCGTTCGGCGGCGTGAAGGAATCGGGCTACGGCCGCGAAGGATCGCGCCACGGGCTTGACGATTACATGCATACCAAGTATCTGTGCCAGGGCCAGTTGCACTGACAACGCCCATCGAACCCCGTTCGACACCCGCACCGACAGGAGACACCCCATGCCCGCCCATAACCCGTTCAAGGCCGCGCTGGCCGCCCGCCAGGCCCAGATCGGCCTCTGGATGTCCGCCGCCACCCCCTACGTCGCCGAAATCAGCGCCACGGCCGGCTTCGACTGGCTGCTGGTGGACGGCGAACACGCGCCCAACGACGTGCGCACCATCCTGCAGACGCTGCAGGCACTGGCCCCGTACCGCTCGCAGCCCGTGGTGCGCGCCGTGTCGGGTGAGACCGCACTGATCAAGCAGCTGCTGGACATCGGCGCCCGTACGCTGCTGATTCCGATGGTGGACACCGCCGAACAGGCCGCCGCACTGGTGCGCGCCACGCGCTACCCGCCGTTCGGCGTGCGTGGCGTGGGCAGCGCCGTGGCGCGCGTGTCGCAATGGAGCGCCCGCAAGGACTACCTGGCCGTGGCCGATGATGAGGTCTGCCTGCTGGTGCAGGCCGAGACCGTGACCGCCATGCAGAATCTGGAAGCGATCTGCGCGGTCGATGGCGTGGATGGTGTCTTCATCGGCCCGGCCGACCTGGCCGCGTCGATGGGTCATCGCGGCAACCCGGGCCACCCCGAGGTGCAGGCGCAGATCGAGACGGCCATGCGCACGATCATCGCCAGCGGCAAGGCCGCCGGCACGCTGACGTCAGACAATGCGCTGGCGCGTCGTTACCTGGAACTGGGCTGCACCTTCGTGGCCACCGGCGTCGACGTGCTGGTCTACGCCAACGCGGCGCGCAGGCTCGCCGCCGAATTCCTGCCGGAGCGCGCCCAACAGGTGTCCGCGCCCGGCGCCGCCTACTGAGTATCCAGGATGTCCCCGCTGCCTTCCCAAGCCCTGCCCTCTCAAGCCCTGCAAGCCGACCTGCTGCAGGCCATGCTGGCCATCGTCGGCCCCAACGGCTGCCTGACCGCCGACGCCGACACCGAGCCGTACGTGACCGACTACCGCCGCATCTATCGCGGCAAGTCACCGCTGGTGGTCATGCCCGCCACCACCGAACAGGTCAGCCGCGTGATGGCCTGGTGCCATGAGCACGACGTGCCCGTCGTCCCGCAGGGCGGCAACACGTCACTGATGGGCGGCGCCGTGCCCGACGACAGCGGCACGGCCGTGGTCATCAGCCTGAAGAAGATGAACCGCGTGCTGGCCATCGACACCGTCAACGACACGATGACCGTGGAAGCCGGCGTGACGCTGTCCGGCGCACGCGCCGCGGCCGACGATGCCCGCCGCCTGTTTCCGCTGCGCATCGGCTCGGAGGGCTCGTGCCAGATCGGCGGCAACCTGTCGACCAACGCAGGCGGCACGGCCGTGCTGCGCTACGGCAACATGCGCGATCTGGTGCTGGGCATCGAGGTGGTGCTGCCCGACGGGCGCATCTTTTCGTCGCTCAAGGGCCTGCGCAAGGACAACACCGGCTACGACCTCAAGCACCTGTTCATCGGCGCCGAAGGCACGCTCGGCATCATCACCGGCGCGGTGCTGAAGCTGATGCCGCAGCCGCGCTCCACCGCCGTGGCGTTCGTGGCCGTGGACGGCCCGGAGGCTGCCGTCAAGCTGCTGGGCGAGGCCCGCGCGCTGTCGGGCGGCGCGGTCACGGCCTTCGAACTGATCTCGGCCCCGGCGCTGGACCTGGTGCTCGAATACCTGGGCGACGTGCCGTCGCCGCTGCCGGGGCGTCATGACTGGATGGTGCTGATCGAACTGACATCGGGCACCGACGAGGAAACCCTCGGCGGCACGCTGATGGAAATCCTGGAATCGGGCCTCGGCAATGGCTGGGTCGTGGATGCCGCCGTGGCGTCGAGCCTGGCCGACGTGCAGCAGTTCTGGCGCATCCGCGAGGAAATCTCGGACGCCCAGACGCGCACCGGCGGCAGCATCAAGTGCGATATCTCGGTGCCGGTGTCGCGCATCGCGCAGTTCATCGACAAGGCGTCGGCCGAGGTGCTGGCGCTCGAGCCGGCCACCCGCATGGTGATCTACGGCCATATGGGCGACGGCAACGTCCACTTCAACCCGCTGCGCCCGAAAGACCGCGATGCCAGGGACTTCCTGGCGCAGTGGTACAAGCCCGTGTCGGATCTGGTCGATGGTCTGGCCCACGCCGAGAACGGCTCGATCTCGGCCGAGCACGGCATCGGCGTGGCCAAGCGCGACGACCTGGGCCGCTACAAGTCGCAGGTGGAGCTGGAGCTGATGTGGCAGGTCAAGCGCGCGCTCGATCCGAAGAACCTGTTGAACCCGGGGCGGGTGCTGCCACCGATCGCTGGGCCCGCTGACTGAGCCAGACCCCGCCGAGCACCAGCACCATGCCCGCGATCTGCGCCGTGCTCAGCGTCTGGCCCAGCACGATCCAGCCGATCAGCACCGCCGTGAGCGGGCTCAGGAACCCCAGCGTTGCCACGGCGCCGGGGCCCAGCCGCGCGATGCCCCGGAACCACAGCACGTAGGTCAGCGCCGCGCCGATCACCGTCAGCCACGCCATGCCCAGCGCGTTGGCCAGCGTGGGCGTGGGCAGCGGCGGCTCCAGCCATAGCGCGAACGGCACCAGCAGGATGCCGCCCGCCGTCAGTTGCCAGGCCGTAAATGTCAGCGCCGGCACCGGCGGCTGCCAGCGGCGCGTGAGCACGGTGCCTAGCGCCATCGACACTGCGCCAGCCAGTCCGGCCGCCACGCCCACCGCATCGAGCGTGGCCTTCGGGGTCAGCACCAGCAACGCCACGCCCGCCAGCCCGGCCAGCGCCGCGGCAATCGCGCCCACCCGGATCGCCGATCCCAGCAACACACGCGACAGCGCGATCACGATCAGTGGCTGGATGGCACCGAGCGTGGCCGCCACGCCGCCGGGCAGCCGGTAGGCCGAGACGAATAGCATGGCCCAGAAGAACGAGAAATTGAGCGCGCCCAGCACCAGCAGCCTGGCCCACCAGCTGCGCGCCGGAAACTGCCGCCCCAGCAACCAGAGCAAAATACCCGCCGGCAGCGCACGCAGCGTGGCAACCGTCAGCGGATAGCCGGCCGGCAGCCAGTTGGTGGTCACCAGGTACGTGGTGCCCCAGATGGCGGGCGCCAGCGCGGTCAGCAACAGGTCTGTCGAACGGCGTGTGGCCATGGAGATTCCCTTTGGGACCAGTGCAGGTGGAGGAACACGATGAATGTGCGCACATTACAGCACTGCACCGTCCGACGGAAGCCGACGGATATGGAACACAGCATTTACCGCCCGTCATGAATCGGGGCCACCATGCAAAAAGCGGGGCCGCAGCCCCGCTTTACGGTGATCGGGCGCCGCCAGTGGCTGGCGGCCCCTGCCTCGCGCCGGATCAGGCCCTAGCGCGGGTTCTTCTTCATGTCTTCCTTGGTATCGCCATAGCTGGCCTGCGTGCGGCCGGCCACCTGCTGGGCCTTGCCCTTCATTTCGGTGGAAGTCTTGCCGGTTACCTTGCCGGCCAGTTCCTTTGCCTTGCCCTTGGCCTCGTTCATGCGGCCCTTCACCTGGTCCTTGTTCATGATCGCACTCTCCTGATGGGTCGGTTCGTAGGGCGTCCGGCGTCCGCGCGCTGGCCCGGCTGGCGGGCGCTGCGGCAGGCAACGGCGCTACTGGACAGTGTAGAAAGGGCACGGGAGCTGTCGTGTAGGACATAGCCGCAACAGGATGTCGGACGGTGCCAATGCGGTTCTCCCGGCGCCGGTGCGGCTCGCCCTTGCACACGCCGCGTCGGCGCCGACAATTGGAGCCGGGCCTGCGCATGCATCGCACCTGATGCCGCCTGACGTCATGCCATATGCCTCACTCTCACTTAATCCGCCATTCATCGAATGACGATACGCTTGCAGCACTCCGCCTTCCACCCGCCTTGCCCCCGCCCCGCCCTATGGACGGCCACCTGCATATCCAAGACCTGACCGGCCACGGCCGCGGCCCTTATACGTTCGATGTGACGGGCGGCAAATGCACGGTGCTGTCGGGCCCGTCGGGCAGCGGCAAGAGCCTGCTGCTGCGCATGATTGCCGACCTCGATCCCAGCAACGGCAGCGTACGCATCGGCACCACGCCGCGCGAGGCGCTGAGCGGGCCGGCCTGGCGACGCGAGGTGATCTATGTGGCGGCGGAATCGGGCTGGTGGGCCGACGACGTGCGTAGCCATTTCGACGACCTCGGCCCGGCCGACATCGCCGATACGACCCGTGGCTCCGGAACACCCGGCACCGCCGATACCCGGCTCGCGCGCCTGGCGCGCCGGCTCTGCCTGCGCGACGACATCCTGGCCGCGCGCGTCAGCCATCTGTCCACCGGAGAGCGGCAGCGGCTGGCGCTGCTGCGGGCCATCGTCCGCCGCCCCCGCTTCCTGCTGCTCGACGAGCCCACCTCGGCGCTGGATCACGACACCACACTGGCCGTGGAAGCCGTGCTGCGCGAAGTCATGGCCGAGGGCGTCGGATTGCTGGTCGTTTCCCACAACACCGAACAGGCAGCGCGCCTGCAGCACGCGCACTGGCGTCTGTGCCCGTCCGGACTGGAGCCCCTGCACCCATGAACCCGATCCTGCTGACAACGGGCGATCTGACGCTGGCCAGCCTGCTGATCGTGGCCGGCGCGGCGCTGTCGCTGGCCATGTCGCTGGGCATCCATCGCGCCCTGCTCTGGGCCGCGGCCCGCATGGTGGTGCAACTGATGCTGGTAGGCCTGGTACTGCGCGCGGTCTTTGCGCTGTCGTCGCCATGGCTCACGCTGCTGGTGGTGACGGCGATGATCTTCGCCGCGGCGCGTGAATCCGGCAGCCGGCTGGAGCGCCGCTTCGCGCCGCGCTGGCAGATGTCGATCGGGCTGGCGTCGGTCAGCGCCCCCACGCTGGTCATCACGGTGCTGGCACTGCTCACCGCCCTGCGCCCCACACCGTGGTACGACGCACGCCACGCGATTCCGCTGGCCGGCATCATCCTGGGTAACGCCATGAACGCGGCCAGCCTGACGCTGCACGCCACGCTCAACGCCGCCTGGCACCAGCGCCAGGCCATCGAGGCCAGGCTGGCTCTGGGAGACGACCGCCATGCCGCCTTGCGTCCGATCCTGCGGCAGGCGGTGCGCGGCGGACTGCTGCCGACGATCAATACGATGGCGGCAGCGGGCATCATCACGCTGCCGGGCATCATGACCGGCCAGATCCTGGCCGGCATGGACGCAATGGACGCCGCACGCTATCAGATCCTGCTGATGTTCCTGCTGGCCGGCGGCAGCCTGCTGGCCGTGGTGGTAGCTGGCTGGCTGGCCGTATGGCGCCTGACCGACGAGCGCCACCGCCTGCGCCTGGACCGTCTGCACGCGGCCTGAACCGCCACCCCAACTGCAACAGCCCTGACACCATTGACATGGCACTTCGTAGAACTGCCATGTAGTGACGCATTTCCGTGCAACAGTCTCATCTCGAATGAGAAAAATCTCATTCAGAGTGACGAAGAAGCGAGCCAAATCAAAGCCGAAAAATTCATGCCTTCCGATCATTGCGGATTCCTTCCCAACCTGGAGAACAAGGCATGAAACTGAAACTGGCAGCGGCTGCTGCAATCACGATGTTTGCCGCCGGCGCTCAGGCGCAGTCGAGCGTCACCCTGTATGGCGTGGCCGACGTCGGCGTGGAATACCTGAACCGCACCGCCGGCGACCACAGCAACGTGCGCATGCAGTCCGGCAACGGCATCACCACCGGCTCCTGGTGGGGCATGCGCGGCACGGAAGACCTGGGCGGCGGTCTCAAGGGCGTGTTTGTGCTGGAGAGCGGCTTCAACCTGGACACCGGCACATCGGCCAGTAGCCGTCTCTTCAACCGGCAGGCATTCGTGGGCCTGCAGGGCCGGTTCGGGGCCCTGATGCTGGGCCGCCAGCAGACGCCGATCTACGACTTCACGCTGGCGTTCGACCCGATGGCCGCCACCTCGCAATACTCGATCGTCAATCTGGACCCGTTCATGGCCAGCCGGGCCGACAACGCCATCCAGTACAAGGGCACGTTCGGCGGCCTGACGGCGGCGGCGCTCTACAGCTTCGGCTATGACAACAGCGCCCCGTTGGGCTTCGGCAGCGGCGAGGTGCCGGGCAACTACAAGAAGGGCCGCGAGTACGCCGCCAGCCTGCGCTACACGACGGGCCCGCTCGACGTCGGCCTGGTGTACGACCTGCGCCAGCCCGACACCGATATCAAGGACCAGCGCGCGTCCGTGGCCGGCAGCTATGCCTTCGGCCCGGCCAAGGTCTTTGCTGGCTATCGGTGGGAAAACCTGAGCGGCGCGGGCGCGGCCTTCAAGCACAGCAACATCTACTGGATGGGACTGGGCTACCAGGCCACACCGGCACTGATGCTGAAGGGCGCGGTGTACTACAACGACTATGCCGAGACCAGCGCCGACCCGGTCGTCTTCGTCGCCACGGCCGACTACGCGTTCTCCAAGCGCACCAGCGCCTACCTGGACCTGGGCTACGCGTGGAACCGCACCAGCAAGGGCGTTGCGTCGCGCGCCAGCCTGAGCGCGGACAACATCCGGGCAGGCGACAGCCAGTTCGGCGCGATGGTGGGGGTACGCCACCGCTTCTGACCCCGCCGCAAGACACTTTCCGATTTGCCCGGCCGCGCGCCGGGCTTTTTTATGTCGGCTTGATCGAAAAACCGCCCGCGGACGTGCCGGCAACTCAGCGCCGGCCACCTGCCAGCTTCCGCGCATCGGGATGCCCGCGCAGTCGCCACATCGCCACGCAGCCAAGTGCCGGACCGATGGCCAGCATGCCGAAGCCGGCTCGCCAGCCCAGCCATTCGACCACATCGGGCACGAGGTGGATGCTGGCCAGCGTCAGCAGGAAGCCGGCGCATGTCTGCGCCGTCAGCAGCGTGCCGATCGATGACGGTTCGGCCAGTTCGGTCACGCTGGCCGAGAACTGGGCGGAATCGGCGATGACCGACACGCCCCAGACCAGCGCCACCGTCACCAGCACCGCCATCGGAGCCGTATCGAGCCAGCCCATCAGCGCCGCGCAGCTTGCGCTGATGGCCATGGCCCCGATGGTGACGGCCGTGCGGCCCACGCGGTCGGCCAGCCATCCGCCCGCCCAGGCACCCAGCGCGCCAACGGCAATCGCAGCGAAGGTCAGCAGTTCCGCCCGCCCCCGCGCATCGGCCATGCCGCGTGCGGCAAACGTCTGCTGCAGGAACAGCGCCAGCCACGCCCACATCGCGTAAAGCTCCCACATATGGCCCAGATAGCCCAGGTTGGCCAGGCGCACTGCGGGCTGGCGCCAGGCCTGCGCGATCTTGGTCGGGTCGATGCGTGCGGCCTTCCGGAGATTGGGGCCGATCGCCGCCATGCCAATCAGCAGCGCCGCGCCGGCCGCGCAGGCCGCCGCCACGGCGTAGATCGTGCGCCAGTCGGGGCCGCCGCCCGCAGCGGGCGTCAGCCACGCGGCCACCAGATGCGGGCTGGCCGACCCGAGCGTCAGCGCCCCCACCAGCAACCCGATCAGCAGGCCCAGGTCAGCGCGCGCCCAGGTTGCCGCCAGCCGCATGCCCACCGGATAGACCCCGGCCATGCACATGCCGGTGATAAAACGCAACGCCACCACCGCGCCGCCCGTGGGCGCGATGAACGCGAGCATGCCCGTGGCCAGCGCCGCCACCAGGGCCGAGCCGGCGAACAGCCGGCGCAGGTCGTAGCGGTCCGGCAAGGACAGCAGCGCCGACATCAGCGTACCGGCGACAAAGCCGAACTGCACGGCACTGGTCAGCAGCGCCTCGTCGAACGCCGAAATGGCCTCGGTGCGCTGGATCAGCGCCACGGCGGTGCTGGCAGAGAACCACACGCCCATCGCCGCCACTTCGGCCAGCAGCAGGATGGCGATCGAGAACAGCTTGCCGCGCTGGCGCTGCCGCACCGGCGCGGCCGCCGAAGTGGGTGCTGTCATCTCAGACGGCCGCCGGGTGTGCGACGGTGCCCACGGGATGGAAGTCGCGCCCGAAGTAGATCAGGCCCGCCTGGCCGCTGGCGCTTTGCGCGGCCTTGACGGCGCAGAAGAACACCGTATGCGTGCCCACTTCGGTTACCGACGTGATCTCGCAATCGAGCGCGCTGATGGCGCCATGCAGCACCGGCGCGCCCGTGGCCAGTTGCCGCCACTCGGCGCAGGCAAACCGCTCGTCCAGCGACAGGTCCCTGTCGGCGAAGCGCATGGCCACGTCGCGCTGCCCGGCGGCCAGCACATTCACGCAGAGCCGGCCGTTCTGGCGGATGGCGGCGTTGTTGCGGCTGGAGCGGTTGATGCAGACCAGCACGGTGGGCGGATCATCGGTAACCGGACAGACGGCGGACGCCGTGCAGCCGGCCAGGCCGGCCACGCCGTCCGTGGTGATCACGTTGACGGCGGCACCCAGGCCCGCCATCGCGTCGCGAAACGTTGTCTTGTCTACCATGATGCGTCTGTCTATACCGGATTGGCGCCGGTTCCGCGATATTGCGCCGCCGCGTGGGTGGCTGGCAAGCGGGCCGTGCCGAACAGCTTGTCGCGATAGGTGCCCGGCTGGTACGCGGTCTTGTAGGCGCCGCGCTCCTGCAGCAGCGGCACCACCAGGTCGATCACGTCCTCGAAGCACTCCGGCACCACCGTGCGCGACAGGTTGAAGCCGTCCACGCCGGTCTCCTCGCTCCAGGCCATCAGCAGGTCTGCCACATGGTCGGCCGCGCCCACCCACGGCGGCTGGCGGCTGCCCAGCACCATCTGTTCCAGCAGCTTGCGGCGCGTCCATTGCGGGCCCGCACTGCGCGTCATGGCTTCCACGTTCGACACGATGGCCTGGCTCTTGCCCGTATCGATCGGCTCGTCCAGGTCGTAGCGCGAGAAGTCGATACCCAGCGACGCCGCCGCGTGCACCAGCGCGGCCTCGGAACTGACGTAGCGACGGTATTCCTCGAACTTGTCGCGCGCCTCGGCGTCGGTGCGCCCGACCACCAGCGTGGCACCCAGAAACACCTTCACGTCGTCGGCCTGCCGGCCCAGCTGCACGGCCTGCGCGCGGATGTCGTCGACGATTTCCTTCACGCCCTCCTTCTTCTGCCCGTTCACGAACACGCACTCGGCGTGCGTGGCGGCAAAGCGGCGGCCCCGCGTCGACGACCCGGCCTGGTACAGCACCGGCGTGCGCTGCGGCGACGGCGCGCACAGGTGCATCGCATCCACCTTGTACTGCGGGCCGCGATGATGGATCACGCGCACTTTTTCGGGATCGGCATAGACCCCGGCCGTGCGGTCGGCCACCACGGCGCCGTCGTCCCAACTGCCTTCCCAGAGCTTGTAGACCAGCGCCATGTACTCGTCAGCCAGGTCGTAGCGGTCGTCGTGGGCCACCTGGCCATCGATGCCGATGGCCCGCGCCGCGCTGTCCAGATAGCCCGTGACGATGTTCCAGCCGATGCGCCCGCCGGTCAGGTGATCCAGCGTGGACATGCGGCGCGCAAACAGGAACGGCTGCTCGTAGGTCAGGTTGGCGGTCACGCCAAAGCCCAGGTGCCGGGTCACGGCCGCCATGGCCGGTATCACCAGCGTCGGGTCGTTGACCGGCACCTGCACCGCGCCGCGCAATGCGGCGTCGGGGCTGGCGCCATAGACGTCGTAGACGCCCACCACGTCGGCAAAGAAGATGCCGTCGAACAGGCCGCGCTCCAGCGTCTTCGCGTAGTCGATCCAGTACTGAAGTTCGGCGTATCGGTGCGACTGGTCGCGCGGGTGGGTCCACAGGCCCTGCTGGATGTGGCCCACACAGTGCATGTCGAAAGCGTTCAGGCGGATTTCACGGGGCATGGGGCGGCTCAGAAGGGGAAAGGGGCAGGTCTGGTCTTCATCCACTATAGTGGACAAATGAGCATCATCGTGAGGATTTCAGCCAGAGGGTTAACCCGCGCCATGCAACGCCGCTTCTATAATCGGACCACCTTCCCAGCGCCTTCGCCACCATGAGCCGCCTGCCCGACGACCCCACCACCGCCATTTCCGCCCGCGTGCGCATCGAGCGCGAGTCGCGCGGCTGGTCGCTGGCGGAGCTGGCGGACCGCTCCGGGGTGTCCAAGGCGATGATCAGCAAGATCGAACGTGGTGAGGCCAGCCCCACGGCTACCGTGCTGGGACGCCTGTCAGGCGCGTTCGGGCTGCAACTGTCGATGCTGCTGGCGCTGGCCGAGCAGGCTGGCGAACGCCTCAGCCGCGCCGCCGAACAGCCGGTGTGGCAGGACCCGGAAACGGGCTACACGCGCCGTGCGGTATCGCCGCGCAATGGCGGCATGCTTGAACTGGTGGAGGTGACGCTGCCCGGCCACGCGCGGGTATCGTACCCATCGTCGGCCTTCACGTTCCAGCATCAGCAGATCTGGGTGCTCGATGGCACGCTGGTCTTCGAGGAAGGCGAGCTGGCGCACACGCTCGGCGCCGGCGACTGCCTGCAGCTGGGGCCGCCCGCGCCCTGCACGTTCATCAATCCCGGCCCGGACGCCTGCGTCTACGTGGTGGCGCTGGTGCGCCGCTGATCAGGGCTGGTCGGCGTCGATCCACACGCGCGTCGACGCCCCCGCGCGCGTCAGCCGCATCTGGTAGGTATAGCGTTCGGGGTGGTAGAGCCCGACCAGGAACTGCACCGGGCGGCCGTTCGCGTCGGATGCCACGCGCGACACGCGCAGCAACGGCACGCCGGGCGCGATGCGGAAGATGCGGGCCACGTCCAGGTCGGCCACGGCGGCACCCAGCGTCTGCTCGGCCGAGACCACTTCGACGCCGTGCTGCGCCAGCGCCACCAGCATCGGCGTGTCCTGCAGCGTATGGCGGTCCAGCGCCGCCGCCAGATCGTCGGGCACGAACACTTCGGTATAGGAAATGGGCTGCGCCTTGAACTTGCGCACCCGCACCACCTTGAGCACGGGTGCGCCAGGCGGCAAGTCCAGTGCGGCGCTGACGGCGACGGGCGCCGCCATGCGCTTCCATTCCAGCACCTGCACGCGCGTACGCATGCTGACGCTGACGATGTTGTCGAGCAGGCCGCCTCGCACGGTCTGCACGGCGGTCCCGGCCTGCGGCACGTTGCGCGCGGTCGGCACCGTGCCCTTGCCGCGCAACCGTATCACCAGGCCTTCTTCTTGCAATCGCGCCAGGGCCGACCGCACGGTCACGCGCGCCACGCCGAACTCCTCGGCCAGCTGGCGTTCGCCGGGCAGCGGCAGGCCGGCTGCGTAGTGGCCGCCGCGAATGCGCTCGCGCAGGATCAGGCGAACCTGCTGGAAACGCGGCAGCGAGGTCAGCGGGGCGTGGGCATCGAGCATCGGGCGGGAGGCGGCAATCAGGCAGGTGGGCCGGGAACTGCGGGCGATGCCGCCACGGTACGCGTGCCGCCCCGGTCAGGCAAGCACGCGTCGCATCGGGTTATTCGTACTGCTTGCCCAGCGCCAGCATTTCCGGCGTGCCGATGACGTCATTGAGCGCCTGGAACGACAGCATCCTGTCCAGGTACGGCGTGGTGGTGCCGTTGGCGTGGAGGCTGGCCAGGTAGTCGCGCAACGCAAAACTCAGCGCGCGCACGGTGCCGCCCGGGAAGATCACGATGCGGAAGCCGATGGCCTCCAGTTCGGCGGCCGGCAGCACGGGCGTCTTGCCGCCTTCCACCATGTTGGCCAGCAGCGGCGCGCGCCCGCCCAGGCGGGCGATCGCTGCCGTCATGTCCTCGCGGCTGCGCAGGGCCTCCACGAAAAGCACATCGGCGCCGGCTTCGGCGTACTGCTCGGCGCGCGCCAGTGCGGCGTCCATGCCCTCCACGGCAACCGCGTCGGTGCGCGCGATGATCAGCGTATTGCCGTCGCGCCGCGCATCGCAGGCGGCGCGGATCTTGCCGGCCATTTCCGCGGCGCTGACCACGGTCTTGCCATCCAGATGACCGCAACGCTTGGGCATCGACTGGTCTTCGAACTGGATGGCGGTGGCGCCAGCACGTTCCAGCACGCGCACCGTCTGCATCACGTTCAGCGCATTGCCGAAACCGGTGTCGGCGTCCACGATCAGCGGCAGCGTGGGGCAACGTTCGCGGATATTGCGCGTGACCGATGCCACGTCATCCAGCGACAGGAAGCCGATATCGGGCCGCCCCAGCCGCGTGTAGGCGATGCTGGCGCCGGACAGGTAGGCGGCCTGGAAGCCGGCCTGTTCGACCAGCAGGGCCGAAAACGGGTCGTAGACGCCCGGTGCGGTCACGATGCCGGTGCCCTGCAGGCGTTGCTTCAGCGTCATTGCAGTCATTGCACTCCCTCTTTGACCGAAAGTTGGCCCGACGCGATCCGGCGCGCCAGGTGCGGGACCAGTCCGCCATCGCGGATCATGGCCACCAGATGCGGGGGCACCGGCTCGCACTGCAGCGCCGGCGCGTCGTCAATATAGACCTGGGCCGTGTCGATCTCGCATCCCGCGCGCTGGCCGGGCGTCACCGGCGGCAGCGCCGGGCAGGTCAACAACGGCAGCCCGAGGTTGAATCCATTGCGGTAGAACAGGCCGGCGAACGAGGGGGCCACCACCGCCACCACGCCCAGGTGGCGCAATACCTCGACCGCCTGCTCGCGCGACGATCCCGCGCCAAAGTTGCGCCCGCCAAAGACGATGTCGCCGGGGCGCACCTGTGCCGCGAACGACGGGTCCACGGCTTCCAGGCAATGGCGCGCAATCTCTTCGATGCCAAACTTCATGTAGGCGCCCGGCGCCAGGAAATCGGTATTGATATCGTCACCGAACACCCAGGCCCGGCCGGAAAATCGACTCATGCCAGCACCTCCCGTGGATCGGCAATGCGGCCGGCAATGGCCGAAGCGGCCACCGTGTACGGCGAGCCGAGGTAGACCTGCGATGATGCCGCGCCCATGCGGCCCTTGAAATTGCGGGCCGTGGCGCTGATCACCACGCTGTCTTCGCCAAACCGGTGCTCGCCATAGCCCGCGCAGGCGCCACAGGCGTTGGGCAGCAGCTCGGCGCCGGCATCGGTCAGCACGGCCAGCGTGCCTTCCTGCGCGGCGCGCTGCTGGTCGGCGGCACTGGCGGGCGCCACCAGCAGCCGCGTGCCCCGTGCCACGCGCCTGCCGCGCAGCACCTGTGCCGCCATGCGCAGGTCGTCCAGCTTGGCGCCGGTGCAGGCACCGATATAGGCGATGTCGATGCCCACGCTGCCGAACGTGCCCACGTCGTCGGCGTTGGCCGGCGTGTGCGGCCGCGACACCTGCGGCGCCAGCGTCGCGGCATCGAAGTCATGCACCGCCAGGCAGGCCGCGTCGGCGTCCGACTGCCAGCCGTCGATATCGATGGCATCGGCCGGCGCACCGGCGGCCAGCAGCCAGTCGCGCGTGGTTGCGTCGGGGGCGATGAGCCCCACCTGCCCGCCCAGTTCGGCGGTCATGTTCGACAGCGTCATGCGATCCTGCATCGACAGCGCCGACACGGCGTCGCCGGTGTACTCCACGGCCTGGTACTGGCCGCCGTCCATGCCGAAGCGCGTGCACATGCGCAGCATCATGTCCTTGGCCGAGACCCCGGCGCCCAGGCGGCCATGCCAGCGCATGCGGATGGTCTGCGGCACGCGCACCCAGATCTCGCCGGTCACCAGCACGCCCAGCATCTCGGTGGCGCCGATGCCGAACATGTAGGCACCGAACGCGCCGCCGGTGGACGAATGGCTGTCGCCGCCCACCGCGAACATGCCCGGGCGCAGATAGCCCTTCTGCGGCACCACCACGTGGCAGATGCCCTCCATGTCATGGAAGCGCGCCACGCCTTCGTCGCGCGCCCAGTCGCGCGCGATCTGCACGATCCTGCGGCTGTCGGCGTCATGCGCGGGCACGTAGTGGTCGGTGACCAGCACCACCTTGTCCGGATCCCACACCTTCGCGCCGAGCTTTTCGAGCATCGGCTTCACGCGGCGCGGGCCGCTGGAGTCATGCATCATCGCCAGATCCACGCGACACGTGACAATCTCGCCGGGCGCCACGTCGGCCCGGCCCGCGGCCCTGGCCAACAGCTTCTGCGCCAATGTCTGGCCCGTCATTGCTATTCCTTACTCGACTTTGGTACCGGACGCCTGGATCACCTTGGCCCAGTGCTGGATGTCGCTGCGCACGAACGCGCCGAACGCCTGCGGCGTCATGCTGACGGCCGTGGCGGCTTCGGTCTCCATGCGTTGCTTGTAGGCCGGGTCTTCGACGGCCACCTTCACCGCGCGATAGAGCTGGTCCGTGACGGCCGGCGGCAGCTGGGCCGGGCCGAACAGGCCAAACCACGCCGACGACTCGAAGCCCTTCACGGTCTGGCCGATGGGCGGCACACCCGGGAACTGCGGCAGTGCATCCCGGCTGCTGACGCCCAGGAACTTCAGCGTGCCCGACTTCAGGTGCGGCAGCACGTTCACGGTGCTGGCGAACATCAGGTCCACGGTGTTGTTGCCCAGTACATCGGTCAGCGCCGGGTTGGTCCCCTTGTACGGGATGTTCACGATGTCGGTGCCGGTGGCCAGCTTGAACTGCGCGCTGGCCAGATGCAGCGACGAGCCCTGCGCGCCAATCGCAAACGTGAGCTTGCCGGGGTGCTTCTTCGCGTAGGCGATCAGCCCTGCCGTGTTGTCGAACGGCACGCCCTTGCGGGCCACCAGCACGCTGGGCACGCGCGCCACCATCGTGATCGGCGTGAAGTCCTTGACCGGATCGAACGGCAGGTTCTTGTAGAGCGACGCGTTGATGGTATGGCCGGTAAAGCTCATCAGCAGCGTGCTGCCGTCCGGTGTGGCGCGCGCCACATATTGCGCGGCGATATTGCCGCCAGCGCCGGGCCGGTTGTCCACCACCACCGTCCGGTGCAGCGTGTCGCCCAGCGAGCGGGCAATCAGGCGCGCCAGTGCGTCGGTGGTGCCGCCTGCCGGGCTGCCCACCACGATCGTGATGGGCTTGTCCTGTGCCGCCGCGCGCTGGACCGGGGCCAATATCGCAAACAAGGCCAGCGTCGCGCCGGCCAACAGCTTTCTTCGACTGATCAACATCCGTGTCTCCGCCTCTGTGTACTTCCTGTGGGGTTCAGGCGGACTCTATGCCCCATGGCCCGGTCACTCAATGGAACCAGCTGGTCCTATCCACGGGACCAGTCAGCGCAATGGATGTACAGACATTGTCGGCCCCGCATGGCAGGCATCCATGTGCACGCCGCGCCGCGCCGTCCGAAAGCGCGCCATGGTACACAGACATGGCGCAAGTCAATACAACGCAATGCAATGCAAAGGGGGAATGTCGGGGGCGACGCGAAAGCGCCATTTACCGGCTGAAACCGGTGCCCGATGCAAAAACGCCGCGCTTCCCGACTGGCGGGGCGCGCGGCGTTGCGCGATCGAGCGGGCCACGCGGGCCCGGCAGATCAGTCGTCGAGCAGCGACAGGTCGCGCACGGCGCCCTTGTCGGCCGACATCACCAGCTTGGCATAGGCCTTGAGCGCGGCCGACACCTTGCGCGGACGCGCCTTGGCCGGCTTCCAGCCACGGGCGTCCTGCTCGGCACGGCGGGTGGCCAGTTCCTCGTCCGACACCAGCACGTTGATCGTGCGGTTGGGAATGTCGATGCGGATCTTGTCGCCATCGCGTACCAGGCCGATGGCGCCCCCGGCCGCCGCCTCGGGCGAGCAGTGGCCGATCGACAGGCCCGACGTGCCGCCGGAGAAGCGGCCGTCCGTCAGCAGCGCGCACGCCTTGCCCAGTCCCTTGGACTTGATGTAGCTGGTCGGGTACAGCATTTCCTGCATGCCCGGGCCGCCCTTCGGGCCTTCGTAGCGCACGATCACCACGTCGCCGGCCTTGACCTTGTCGTTCAGGATGTTCTCGACCGCCTCGTCCTGCGATTCGGTCACGTGGGCCGTGCCCTCGAACACCAGGATGCTCTCGTCCACGCCGGCGGTCTTCACCACGCAGCCGTCCAGCGCGATATTGCCGGTCAGCACGGCCAGGCCGCCTTCCTTCGAGAACGCGTGCTCGTACGAGCGGATGCAGCCCTCGGCGCGGTCCAGGTCCAGGCTCGGCCAGCGCGTGTTCTGGCTGAACGCCACCTGCGTGGGGATGCCGGCCGGGCCAGCCATGTAGAACGTGCGCACGGCTTCGTCCTGCGTGCGGACGATGTCCCACTGGTCCAGCGCGTCCTTGAGCGTGGGCGTATGCACGGTCGGCACGTCGGTGTGCAGCTTGCCGGCGCGGTCCAGCTCGCCCAGGATGGCCATGATGCCGCCGGCGCGATGCACGTCCTCGATGTGGTACTTGTTGGTGTTCGGCGCCACCTTGCAGAGCTGCGGCACCGAGCGCGACATGCGGTCGATGTCGGCCATCGTGAAGTCGATCTCGGCTTCACGGGCAATCGCCAGCAGGTGCAGGATGGTGTTGGTGGACCCGCCCATGGCGATGTCCAGCGTCATGGCGTTCTCGAACGCCTTGAAACCCACCGAACGCGGCAGCACGCGCTCGTCGTTCTGCTCGTAGTACATGCGGGCCAGATCGACGATGCGCTGGCCGGCGCGCTTGAACAGCTGTTCGCGGTCGGCGTGCGTGGCCACCACGGTGCCGTTGCCGGGCAGCGACAGGCCCAGCGCCTCGGTCAGGCAGTTCATCGAGTTGGCCGTGAACATGCCCGAGCACGAGCCGCACGTGGGGCAGGCCGAACGCTCGACCTGCGCCACATCCTCGTCCGAATACGACGGATCGGCGGCCATCACCATGGCGTCCACCAGGTCGAGCTTCTTCAGTTCGATGGTCTTGGTCACCGGGTTGGCCAGGCGCGTCTTGCCGGCTTCCATCGGGCCGCCCGACACGAAGATCACGGGGATGTTCAGGCGCATGGCGGCCATCAGCATGCCCGGGGTGATCTTGTCGCAGTTCGAGATGCACACCATGGCGTCGGCGCAGTGGGCATTGACCATGTATTCCACCGAATCCGCGATGATGTCGCGGCTGGGCAGCGAATACAGCATGCCGTCGTGGCCCATGGCGATGCCGTCGTCCACGGCGATGGTGTTGAATTCCTTCGCCACGCCGCCGGCGGCTTCGATCTCGCGCGCGACGAGCTGGCCCAGATCCTTCAGGTGGACGTGGCCCGGCACGAACTGGGTGAACGAATTGACCACCGCGATGATCGGCTTCTGGAAGTCTTCGTCTTTCATGCCGGTGGCGCGCCACAGCGAGCGCGCACCTGCCATGTTGCGGCCGGCGGTGGAAGTCTTGGAACGGTATGTGGGCATTGTGGGTGCTTGGAAATAACGCAAACGCAGCGGCCCACAGCGGATCGACAGGGCCAGGACAAACCCGTGCGGGCGGCCTTGTGAGCCGGGCGCCGGGCAAAGCTGGGGATTATCCCACAGCCCTTGCCCGGGTTGGGTGCCGGTCTGAGGCTACAGCGGCGGGAGTCTTCGCTTGACCGGCTGCGACTTGACGATGGACGAACTGGTCTCGGCCATCTCGGTGATCTGCTCCAGGATATGGTCCAGGTGCTCGATAGATCGCAAATACAGCCGACCGATGAAACAGTCGTCGCCGGTCACCTTGTCGCATTCGGCGAATTCGGGGATGGCCTCGATCAGCTTCTGCACCGCCTGCAGCTTGCCGGGCAGCGGCCTGATGCGGACGATGGCCTGCATCGGAAAGCCGAGCGTGCGCGGTTCCACATCGACCGTGAAGCCGCGGATCACGCCACGGTCCTCCAGCCGGCGCAGCCGTTCCGACGCGCCGGGGGACGACAGGCCCACCTGCTCGGCCAGGGCTTTTACCGGCATGCGGGCGTCCTGCTGCAGCAGGACCAGGATGCGACGGTCGATATCGTCAAGCGACATAAGGTATTTTCCTGAAAACGCCTTACAAAATACAAAAGAAAGCGAGATATGCCTGCATTTTCGACTGTGGATTGTAGGCCACAGGCCTTAAACTGCAACCCTCATTTTGCAACGATGCACGCACAGGGACAGGAGATAGCCGTGGACGACAGAACGCGGGGCATGCTGGAAATGGTGGCGGCGATGGTGATCTCGGGCACCATCGGCTGGCTGGTGGTGGTATCGGGGCGGCCGGTCACCCAGGTGGTGTTCTGGCGGTGCGCCTTCGGCGCGGTGGTGCTGGTGCCGGTCTGCCTGGCGCGTGGTTACCTGCGGCCGGGCGGCATCTCGCTGCGCCAGGCGCTGCTGGCGGTGGCCGGCGGGGTGGCCATCGTCGCCAACTGGCTGCTTCTTTTTTCAGCCTACGAAGGCGCATCGATCTCGATTGCCACGGCGGTGTACAACACCCAGCCGTTCATGCTGGTGGCGCTGGGCGCGCTGTTCCTGGGCGAGCGCCTGACCGTGGCCAAGGTGGCGTGGCTGCTGCTGGCGTTCGGCGGCATGCTGCTGATCGTGCAGGGCAAGCCCGGCGCTGGCGCGGCGCACGGCAACTACCTGCTGGGCATCGGGCTGGCACTGGGCGCGGCCTTCTTCTACGCGCTGGCGGCGCTGATCGCCAAGCAGCTCAAGGGCGTGCCGCCGCACCTGATCGCGCTGATCCACGTGCTGGTGGGCACCGTCATGCTGCTGCCGATGGCGCTGCGCGCCGACCTGCCGACCGGCGCCCTGCCCTGGGCCACGCTGG
This sequence comes from Cupriavidus sp. 86D6, assembly GCF_057815095.1. NCBI lineage: Bacteria > Pseudomonadati > Pseudomonadota > Betaproteobacteria > Burkholderiales > Burkholderiaceae > Cupriavidus > Cupriavidus sp. 86D6. The sequence goes on along the minus strand of NZ_JBYPSB010000005.1, from coordinate 332,043 downwards.
CGACCATGGGCTTTGTCCATACCGGGCTGATGTACATCCTGCTGTATGGCGCGATCCAGAAGCTGCCCACGCACCTGACAGGCGCCCTGTCGTTCATTTATCCTATCGTGGCCATTCTGGTGGACCGGCTGGCCTTCGGACATCATCTGCTCCTGTCGCAAATCGGCGGCGCGGCGTTGATCCTGCTGGCCGCCGCGGGCATGACGCTGGGATGGCCCTGGCGCGGAATGCTGCCGTGGGGGGCGCGCAAGCCCTCTGCCTGACGGCGGCCCGCGCCCCGACTTCAAATCTGACAGGGAGGCGCGCAGATGCAGCAGACGCACGGGATGTCGCGGGATCGGCTGGACCGGATCGGACGCTTTATCGACGAGACCTACGTCGCCACCGGCAAGCTGTCGGGCGCGCTGGTGCAGGTCTGGCGGCGCGGCGAACTGGCCTTGAATGCTGTGCTGGGCCAGGCCGACCGCGAGCGGCAGGTGCCGCTGGCCGAAGACGCCATTTTCCGCATCTATTCGATGACCAAGCCGATCACGTCGGTGGCCATCATGATGCTGGTGGAGGAATGCAGGATCGCCCTCGACGACCCGGTCAGCAAGTACATCCCGGCCTGGGAAAAACTGGGCGTGTTCGCGGGTGGCTTCATGGAGAGCTTCCAGACCCGCCCGCCCGCACGGCCGATGCTGGTGGTGGACCTGCTGCGCCATACCGCCGGCCTGACCTACGGCTTCCAGCAGAACAGCAACGTCGACGCGGCCTACCGCAAGCTGAAGATCGGCGAACTGGCCACCGACGGCACGCTCGACGACATGATCGAGAAGCTGGCCACACTGCCGCTGGAATTCTCGCCCGGCGAGGCCTGGAACTACTCGGTGGCCACCGACGTGCTGGGCTACCTGGTCGGCAAGATCAGCGGCATGCCGTTCGACACCTTCCTGAGAAAGCGGATTTTCGATCCGCTGGGCATGGTCGATACCGGCTTCCACGTGCCCGCGCACAAGGCCGCCCGGTTCTGCGCGTGCTACGCGGTCGGTGCGCTCGGTTCCAAGGTGATCTCGCCGCGCGGCCCGATGCTGCAGGACGATCCGCAGACCAGCCCCTACCTGCAGCCGCCCGGGTTCCTGTCGGGCGGCGGCGGCCTGGTATCGACGGCCGCCGACTACATGCGCTTTGCCCGCATGCTGCTGAACGGCGGCGAACTCGACGGCGTACGCCTGCTCGGTCCCAAGACGCTGGCGCTGATGACGGCCAACCACCTGCCCGGCGGGGTGGACCTGCCGCGCCTGTCGCGCTCGATGTTCAGTGAAGCCACCTACGAAGGCGTGGGCTTCGGCCTGGGCTTCGCCACCACCATCGCGCCGGCCAGCACGCTGATTCCGGGCAGCGCCGGCGACATGTTCTGGGGCGGCGCCGCCAGCACGTTCTTCTGGGTCGATCCCAAAGAAGACCTGATCGGCCTGTTCCTGACCCAACTGCTGCCGTCGTCGGCCTACCCGGTGCGCCGCCAGTTGCGCACGCTGGTCTACAGCGCGATCACGGAATCGGGGCCCGCACCGCGCTAGCCCGGCGGCCCGCGCTAGAGCCAGAGCGGCCCGGCGCGGGCGCGAGTAAAATGCGGCCACGTGAAACCCGCTACGGACCCGACCGAAACATGAAGCTCCGCACGACGATCGTCACGATGTCGCTGGCCGCCATGGGCGCCCTGAGCCCCCTGGCGCACGCCAGTGTGTCTTCCGATGCACACGCCTTCAAGGAAGGCGTCAAGGAAGCCGGCAAGAAAACCGGCCACGCGGTGGCCGATGTGGCCCGCACGATTGGCCACGGCGCCAAGGAAGCCGGCATCACCATCGGCCATGGCGCACGGGACGCCGGCCACGCGGTGGCCGACACCACGAAACGCGGCTATCAGGCGACCAAGCAGGCCATCAAGGGCGACGGGAAGAGCGAAGGCCGAGGCGAGGATTAATCCCGGATTGCGCGGACGATCAGGCCCGATGTCGCGCCGCCCCGCCGCACATGCGTACAATGCGCGGCTTAACCAATTGGAAAGCTGTCCGTGAAGAAAACCGACCTGGAAAAAAACAAGGGCCTGAAGATCAACAACAATCTGAAGCAGGCCGGCGCCAACCGGGCAGGTGGGCTCCCGAAGTCGCAGCGCCAGCAGGGCACCGGCAAGAATGGCCTGCTCGGCAAGCTGCTCGGCAAGGCCGTGCCGCAGGAAAAAACCGAGGACTGAATCAAATCGCCGGGGCCGCCGGCATCGCGCGCGCCACCGGGCAGGTCGGGTCGATGGCCCGGCACAGCGCATAGAGATCGCGCACGATCACATGCGGCGCCGGGCTGCTGCGGGCCCAGCGCGCCGCAGCGGCATCGTCCGAGCGCACCACCCACGCGGCCTGAAAGCCAGCCGCGATCGCACCCACCACATCCAGATCCGCATCGTCGCCGACGTGCAGCATCCGTTCGGGCCGGCACCCGGCCAGTTCGGCCGCCGCATGGAAGATCGCGGCATCGGGCTTGGCGCACCCCGCGGTCTCCGGATTCAACGCCGCATGGAAGAAGTGATGGCCGCCCGTCACCTGCAGGCTGGCGTTGCCGTTGGACACGGCCACCAGCGGAAAGCGGGCGCTCAGCCATTCCAGCGCCGGGAATGCATCGTCGAAGAAATCCACGCGCTGGCGCGCGGCAAAGAATACGTCATAGGCCGCCTCGGCCAGTTGCGGGTCTTCGTCCGACAGTTGCAGGAGCATGCGGATCGATCCCAGCCGCAGTTCGCGCAGGCTGTGCGATAGGTCGGGGCGCTCGGCCTGGAACCGCGCGCGTAGCTCCCCCAGCACTTGCGGCGACGTCAGCAGGCCCGATGTGCGCGGCGCCTGCGCCAGCAGCCAGTCGTGCAGGGTCTGCTCGGCCCGGATGACGGCGGGCGTGAAGGGCCACAGGGTATCGTCGAGATCGAGCGAAATGGCCGCGAGGTTGGCCAGTGGTTGTTGCATGGGGACAGGGGCACGGAATGGGGAATCGGTCCGAATTGTGCCAGGGTTCGCCGCGCCCCGTACGGCAATCGCCCGCATTCGGTACGCTGGCCGCCTTACAGTTCCGATATCCCGAAACGCCGCAGCGCCTCCAGGTCCGTGACCCGGATGGTCTGGTACGACAACCCGACCATGCCTTCGGCCTCCAGCCGCCGCAGCGCCTGGTTCACGCGCTGGCGCGACAGCCCGGTGAGCAGGCCGATTTCCTCCTGCGACAACTCCAGCACCGCCGTCGTCTTCGGATAGAGCGCCCGGTGGAACAGCTGGGCGATGGCCTGCGCCACGCGGGCATCGGCGCCCAGCAGGCGGTCGTTCTGCACCATGGCGATGAACTGGCCCATGCGCTCGTTGAGCTGGCGCACCACGTAGCCCGCAAAGGGCAGGCTGTCCGCCAGCAGCGTGTTGAAGACCGTTTCCGCCACCAGCAGCACGCGCGATTCGCGAATGGCGATCACATCGTAGCGCCGGTCTTCGCGCTTGATGACGCTGCCCTCCCCGCACCAGCCACCGGCCGGCACGCCACAGAAGGTGCAGCCGCGCCCGTCCGGCGTGTAGACCGCCAGCTTGATCAGGCCAGCATCCACGCCGATCCAGTGGCGGGAATATTCGCCCCGCCGCGCGATATAGCTGTCGGGCGCGAACGTCCGCACCCCGGTGCCCGACGCCGCCAGCGCCTGGTGTTCCGGCGCCAGCGCGCGATACCAGTCGTGTTGTTCAAGCAATTCGTGGACGTTCATGAGCCTGCGGCAACGGTTACGCAATGAAATCTGACGCGAAACTTACGCCAACGGGGCACAAGATGCATCAATGTCGCGGTTGGGGCAGATCTGTCGCCTGCATGACAGAGTCGGCCCGCGCGAGAATGATAGCGTGGCCCCCGAGCACACAACACGAATCCAACAGGATCCAGACAGGAGACACGCATCATGCCGACCGACTTCGATACCGGGCTGGCCCGCAACGCCGCCAATTTCGTGCCGCTGACCCCGCTCGACTTCATCGCCCGCGCGGCCGAAGTCTACGGCCAGCGGCTGGCCATCGTGCATGGTCCGCTACGGCAGAACTGGCGCGATACCTATACACGCTGCCGCCGGCTGGCCAGTGCTCTTGCGCGCGCCGGCGTCGGCAAGGGTGACACGGTCGCCGCGTTGCTGCCCAACACGCCGGCCATGATCGAGGCGCATTTCGGCGTGCCGATGTCCGGCGCCGTGCTCAACGCGCTGAACATCCGCCTCGATGCCGCCAACCTGGTCTTCATGCTGCGCCACGGCGAGGCGCGCGTGCTGCTGGCTGATACCGAGTTCGCCGATGTGGCGCGCCAGCTTGCGCGCGAGGTGCAGGGGCTCAAGGTCATCGCGGTCCATGATGTGCTCGGCCCCGAGCCCGACGCGCCGTTTGGCGACACCGACTACGAGAGCTTCCTGGCCGGCGGCGACCCCGACTACGACTGGCAGATGCCGGCTGACGAATGGGATGCCATCGCGCTCAACTACACGTCCGGCACGACGGGCGACCCCAAGGGCGTGGTCTACCACCACCGTGGCGCGGCCATGAACGCGGTGTCCAACATCCTGGAATGGGACATGGCCAAGCATCCGGTCTACTTGTGGACGCTGCCGCTGTTCCACTGCAATGGCTGGTGCTTTGCGTGGACCGTGGCCGCCCGCGCCGGCGTCAACGTCTGCCTGCGCAAGTTCGATCCGAAGCTGGTGTTCGATCTGATGCGCGACGAGGGCGTGACCCACTACTGCGCGGCGCCCATCGTCCATACCGCGCTGGTCAGTGCACCGGCCACGTGGCGCGAAGGCCTGCGCGGGCCGGTGCGCGGCATGGTGGCGGGCGCACCGCCGCCGGCTGCGGTGCTGGCGCAGATGGAACAGATGGGCTTCGAACTGTCGCACGTCTATGGCCTGACCGAGGTGTACGGCCCGGCCGCGGCCTGTGCGGAGCAGGACGACTGGCGCCACGTGTCGATGGAAGAACGGGCCGTCCTGAAGGCTCGCCAGGGCGTGCGCTACCACCTGCAGGCAGGCGTGGCCGTACTGGACCCAGACACCATGCAGCCGGTGCCGCGCGACGGCGAAACCATCGGCGAGATCATGTTCCGCGGCAATATCTGCATGAAGGGCTACCTGAAAAACGACCGCGCCACGCGCGAGGCGTTTGCCGGCGGCTGGTTCCATACGGGCGACCTGGGCGTGTGCATGCCCGACGGCTATATCAAGATCAAGGACCGCAGCAAGGACATCATCATCTCGGGCGGCGAGAACATCTCCAGCGTCGAGGTCGAGGACGCGATCTACCGCCACCCGGCCGTCATGGCCGCCGCCGTGGTGGCCCAGCCCGACGCCAGGTGGGGCGAAACCCCGTGCGCGTTCGTCGAACTCAAGGACGGCGCGAGCGCCACCGCCGAGGAAATCATCGCCCACTGCCGCACGCTGCTGGCCGGCTTCAAGGTGCCCAAGGCCGTGTACTTCGGCCCGCTGCCCAAGACATCGACGGGCAAGATCCAGAAGTTCGAACTCCGGCGCCAGCTGCAGTCTGCCGCCGCGATCGACGTCTGACGCCCCCCCGCCGTGCAACACCGCCGCGCCGCCGCGCTTCAGGGCTTGGGCGCCGGGGCGTCCGCCTTGCGCCCTGCCATGTGGTGCAGGTAGGCCAGCAGATCCTTGAGCTCGGCGTCGGACAGCGTTTTCTGGTCGATCGACGACATCTTCGAGCCCGGCCACCAGCGCAGCGCCTGCGGGTCGCGGATCAGCTTCGACAGCTTGTCGTCGCCCAGGTATTCCACCGGGTTGTAGGGCACGTTCAGGTCCGGCCCCAGGTTGGCGTCGCCGGCGCGGTTCATCGAATGGCACGAGAAGCAGACGCGCTGGAACGCCGCAAAGCCGCGCATGACCGGGCCGTCGGCGGGCTCGCCTTCGGCCGGGCGGATCGCCGCAAAACGCTCGGCGGCGGCGCCGCCCAGATCAATGCGTGCAATCGCCCAGGTCCACAGGCTTTCGGTGATCCGCACCGGCGCCTCGGGCTGCCTGGCCGACTTCGGCACGGTCCAGATCAGCCGGAACGGGCCGATGTCCTGCCCTTTCAGCTTCGGCCACGGCTTTGCCGGGTTTTCCACCGCCAGCCACGCACGCGGGCCGTCGGGGCGGTCGGCCAGCAGCAGGCCCAGCGGCAAATGCGAGACATAGCCATCGGTGGCGGCCGTGGTGGCGCTGCCGTCCGGCGTTGCCGGCAGGCCTGCCAGCAGCGCCGCCATCGGGATGGCCTTGAACGTCATGCGGCGCTTGTAGTTGTCGTCATCGACGGTGACGCTGGCCAGGCGCCGGTCTTTCAGCAGCGCATCGCGGGTCAGGATCTTCTGCTGGTCGCCAGCGGTGATGGTCAGCTTGGCGGCGTCCTCGGCGTGCGCGGGGGCGGCGCCGATCAGGGCCAGCGTGCAGCCGATGGCTGCGGCGGCGCGGGTGAGCCAGGGGGTCATGTTCTCTCCTCGTGCGGGCGCTGGGGTGTTATCGAGGCGGGCGCCCTGGCCGTAACCCTAAACGATGCCCATGACAGGCTGCAATCTTCCCTGTCCCCCAACACACCTGTCCGCCCGCATGACGCATGCTTCGGGGGATGCTGGCTGGCGGTCGGCATGTGGCGCGCCGCCCCCCAGCAAAGGTTTTGCAAAAGAAATGCTTGCGCTTTGCCAAAGTCGTCTATAGAATTCGCGCCTTCGCTAGGCTCGTAGCTCAGCTGGTTAGAGCACCACCTTGACATGGTGGGGGTCGTTGGTTCGAGTCCAATCGAGCCTACCAACGCACAAACAGGAACGGACGGTCGCCCCTCGGCACCGTCCGTTTTTGCATTCCAGACCGAACGGAACCCTTTCATGATCCAGCCAAGCCCGGTATTCAAGGACAACCTCGCCCAATTGCCCGCCATCGACGGCATCGCCCGCATCGACCTGGTCGACACCGGGGGCACCGTGGTGGCCAGCATCGAGAACGTACCGGGCAAGCAAGGCTCGCTGGCCGTGTACCACTACCTCCAGCAGGTCTTCGGCAAGCTCGATGCCCAGGCCGCCGAGCATGGCCTGGCCGTCTTTGCCGAACACACCGCCGATGCGCGCAACCGGCCGGGCGCACACCCGAACGTGGACCGCCTGCTGGCCGTCGCCAGCGGCGGCGAAGCCCTGCGGATCGAAGTCGTCGCCCGCGCCTAAAGCGGCCTGCCGTCCGCCGCGCGACGCAGAAAAAGACGAACGGCCCCTTGCGAGGGGCCGTTCTACTACTACGGAGTGGCGAGATCCTAGTGCGCGGTCGCTTCGCCCGCGCCGATGCCCGTCTCGGAGCGCAGTTCCTGCGCCTCGAAACCAGCCTTGTCCAGCAGGGCGCGCCGTGACTTGTCGGTCACCGAGAACAGCCAGATGCCGACGAAACCGATCGTCATCGAGAACAGCGCCGGCGACGTGTAGGGGAACGGCGCGTTCTTGAAGTGGAACACATCGACCCAGACCGCCTGGGACAGCACGGTCAGCACCACCGCCGACACCAGCCCCAGGAAGCCGCCAACCATCGCGCCCCGCGTGGTGCAACCCTTCCACAGCACCGACAGGAACAGCACCGGGAAGTTGGCCGATGCCGCCACCGCGAACGCCAGCGACACCATGAACGCGATGTTCTGCTTCTCGAACACGATGCCCAGCACCACGGCGATGAAGCCCAGCACGATGGTCGTGAGCTTCGACACACGCAGTTCCTCGGCACTGGTGGCCTTGCCGTGCCTGAACACCGTCTGGTACAGGTCGTGCGACACCGCCGACGCACCGGCCAGTGTCAGGCCCGCCACCACGGCCAGGATCGTCGCGAAGGCTACCGCCGAGATAAAGCCCAGGAACACATTGCCGCCCACTGCGCTGGCCAGGTGAACGGCAGCCATGTTCACGCCACCCAGCAGCTTGCCGCTACCGTCCTGGAAGCTGGCGTTGGTGCCGACCAGCACGATCGCGCCAAAGCCGATAATGAACGTCAGGATGTAGAAGTAGCCGATCCAGGTGGTGGCCCAGAACACCGACTTGCGGGCTTCCTTGGCGTTCGGCACGGTGAAGAAGCGCATCAGGATGTGCGGCAGCCCGGCGGTACCGAACATCAGCGCGATGCCGAACGAGATGGCCGAGATCGGGTCCTTGATGAAGTTGCCGGGGCTCATGATCGAGTCCTTCTTCGCATGCACTTCCACGGCCTTGGCGAACAGCTGCTCCGGGCTGAAGTGATACTGCGCCAGCACCATGAAGGCCATGAACGACGCACCGCCCAGCAGCAGGCAGGCCTTGATGATCTGCACCCACGTGGTGGCGGTCATGCCGCCGAACAGCACGTAGATCATCATCAGCGCGCCCACGATGACCACGGCCACCCAGTATTCCAGACCGAACAGCAGCTTGATCAGTTGCCCCGCGCCCACCATCTGCGCGATCAGGTAGAACGCCACCACCACCAGCGTGCCCGACGCCGCGAAGGCACGGATGGGCGCCTGCTTGAAGCGGTACGCCGCCACATCGGCAAAGGTGAAGCGGCCGAGATTGCGCAGCCGTTCGGCCAGCAGGAATGTGATGATCGGCCAGCCGACCAGGAAGCCGATCGAATAGATCAGCCCGTCGTAGCCATTGGTGTACACCGCTGCGGAAATGCCCAGGAACGACGCGGCCGACATGAAGTCGCCGGCAATCGCCAGGCCATTCTGGAAGCCCGTGATGCCGCCGCCCGTGTAGAACGTGGCGGCGGACTTGGTTTTCTTGGCCGCCCACTTGGTAATGAACAGCGTGCCGATGACAAACACCACGAACATGCCGATGGCCGTCCAGTTGGTGGCCTGCTTCACGGCCTGGCCCAGATCGCCACCGGCGGCGAAGGCGTTGGCGGACAGCAGCAGTGCCGCGCCGAGCGCGGCGGCGCCAAATGCGTGACGGGTCATCATGCCACCTCCTGCTTGATGCGATCGGTCAGGTCGTCATAGACGCGGTTGGCATGGCGCACGTACAGGCCGGTAATCACGACGGTAAAGAGAATCACGAACAGCCCGATCGGCATGCCCCAGGTCATGACGCCCTGTCCCACGCGCGTTGCCAACAGCTCCTTGTCGAAGGCAATCAGCAGCACGTAGCCGTAGTACACCACCAGCATCACGGCCGTCAGCAGCCAGCCAAGCCGGCCGCGCCGACGCACCAGTTCCTGATACTGCCGGCTGGCCTTCAGTTTCTCGATCACATCCTCTTGCATGCTTGTCTCCTGCGCATCGCTGCTGCACGTGCTTGCCACATAGTTTTGCGTTTGCCGTGCGGGTTTCCTCCGCATGGCGTGGTGACAAGGTAATGCGCGCCCCTTACCCGGTTCTTACACGGTGCGCCTGGCGATGCGGGGGTAAACGCCTAGCCTGTGCGTAAGTCCGTCGAGGTCCAGGGAGGTCGCGTCATCCGGATGGCCGCAGGGAATCTGCGCCGGGGGGCGCCGCGCGCGTCGACCCGTTCGCGGGTGCGACGCGCGCGGCGTGGCAAGCGCCGTTCAGCGCATCTTGCCGAGGATCGCCTTCATCTCGTCTTCGGTGAAGGCGCGCAGTGTCTGCGTGTGAACATTCCCCTGCGAGCCGATCGACAGACCAAAGGCCGTCACGGAGGCGTCGTCCTGCGCTTCCAGCGTCAGGATCACGTCATATTTTCCGAGCGTCCAGAACACGTCGGTCACCTTCACGCCGAACTGCGGCGCCATTTCGCGCACGGCCGCGGCGCGTTTGGTGGTGTCCTTGACAGTGCGTATGCCCTGGTCTGTAAAGCTTGCGAGCACGATGTATCGGGTCATGGCAAATCTCCGACAGGATGGGACAGCGTCGTCAGCGCGCTGACAACGGCTCATGGCTTCGGAGCGTGACCCGACAGGTGCGCGCAACGCACCGTCCTGGCAAAACCGGATCGTGGACGCGTACACCTTGCAGGCGACACGCCGGGGAGTGTGAGCAACTTCGCATCGATGCAAGGAGCGAGCCACTGGCCGCACCATGCAGGCTGGCGGGCAGCGGCCATCCATTACGCGGATGATTCGCGCCCAGGCCGTTGCAAGCCTGAAACAGTCAGCGTGACGGCGTGCGCACCGGACCCGGACACGCCTTGAGCCCTAGCCATATCACGCCAATCACGATATTGACCGGGACGCTGAGCGCGCCCGGCACATAGAAGCACGCCGACAGCACCGGCGCGCGCATCAGCACCTCTACGGCACCGCCCAGCCCGTACAGCAGCACGCCACACCACAGCCACCGCCGCATATAGGTCAGCAGCCAGTGCGCGCGGGCCTGGTTGAAGCGCCAGGCCGCCGTGCGCGCGATCAGGTCGCCCCGGCTGGCGTCCGCGAACATCCAGTCGAAAAAGAAGTACCGATACAGCAGGGTGCGAAAGGCAAGCTCTTGCATGATGAGGGTGGGCCAACTCTGGCCGTATCGCGCAAAGACCGTGCCCACGCCGCTTCCGGCGCCGGGACTTTCACTACTTTAGGCGCTTCAGGCGCACCAGGCGGATTTTTCACGCCCGCCCTCGCATCGGACAGACACCTGCACCGGGGCGATGCACCGCGCATCGATGCCGGTCGCCGTGCCGCCATGCGTCGCGTGCATCACTGCGCGCCGTAGTGCTCCGCCATGAAATCGATGAAGGCGCGCGCACGGGGCGTCAGGTGCCGGGTCTGCGGATAGAGCGCGTAGTAGTGGCTGGCCCCCGCGTGGTACTGCGGCAGCACACGCACCAGACCGCCACGCGCCAGTTCGCTGCGCGCCGTGCGCTCGGTGAAGGCCGCGATGCCGGCGCCGGCCAGCGCCGCCGCATACAGCGCGGTGATCGCATCTGCAGCCAGCGCGCCGCGCACGGCCACCCGTTCGGTCTGGCCTTTGGCATCGGTCAGTTGCCAGGTATCGGGCGCTGCGGCGAATGCCAGCAACCGGTGGCGGGCCAGATCGCTGGCGTTCACCGGCAGGCCCGCTGTGGCCAGGTAGGCCGGTGACGCCACCAGGACCGTATCGGACCTGGCCAGACGCCTGGCCATCAGACTGCTGTCGGCGAGCGGTGCGCTGCAGATGCGCAGCGCCATGTCGAAACGCTCGGCCACCAGGTCGACAAACTGGTCACTGCACGACAGTTCCAGCCGGATCTCCGGATAGCGCGCACGAAACGCAGGCAGCCAGTCCTGCAGTTCGAGCGTGCCGATGGCCAGCGGCACCGTCACGCGCAGCGGCCCGCACAGTTGCGCGCCTTCACCCGTCATCGCCATGTTCATGGCGTCGATGCGCGTGAGGATATCGGCGCAGTGGCGGTGGTAGCGTTCGCCGGCGTCCGTCAACGCGAAGCGCCGCGTGTTGCGGTTCAGCAGCTGCACGCCCATGCTGGCTTCCAGTTGCTTGAGCTGCCGGGACACGGTGGAGTGGGACAGGTCGAGCCGCTCCGCCGCCGCCGAGAATCCCCTGGCCTCGACGATGGCGCGAAAGACACGCATGGCAAGCAGCTGGTCCATGAAAATGCCGTCCCCCAAAAGCAGAAACGCCCCACGGGGCGTTCCAGGATAGTGTCAGCGCAGCGGCAGATGCGTGATGGCTGCAGTGGTCATTACATCGCCGAAGGTGTCTTCGATCTCCGCAAGCGCGGCATCATGCAGCGCATCCTTGCCGATCGTACGGCCATCGGCGCGCGTGATGGCGCGCGTGGCCGAGGCGTCGGATGCTACCACAACGTGAAACCCGAGCGGCACCGCGTCGCGCGCAGCGCCTGCCACGCAGGCATGGGTCATCAGGCCCGCCAGCACGATGGTTTTGATGCCCATTGCCTTGAGGCGGCGCTCCAGGTCCGTGCTGGCAAACACGCTCACGGTTTCCTTGCGCAGCACGACGTCCTGCTGGCGCGGCGCCATGCCGGGCTGGAAGTCCACCGTCTGGCCATCCTCGGCAAAGACGGCGGCGCCGGCCGGCGCGATGTGCTGGATCTGGAAGACGGGAATGCGGTGGCGATCGGCAAACGCAAGCAGGCGCTGCGCGTTTTCCATCGCGCGCTGGCCATCGGGAATCGGCATCCGGCCGGAGAAGTACTCCTTCTGGAAGTCGATGACGACCAGCGCCGTGCTGCGCGGATCGAGATGCTCGACAGGCTTGGCACCCAGCATCGCACGGATGCCCGGGTGGGCGTTGTCGGGCGCCGCGTGGACGGCACCGCCGGCAGATGCCGCAAGCGACAGGCTCACGGTGGCCAGGCGGAAGCAACGCAACAGGGTCAGGGTCATGACAGGCTCCTCAATGAATCGAGGCGCCAGTCTAGGTTTGCACGGGTGGCCTGTTCAACGCCATGCGCCGCACAGCATTTGTGCGGCGCATGCACAGGTGCGCGGTGCCACGCCGGTGGCACCGGCGTCGATCAGGTCAGGCGCCGTCGAGGTAGACGTTGCGTCGGCCCAGGCGACTGCCGAGGGCGTCCGGCGGCAGGCTCATGCTGGCGGGGTCGACGGCGCCCGGCGCAGGTGCCATGGTCGCGACACCCGGCGCCGGCGGCACGCCCATCTGCACGGTTTCCATCGAACCCTGGGCGTAGGGATTGGCGGCGGGCTGCTGCTGCGCGACGCCAACGGGTGCGGCCGGTGCGGCCGGCGCTGCGTAGCCCGTGGACGCGGCAGGGGCAACAGGCGCGCCCGGCGCTGCCTGGGTGGCGGGCATCGGCTGGGCCTGCTGGGCTGGGGCCAACTGCTGCGCGAGCAGTGGGTACGACGCGATCAGTGCGCCAGCCATCAACAGGGATTTCGCCAGATGTTGCTTCATTCGTGTACCTCCAGAAAAAGCCTACAGACTTGGGAACGCCCACTGTAGCGTCGAGGCACCTGACAAAGTGTTCCGTTTTGCAACTGTCATTAACGAGGCTTGCGGCCGACATTCATGCGCGGTATTTGCGCGCGCGTGCATCGGCCGCCACCTGGCGTGGGTCGCGTGCGGCGGCACGATCAGGGCGGCGTCATGACCGTCACGCGCAGGTAGGTCGCCGGAATCTCGGTGACGTCGGGCTTGCCACTCCGGTTTTGCGCGTTGAACAGCGCCTCGAGTTCGCGCTGTAGATCGTCGCGCTTGCCGTTCGCCTCTGCGGCGGCAAACGCGTTCATGGTCGGGCCGTAGAAATCACGGAACGTCGCCAGGAAGTCAGAGGGCTTGCCGGCGTACCAGAAGACATAGGTGTCGCGGTCAAAGCCGATGTTCTCCGGCGGCACGCCTGCGGCGCCGAATCGCTCGGTCACGATGATCTCGTGGCCCCACAGCATCGGGCTGATAAACCCTTCCGGCGGTGGCGGCGAATAGGCCATGCTGATCTTCAGCACCTGCGCGACCAGCGTGGGATCGTTCGGAATCCAGTTGCCCATCACGATGCGCCCGCCGGGCTTGGCCACGCGCACCATCTCGCTGGCCACCTCCGCCGGCTTGGGCGCGAACATGGCGCCGAACATGCTGACGACCAGGTCGAAGGTGTGATCCGGCAGGTCCGTCAGCGCGCAGGCATCGCCCTCCTGGAAGCGCAGGTTCCCGAGCCCCGCTTCCTGCGCGCGCCGGTTGCCGGCGGCCACCAGGTTGCTGGCGATATCGACGCCCAGGACGTCGGCCCCGCGCTTCGCTTCGGGCAGTGCGGTGGTGCCGTCCCCGCAAGCCAGGTCCAGCACCTTCATGCCGGGCGCGACGCCCAGCCGCGCCACCAGTTCGTCGCCACTCTCGCGCATGGTCGCCGCCAGCCGCGTGAAGTCGCCCTTTTCCCACAGCGCCTTGTTCGGATTCATCGGGTGCCCCCTTGTTGCCATGTCGTTGGATCGTTGCCCGTGCCGATACCGTCGGCACACGGCACCCGCGTTGCGGGTTCTGGTTTTGTAGTGCATGGGACAGTGGCGGGCAATGGGACCGAAGCCCCGCGCGACGGACAAGACACCCGGGGGACCGGGCGGTCACCGCACAGCCAGATGCGCGCGGGCGTACACGTCGCTCAGTGCGGCGCGACTGGCGCGGTAGGTCTGCAACACCCAGTCCGCGTACAACGCGGCCACCAGGCTGCTCCGCTGCGGCCAGCGCACCACATCGGCGGCCAGCGCGCCGGCACGGGCACCCGATTCCAGCGCAAAGCGCAGGCCGTCGCCGGTAGCCGGATCGAGATAGCCGGCGGCATCGCCGCAAACGAAGTACCCCGCGCCTGCGGCCTGCCGCAGATGCCGCCAACGGCGGCACTCGCGCCAGATCCGGCCAACGGGCCGCATGCCGGGAGGCCATGCCACGCTGGCGTCGCGCGTGCCGCACAGCGCCGTCCAGATGCAGCCCTGCGGGGTGGCGTGCCGCCACAGCCATCCGCCGGGGCCAATCACGAATTGCGTACCCGGTGCGCTGGCCTGCTCCGCAACCAGCACACCAAAGCCGCGCTGCAGCCACCAGGCCCGCGAGTCGATGCCTTCCGGCAGGCCCAGGCAGCGGCGCAGCCAGCCGTTCACGCCGGACGCGTCGATCACGACGTATGCGCCGGCAGCAAGGCCTCGGCCGGACATGCCTTCCACACCCCTCACGCGATGGCCGGCCACAACCGGCCGCAACATGGCCGCGGGCATGACCTGGTAGTCAGTTCCGGCACGCACCGCCGCCTCGCGCAGACCGCGATCGAGCTGCGCACGATCGACGGCACGGCCTCGCTGTGCAGGAACGGTAGTTTCGTGCCCTGCATGGTCGAGCCAGATGTCGGACCGGGCAGCCAATGCAGGTGAGATCGCATCCAGGAGCCGCAACGCCCCTTCGGACGCGCATTCCGGCACCGCCCGCGTACGGCCGGCGCCCACCATCGTCGCCGGGTAGCCGGCTCGGGCCGCCGCAATGGCCGCCGCGCATCCCGCGGGACCGTCGCCGATCACCAGCACGCCACCATTGCGCATGATTGGTCAGTACAGCGCCAGTGCTTGCGGGCCCGGCGGCCGGCGCCGCACCGCGCCGATCAGGCCCGCCGGGGTGGCATCGCATTGCAGCGCCTCGGCATACGGCACGCGCAGCCGCCCGGGTTCATGCTGGCGGGGCACGGCGCTGGCATCGGCGGGAAGCACGAACACGAAGCGATAGACGATATCGGCGGCGCCATCGTGGGCAAGTGCGGGAGCGGCGTCCAGCCTGCGCGCCGACACCAGCCACAACCGCGTGTGCGACGGCACCTGCCCGTTGTCGCACGCCGCCACCGCGTGGCGCAGCGCACTGATCCGGCGAATCAGCTCGGCCGAGTCGACATGCTCGAACGCACCGAACAGCATCTGGCCACGCAACGCATTGGCCACGTAATCCGAACGATGGATGTCGGCGTAGTCCACCTCGCCCGCCGGGGTCAGGTACGGGCCGTACTCCCCGTCCCAGCCCGGCCGTGCCGCCCCGCCATGCGCCAGCGGATGCGACGGGTGATAGCCCAGTTCGTCATCGAGCATCGGCAGCGCCGTGGGGGCATCGGCGCGACGGAACGTGCGCGACGCATCCGGGCTTAGCGCCGGCCAGAAGCTGTTCGACGCCGCGCACAGCTTGATGTCCTCCGCAAACGGGCTGCCCAGCCCGAACGTGGCCAGATAGATGCCACCCCATCCGCCGGCATAGGTCACATCCCAGCCCGGCGCGAACACGCTGGACGATGCATCGGACAGGAACGACACCATGCGCGGCACATGCATGCCGTCTGCCTGCGGTGCCTGCCCGCGTGGCGCCAGGCTGAACGACACCGGCATGGTGGTCTCGCCGGGCGCAAACGCCCGCGCCCCGCTGAACGGGTCCCGGTGCATGGGATTGGCGGGCAGCCGTTCCGCACTGAGCGACAGCGGCGATCCGCTGCGAAATTGCGACTTCGGGTCGATGTTCTGCTCGCGGAACCACCGTTGCAACTCCGCCTGGTCGGCGTAGGGATAGAAATCGGGCGCGGCCACCACGGAATAGGCCGGAAACACATGGCGGCGCGGCCATTGCGCCACGCGCACGCTGACCGCCCCTTCCGCGCAGTGGTCCAGGAACAGCTGTGCGTGATAGCCGCCCTGCTTGACTTCGGCCAGGAACTGGTCGCGGTCCGACGGCTCCGCGCACATGTCGCGATAGGTGGCCCCGTCGTCTTGCCAGCGGTGTCGGATATTGATGTACTCGGGGGCGTTGCGAGGCTCCGGATAGCGCAGGAACGCCGGGGCGAAATGCGGGATATATCGCTCGCGCAACGCGTTGATGCCCTCCAGGAACAGCTTGAACAGGTCCGAGAAAATGCGCTGGGTGGTGAAGCGCCGGTTGACCACCGGCACCACGCGCCATTGCGCCGGCACGCGGAAGCCCCGAATCCTGAAATGCTCAGGCGTCAGGGGCTCGATCAACGGCAACGCCCCCGGCATCAACCACACGGAATCGCCCTTGCGCACCAGCGCGATCGGCGGTGCCGTGGAGCCCGGCTCCGGCGCGGCGCTCTGCGCGGCATCCGGGAAGCGCCACGACTGCGAATACGGCGGATCGGCCAGCACGGCTTTGGGCTCCGGCTTCACGCCCCAGCGCGCCTGCACGGCGCGGCGCAGCTTGTCGCCAACGTGATGGTGGCCAAATTCCAGCGTCAGGTCCTGCCCCGGCACGCAACCGCTGGCAAACAGCTTGCGCACGGGCACCAGGAACTCGCGCGCTGCGTCGCCCTCGCGTTCGCCTTCGACCAGGCTCAGCGCGCCGGCACCGCGCGTCCTGCGCACCAGGAATGCCGCGTAGTGGGCGGGCAGCACGCGTACGTGGTCCGGGTGCCCCGCCACGGTCGGCACGTGGCTGCGCGTGCGGGGGTCGTAGCTCGATTCGGTGTCGCCGTTGCGCGCGATGCCGAGCCGCGAGAAGACCAGGTCTGCGTGCTGCTGGTGCCCGGTGCGGCGTGCCGGCCGATATTGGCAGGCCAGCACCGCGATATCGAGCGATGCCCAGTCGCCGGGCAACGGCGCGCGCGAATAGATGTAGTTTTCCAGCAGGTCCAGGTCGGCCAGCTCGACTCCCATATCCAGCGTCGGGCACTCCGCCAGCGCCAGCATGTGATAGAGCAGGCTGCGCGCGGGGTCCCCCGGCTCCACGGCACGCTGCGTGGCACGGCTAAGTTCGGCCACGCGCGGGTCCGACCAGTCGATCCGCAGCGGACGTTCGAGGATGTCGGCGGTGTCGTCGGCCGATCGGACCATGGACAGGTCCAGGCCATGCCGCAGCAGCGCCTGTTTCCACGGCGCCGACAATCGCAGCACCCAGGCATGCATCGCTTCGACGGGCATCGCGCACCTCCCCCCGACAGCTGGCGGCGTGCCCGCATGCGCGGGGCGCGCGCTTTCATCGGATTTCCATCCGTATTCCATCGCATTGATGTCTGGCGGGTACGCGTTGGCCTTTAGGCCTAGACGTACCGTTGCCGCCTCGCGATGGCGGGCGACATTGACTAATATAGGTGATCGCAGCAGCAAGAGAATCGGGCTTGCGCTTGCGTTTGCGACCAGGGGCCATGTCATGCTGACGCGCAGAACCTTTCTACTCGGCGGTGCGGCGGCGGGCGCGCTGGTGGTGGGATGGACGTTGCTGCGGCCCGAGGACCGTCTCGACGCCGACCTGCCGCCGCCCGCCACCACCGGCGATGCGCGCCTGAACGGCTGGGTCGTGATCGGCGCCGACAACCACGTGACCATCGTCATGAGCAAGGCCGAAATGGGCCAGGGCGTGCATACCGGCGCCGCCATGCTGCTGGCCGAGGAACTCGATGCCGACTGGTCGCAGGTGCGCGTGGAGCAGTCCGCCATCGCACCGCTCTACGTCAATCACGAAAACCTGCCGCGCAGCCTGCCGTTCCGTCCCGACGACGACGGCGCGCTGGCCCATATCAGCGAATACCTGGCCCGGCGCGGCGCGCGCCTGCTGGGGTCGATGGTGACCGGCGGATCGACCAGCATCGTGGACCTGTGGCAGCCGATGCGCGAAGCAGGCGCCTCCGCGCGCGCCATGTTGTGCGGCGCGGCCGCGCGCCGCTGGGATGTGCCCGCGGAACAGTGCCAGGCCCGCTCCGGACGCGTGTTCCACGCGGCATCGGGGCGTTCGGCCAGCTTTGGCGAACTGGCCACGGACGCGCGCGACGTGCCCCATCCCGCCCATCTCACGCTTAAGGACCCGAAGACGTTCACGCTGATCGGCAAGCGCCTGGGCCGTATCGAGGCAAAGGCCAGGCTCGATGGCACCGCGCGCTTCGGCATCGACGCGTTGCCCGACCACCTGCTCTATGCGAGCGTGCTGATGTGCCCGACCCTCGGCGGCACCGTGCGCAAGTTCGACGTGAACAGGGTGATGCACAAGATCGGCGTAAAGGGGTTCTATCCGATCGATGCCTACCACGGCGGCACGGGGGGCGTGGCAGCGATCGCCGAGAATCCGTTCCTCGCCATGCGCGCGCTGTGCGAATTGCCGGTCGAATGGGATCACGGGCCGGCCGCGGGTCTGAACACCGAAGACGTGCGCGCGGCGCTGACCCGTGCGCTGGAATCCGGCAGCGGCGGCCACACGTTCTATCGTACCGGCGACGCCGAAGCGGCGCTCAAGCGCGGCAAGGTGCTGGAAATGCGCTACGAGGTGCCCTACCTCGCGCATGGCGCGCTGGAGCCGGTCAACTGCACGGTGCAGGTGGACGGCGGCAAGGCCCAGGTGTGGGTGTCCACACAGGTGCCGATGGCCGCGCGCAAGGCGGTGGCAAACATGCTGGGCCTGAGCGTCGATGACGTGCAGCTCCACCAGCTACTGCTGGGCGGCGCGTTCGGGCGACGGCTCGAAATCGACTTCATCGTGCAGGCCGCCGCCATCGCACGGCACGCTTCGCCCAACCCGGTGCAGACCATCTGGTCGCGCCCGCAGGATATGACGCATGATTTCTACCGGCCCGCCTGCATGGCGGTCTGCCGCGGCACGCTGGACGCCGATGGGCGGCTTGTGGGGTGGGAAAGCGTCACGGCCAGCCAGTCGATCGCCGAACAGGCGCTGCCGCGCGCGTTCGGCAAGCCGCGCTTCCTGACCCGGTTGCTGCCCGATGCCACCATGGCCGAGGGCGCGTTCGACCAGCCCTACGCGTGCCCCAACATGCGGGTGCACCACCATCGCGTCGAACTGCCCGTGCCCGTCGGCTACTGGCGCTCCGTCGGCCATTCGCACCAGGCGTTCTTCGTCGAGTGCTTTCTCGACGAGATGGCGGCGGCGGCTGGCAAGGACCCGATCGCATTCCGGCTGGCACTGCTCACGCAGCCGGCGCACCGGCGCCACGTACGCGTGCTGGAGACGCTGCGCGAGCGCGCCGCATGGCGCGGACCCGCGCAATGGACGGACCGCGATGGCGTGACCTTCGCACGCGGCATGGCGATGCACGAATCGTTCGGCAGCGTGGTAGCCCAGGTGGCCGAGGTGGCGGAGGTCGAGCGACAGGGCGCGCCGGCCGAGCGTGATTTCCGCGTGACGCGGGTGGTCTGCGTGATCGACTGCGGCCGCCCCATCAATCCGAACCTGGTGGAGCAACAGATGGAAAGCGGCATCGTGTTCGGGCTGTCGGCCGCGCTGCAACAGGCCATCACGTTGCGCAACGGGCAGGTGCAACAGCACTACTTTCCCGACTTCCCGATCATCGACATGGAGACCTGTCCCGTCATCGAGACCTATGTGCTGGACAGCGACGCGGCGCCAGAAGGCGTGGGGGAATCCGCCACCCCGCCCATCGCGCCCGCCGTGGCCAACGCCTTGTTCGCGCTGACCGGGCAGCGCCACCGCAGGCTGCCGCTACAGGCGACACCTGCCGTACCGGAGGGCAACGACCCATGGTGTCAGTCCGTCTCAACGGCAAGACCGTAGACCTGAAATCCGCCACCGACACGCCGCTGCTCTGGGCGCTGCGCTGCGAGCAGCGCCTGACCGGCACCAAGTTCGGGTGCGGCATCGGCGTGTGCGGCGCGTGCACGGTCTTGCTCGACAACCGTGCCACGCCGGCATGCCAGCTGCTGCTGAAGGATCTGCGCGGTGCGCGCATCACCACGGTCGAAGGCCTGCAAGGCCCGGTCGCGCAGGCCCTGCGCGCGGCGTGGATCGAATTCGATGTGGTGCAGTGCGGCTACTGCCAGAGCGGTCAGCTGGTGGCGGCCGCGGCGCTGCTGGCCCGCTGCCCGGTGCCGACAGACCTGCAGATCGATATGGCGATGCGAGGCATCGTCTGCCGCTGTGGCACGTTTCCGCGCATCCGCAAGGCCATCCACAAGGCAGCCGCCATGTGCCGGCGCGGCTGAGCGGCTGGCGCCGGAAGCGTCAGCGGCCGCGCCGCGCGTTGGCCACGCGGGCTGCCGGCTCGGCGGATTCGGCCAGCGTCAGTTCCACCACACGCAGCACTTCCCGGGCCGTGTTTTCCGAATGCTCGCGCAGGATGCCCGCCAGGCGCGGACGCCCCGGTTCGTGCAGCGCGGTCATGATGGCCTCGTGTTCCTCGTGCGATTCCTGCCAGCGCATCAGGTCGGCATTCGCCGCGCCGCGCGCACGATGCACCTTGCTCATCAGCGTGGCATAGATGCCCGACAGCACGGCGTTGTCGGCGCTGTCGACAATCATCTGGTGGATTTCCTGGTTGATGCGGAAGTAGTCGGTGCGGCGCCCGGCATCGTGGGCGTCGACCATGGCTCGATGCTTGCGTTCGATCTTCGCCAGCGCCGCATCGTCGAGCCGTTGCGCGGCCAGATCGCCCGCGTGGGCCTCAAGCCCGTGCAGCGTCTCGAAGGTGGCGCGCAGTTCGTCAAGGTCGAGCGGTGCCACGCGATAGCCGATGTACTGGCGATGGAGCACCAGCCCTTCGGACACCAGCACCTTGAGCGCCTCGCGCAACGGCGTCTTCGATACGTCGAACGCGTCGCAGAAGGCCTTCTCGTCGATGCGCACGCCGGGCGGCAACTCGCCCTCCTGGATCATCGTGCGCAGCCGCGCCGCGATTTCGGCCGACATGCCCAGTGTGCGCAGGCGGGCGGTTTTAGGAAGCACTTGTGTCACGAACGTCACCAGAATAGGGAATCTGCACCAGTCCGAAGATTAGCACACCCAGATTGGTGCTTACCCTATGTCTATATAAATCAACAACTTATCAGCGTTGTAATTACAGATTACGTATCCTATACTCCGTTCCAGTTGCGCGACACCCAAACAGAAACGCCTCGAAAACGCAGCACCCCAGGAGCAAGGAGACCCCCGTCATGTCAACCACAAGCCAGGCCGCCACGATGACGGCCCCGCGCAGCAGCGTCCGCTGGAAGATCTTCCTGATGATGCTGTTCCTCATCGCCATCAACTACATCGACCGTGCGTCGCTGTCGGTGGCGATGCCGCTGATCGCCAAGGAATTCGACCTGAGCCCCACCATGCAGGGTATGGTCCTGAGCGCGTTCTTCTGGACCTATGCGCTGATGCAGGTGCCGGGCGGCATGCTGGCCGACAAGTACAAGCCGCGCATCGTGATTGCCTGCGCCACCGTGTTCTGGGGCGCTTTCCAGGCACTGGCCGCCGTTTGCACCAACACCACCGCCCTGCTGCTGACCCGCCTGGGCCTGGGCGCCGCCGAAGCGCCGATCTACCCGGCGGGCGGCAAGCTCAACGCGATCTGGATGACGCAGAACGAACGCGGCCGCGGCGCCACGCTGCTCGATGGCGGCGCGCCGCTGGGCGCGGCGCTCGGCGCGATCATCATCACCTGGCTGATTTCCTCGCTCGGCTCGTGGCGCCTGGCCTTCGTGGTCGCCGGTGTCGGTACCGTCATCGCCGGTGTCGTGGCCTGGTGGTACATCCGCAATTCGCCGCGCGAACACGCTGGCGTCAATGAACTGGAAGCGAGCTATCTCGAAGAAGCCCACGCCACCGAACACCGCGCCGAGCCGGCCAACCTGTCGGGCCGCTCGCTCGATTTCTTCAAGTACCGCTCGGTCTGGTGCATGGCCATTGGCTGGATGTGCTTCAACACCGTCTTCTACGGCCTGCTGACCTGGATGCCGAACTACCTGAACAAGGTGCATGGCTTCGACATCAAGGCCATGGGCGGCGCCAGCTTCATCATTTTCTTCAGCGGCTTCATCGGCGAACTGATCGGCGGCTGGATTGCCGACAAGTGGAAGGAAGCCGGCGGCCGGCCCAACGTGGTCATGCGCACGCTGTTCGGCATTGCCGCCGTGGTGGCCACGGTGTCGATCTTCTCGGTGGCCTATGTGACCAACCCCGTGGTGGTCGTGGCCCTGCTCTCGTCCACGCTGTTCTTCCTGCGCTGGTGCGGCCTGTTCTGGTGCATCCCGTCGATCCTGGGCACCCGCAACAAGATCGGCTTCCTGGGCGGCGTGATGAACCTTGGCGGCAATATCGGCGGCATCAGCGTGCCGATCATCGTCGGCATGATCGTGCAGTACACCGGCTCGTACTTCCTGGCGCTGATGTTCTTCGCGGCTGCCGGCGTGGGCCTGCTGCTGGCGTCCACGGCCATCGACTACGAAAAGAAGATCCCGGTCTGACGACCCGCTTCGCACCGCCGATCCACAATCCGGCTGGAGGAGACACCCATGACACAACTCAACCCGATCCTGGCTGCGGCGCTGCTGGCCTTCGGCGCACCGCTCGCGCAGGCTGCCCCGGCCACGGCCGGTGGCATCCCCACGGCGCAGCCCGAAGCGGTCGGCGTCGATTCCGCGCGGCTGGTGGCGCTGTCCGAATGGATTCGCCGCGACAAGCTCGACGTGCGCAGCCTGCTTGTCATCAAGGACGGCAAGCTCGTGTTCGAACGCTACAGCGAAGGCCTCGGACGCGACTACAACCACGAGCTGTATTCGGTGACCAAGTTCATCAGCGCGCTGCTGGTAGGCACGCTGGTCGGTGACGGCAGGCTCGCCGCCACCGACACCCCGGCGCCGCGCCTGGCGGCGGCACGCCCGGACCTTGCACCGGCGCTGGCCGACAAGCAGCAAATCCAGCTGCGCCATCTGATGTCGATGTCGAGCGGCCTGTCGTACAAGCTCGTCGAGGGCACCGACACGCTCTACTACGGCGTGCCGGACCGCCTGAAGGTGGCCGCCTCCGCCAGCGTGCGCACCACGCCAGGCACCGAGTTCGACTACATCGACGTCAACCCGGTGCTGGTCGGCGCCACGGTCAGCCAGGTCACCGGCATGCCCGAACAGCAATATGCGGCCAAGCGGCTGTTCGAACCGCTCGGCATGTCCCACTACCGCTGGGACGGCGCCGATGGCAAGGGCGCCGTCTCCGGCGGCTGGGGCCTGCGGCTTCGCTCGATCGACATGGCGCGGCTTGGCATGCTGATGCTGAACCAGGGCCGCTGGAACGGCCAGCAGATCGTGCCGGCGTCCTGGGTGGCGCAGATGACCACCCCGTCCGGCCCGGCAAGCGACTACGGCTACTACTGCTGGGTCAACAACATCGTGAAGGGCGAGCGCGAGTTCAGCGCCATGGGCTACAAGGGCCAGTTCATCACGGTGCTGCCCAAACAGAACGCGGTGATCGTCATGAACAGCATCATGTCGACGCAGGGCGGACTGCGCGACGCAAAATACCTGGACCTGTATCGTCAGATGGTCAACGATTACATGCTGCCGGCATTGCAGGCCGGCGCCACCGTCAAGCCGGACGCAGCGCGTCAGGCCGCGTTGAAGGAGGAGCTGGAGCTGGCACGCACCACCCAGGGCGTGCCCGGCACCCAGCTCGCCTTCAACGACAAACCCGAACAATAAGACCAACATCCAATCCCGAGGCGCCGCGCCCAGACGGTGCCCGAATACTCTTGAGAACCAACCATGAGCAAGCAGATTCGTCTTGGCATGCTGACGCCATCTTCCAACACTGCGCTGGAGCCCATTACCAGCGCGATGGTCAGCGGCCTGCCCAACGTCAGCGCGCATTTCTCGCGCTTCACGGTCACGGAGATTTCGCTGCGTGACCAGGCGCTGGGCCAGTTCGACCTGGAAAAGATCCTGGGCGCGGCCCGCCTGCTGGCCGATGCGCGCGTCGATGTGATCGCGTGGAACGGCACGTCTTCGGGCTGGCTCGGCTTCGATCGCGACCAGGCCCTGTGCAAGCAGATCACCGAGGCCACCGGCATCCCGGCCACTACCTCGGTGCTGGCGCTGAACGAGATCCTGGAAAAAACCGGCGCCCGCCGCTTCGGCCTGGCCACGCCCTACCTGAACGACGTGCAGCAGCGCATCGTCGCCAACTACCAGCGCAGCGGCTTCGATTGCGCGGCGGAACGCCATCTGGACCTGCACGTGAACTACAGCTTCGCCGAAGTCGAGGAAGACACCATCCGCAAGATGGTGCGCGAGCTGGCCGGCCAGAACGTGCAGGCCATCAGCACGTTCTGCACCAACCTGCGCGCCGCGCACCTGGCCGAGGAACTGGAGGCCGAGACCGGCATCCCGTTGTACGACACGATCTCGACCGTGGTGTGGAAGTCGCTGCGGCTGGCTGGCGTGGATACCAGCGCCCTGAAGGGCTGGGGCTGTCTGTTCCGCGAAGTCGCGTAACGCCGAGCAAACCGGAGTGTGATGATCATGCCTGCAGACAACAATCTTGACCTCGTGATCCGCAATGCCGACGTGGTCACCGCTTCCGACCGCTTTCGCTGCGACATCGGTGTACGCGGCGGCAAGATCGTGGTCCTTGGCCACGGCCTGCCCGCCGCACGGCAGGAAGTCGACGCCGCAGGGCTGCTGGCGCTGCCCGGCGGTGTCGATGGCCACTGCCACCTGGACCAGCCCATGCCCGACGGCATGCGCATGGCCGACGATTTCTTCACCGGCACGCGCGCGGCCGTGTGCGGCGGCACCACCACGGTGATCCCGTTCGCGGCGCAGGAAAAAGGCGCGTCGCTGAAGGCCGCCGTGGCCGACTACCACCGCCGGGCCGACGGCCGCGCCGTGATCGACTACGCATTCCACCTGATCGTGGCCGACCCCACGCCGGCCATGCTGCAGGACGAACTGCCGTCGCTGATCCGTCAGGGCTACAGTTCGTTCAAGGTCTACATGACCTACGACGACTTGAAGCTTTCCGACCGCGAGATGCTCGAAGTGCTGGACGTCGCGCGCCAGAACCAGGCCCTGGTGATGGTGCATGCGGAGAATGCCGACTGCATCTCGTGGCTGACCGACAAGCTGACCGGCGAAGGGCGCATCGCGCCGCGCTTCCACGGACTGGCCCGCCCGGCCGTGGTCGAGCGCGAAGCCACCCACCGTGCGATCTCGTTCGCCGAACTGGTCGACGTGCCGATCCTGATCGTGCACGTGTCCGGCAAGGAAGCCATCGAGCAGATCCGCTGGGCGCAGGGCCGCGGCCTGAAGATCCTGGCCGAGACCTGCCCGCAGTACCTGTACCTGACCGCCGAAGACATGGGCCTGCCCGGAGACGACGGCTACGAAGGCGCCAAGTGCATCTGCAGCCCGCCGCCGCGCGACCCGGAAAACCAGGCCGCCGTCTGGCGGGCGCTGGCCAACGGCGTGTTCAGCGTATTCTCGTCGGACCACGCGCCGTTCAACTACGACGACCCCGAAGGCAAGAAGCTTGGCGGCGTGGCCCAGCCGTTCGACCATATCCCGAACGGCGTGCCCGGCATCGAGACCCGCCTGCCGCTGCTGTTCGATGGCGTGCAGCGCGGCAAGCTGTCGCTCCACCAGTTCGTCGAACTGACGTCGTACCGTCCGGCCAGGATCTACGGCCTGTACCCCCGCAAGGGCACCATCGCCGTGGGCGCCGATGCCGACATCGTGCTCTGGGACCCGGCGCGCAAGGTCCGCATCGCCAACAGCAACCTGCACCACGCGGTGGATTACACACCGTACGAAGGCATCGAAGTCACCGGCTGGCCGATGACCACGTTCTCGCGCGGCGAGATGATCGTGCGCAACGGCGAATACCTGGAGCCGGCCGCAGGACGCGGCAAGTTCCTCGAAGCGGGCCAACCCGAACTGTGAGCGCCATGAACCTCCTGATCGTCAATCCCAATATCAGCGCGTCGGTCACCGACCTGATCCACGCGGAAGCACAGCGCACTGCGTCGCCGGACACTCGCATCACGATGGCCACGGCGGCTTTCGGCGTGGCCTATATCGAGACCCGCTTCGAGGCGCTGGTGGGCGGCTACGCCACGGCGTGCGCCGCTGCCGAGCACGCGGGCAGCTTCGACGGCCTGATCGTCGCCGCGTTCGGCGACCCGGGGCTGGCCGGCCTCAAGGAACTGTTCGACGTACCGGTCGTCGGCATGACCGAAGCGGCGCTGGCCAGCGCCTGCCTGCTGGGACAGCGCTTCTCGATTATCGCGATCTCGCACCGCATCGAGGCCTGGTATCGCGAATGCGTGGCCGCGAACGGCCTGGCATCGCGGCTGGCCAGCATCCGGTCGCTGCAGACGCCGCTGCGCGACATCGGCAGCGTGCAGGAAGACCACGCGGCCCGGCTGGACGAGATGAGCCTGCAGGCCGTGCGCGAAGACGGGGCCGACGTGATCATCGTGGCCGGCGCCCCGCTGGCCGGACTGGCGCGTTCACTGCAAGGCAGGATTCCGGTGCCGGTGGTCGATGGCGTCAGCAGCGCGGTGCGGCATTGCGAATCGCTGGTGGCGCTGCGCGCCGGCAGCGCCCGCGAAGGCAGCTTCGCGCGGCCGCCGCAGAAGGCCAACGCGGGCCTGCCCCCCGCCCTGGCTCGCCTGCTGGCGTAGTCCCCGCCGCCCGCTTGCGCGAACCCGGTGGCCGCGGACGCCTGGCGCCGGAGCACCTCCGGTCACGGCGACTCGAACCGCGACTGCTCGTGCAATGCCAGCCGCAGCTTCTGCTGCGCCTCCAGCGCATTGACCATGGCCGTGCGCGCCGCGAGCGTGGTCTCGGTCAGCCCCCGCCGCACCACCAGCAACTGGCCGATGCCGATCTCGCCGGCCGCATAGGCACGTGCGGCGCGATCGGCGGCGCTCTGGTCGAGCGTCAGCGCCGCCTGCTGCGCGCGCGCAGCCTGCTCCAGCCCCGCCACCGATCTGGCCAGCACATCGAACTCTGCCCCGGCGGTCTGTTCCACGGCCGCACGGCGCCGTGCGGCGGCTTCGGCGTCGGCCGCCGCCGCCACCGCGACGGATCGCCGATGCGCGGACCCCAGCGGCATCGAGATCGACAAACCCGCAATGCGCTCCGCGCCGCCCCGCTCGACCGTGACGAAGGCCCCCACCGTCGGATCGGGCTTGCGCTCCAGGTCCGACCGGCGCGCGGCACGGCTGGCTACCGCCTCATCGGCAATGGCCAGCCGCACCGCATGGCTGACGTCGAGATAGCGGGCCCGCGCGCCCTCGCCAAGCAGGTCGGCGGCAACCGCTGGCGGCAGCGTGGCAATCTGCGCGCCGGCCGGCATGGCGGCGGGCAGGCCCAGCGCCGGAAAACGCGCCCGCAGTTCGGCTTCCGCCGCGCCCTGGGCGGCCCTGGCGCCGGCCAGCGCCGCTTCGGCACGCGCCTGTTCGGCCTGCACGATTTCCAGGTCCATCGGCGCGGCATCGCTGGCGCGCACACGCTTGCCCGTTGACACGACCAGGTCGGCGGCCAGCGCCGCACTGCGCGTCATGGCGGCCGTGGCCTGGCGTGCGCGCAGCACGTTGAACCACAGCGCCAGCATCTGCCTGGACGTTTCGTGCAGCGCGTCGTCCAGCGCGATATCGCCCTGGTCGATCGTGGCATCGGCCAGCGCCGCGTCCGCATCGGACTTGCCCCACAGGCGCAGCGGCCGCTCGATGGCGACCTGCCCTTCCGCGAAGTTGTCGGACGGGTCGCGCACATGGCGACGCTGCCCCGTGGCCCGCACCACGAACTCGGCCGTGCCGGCGCGAATGCCGCTGGCCCGCGCGCTGGCACCGTCGCGGCGCGCCCTGGCTGCCGCCACGTCCGGCGCGGCATCTAGCGCGGCGCGCACCGATTCGGGCGCCGGCAGATAGCCGTCCTCGCTTACGGCAAGGGTCGCCGATGCCGGGGCTTCCGTGGCACAGGCGCACGCCGCCCACCATCCGGCAACCAGCACGATGCCAAGCGTCAGTTTCAGGTCATGCGTCTTCATTGTTCCAGCCCTCCCACCGCCGTAACCGGGGCATTGGCTTGCGCGGCGCGCTTCGGCATGCCGAAGCGTTCAAACAGCAGCGGCAACAGCAGCAGCGTCAGCGCGGTGGAAGTCACCAGCCCGCCCGACACCACGATGGCCAGCGGACGCTGGATCTCCGAGCCCGGCCCACTGGCCAGCAACAGCGGAATCATGCCGAGCGCCGTGATGCAAGCCGTCATCAGCACCGGACGCAGGCGATCCCTCACGCCGCGCCGCACCGCGCCGTGGATGTCGAGCCCCTCCTCCAGCAGCGCGTTGAAGTGCGACACCAGTACCACGCCGTTGAGCACGGCAATGCCCAGCAGCGCGATAAAGCCGACCGATGCCGGCACCGACAGGTACTCGCCCGAGATCCGCAGCGCAGCAATGCCGCCGACCAGCGCGAACGGGATGTTGCCGATCACCAGCAGCGCCTGCCGCACCGAGCGGAACGTCAGCATCAGCAGCAGAAAGATGGCCGACAGCGCCAGCGGCACCACCAGCCCCAGGCGCGCGGCCGCGCGCTGCTGGTTCTCGAACTGGCCGCCCCAGACAATGCGCAGGTCCTTCGGCATGCCGGGCAGCGCGGCCACCGCCGCACGGGCATCCTCGACGAACCCGGTCAGATCGCGTCCATCGACGTTGACCTGCACGATGCCGAAGCGCGCGCCGTTCTCGTGGTTGATGCGCACCGGCCCGTCCACGCGCCGCACCGTTGCCAGCGACGTCAGCGGCCAGGTCTTGCCGTCCGGCGCCGTCACCATCAGGCTCGTGAAGCTTTCGGGGGTCTGCCGCAGCGCGTCGCTGCCGCGCAGCAGCAGCGGCGTGCGCACCACGCCTTCGGGCACGATGCCGATGCGTTCGCCCTCCACCTGCGCACGCAGCAGCGCCTGCAGCGCATCGCCGGACAGGCCGGCGCGGCCCAGCGCGGCCCGGTCCACGGCCAGCGTCAGGTACTGCACGCCGTCGTTGCTGGCGGCGATCACCTCGGCGGCGCCCGGCACCTTTCGCATCTGCTCGGCAATCGCGGCGGACGCATGGTTGATGGCCGCCAGATCGTTGCCGAACACCTTGATGGCCACGTCGCCGCGCGTGCCGGTCATCATCTCGGCAATCCGCATCTCGATGGGCTGGGTAAAGCTGTACATCACGCCCGGAAATTGCTCCATGACCTTGCGGATGTCGGCGGCGATGTCCTCCTTGGTGCCCCGCCATTCGGATTTCGGCTTCAGCACCAGGAACGCGTCGGTCTCGTTCAGGCCCATCGGGTCCAGGCCCAGGTCATCCGACCCCATGCGCGCGACAATGGACCGGATCTCGGGCACCGCCTCGAGCAGCGCCGCCTGCACGCGCCGGTCGATGTCGAGCGATGTCTCCAGCGACACCGACGGCGCGCGTTGCATCTGCACGATCAGGTCGCCCTCGTCCATCGACGGCATGAACGCCTTGCCCACCGATGCATAGAGCGCCACCGCCAGCAGCAGCGCCGCGCCGGCCGCGCCGAACACCACGCGGGCGCGACGCTGGCTCCAGACCTGCAGCCGGTCAAAGCGTGCGGACACCCAGCGCATCAGGAACGGCGCGTGCCCGTCATGCGCGCGCAGCAGCAGCGATGCCAGCGCCGGCACCACGGTCAGCGCGATCACCACGGACGCGCCCAGCGCCAGCACGATCGTCAGGGCGACGGGGCCGAACAGCTTGCCCTCCAGCCCTTCGAGCGACAGCAGCGGCAGGAATACGATGGCGATGATCGACACGCCGGCCAGCATCGGCACCGCCACGCTCGACACCGCATGCCGGATGATGGCGGGCCGCAGGGCCGGATCGGTATGCCGCGCATGCGCGCGCGTGAGCCCCGATTCGATGTTCTCGACTACCACCACGGCCGCGTCGACCAGCATGCCCAGCGCGATGGCCAGGCCGCCCAGGCTCATGAGGTTGGCCGTCAGGCCCACGTAACGCATCATCAGGAAGGTGGCCAGCAGCGACAGCGGCAACGTGGCTGCCACTACCAGCGCCGCCCGCAGGCCGCCCAGGAACAGGTACAGCGTGACGATCACCAGCAGGCTGGCCTCGACCAGCGCGCGCACCACGGTGTTTGCCGCGCGCGATACCAGTTCGCCCCGGTCGTAGAACACCTTCGTGCTCATGCCCCTGGGCAGGGTGGGCGCCAGTTCGTCGAGCTTGTCCTGCACGGCCTTGACGACCCTGGACGCATCGGCGCCGCGCAAGGCCAGCACCAGCCCCTGCACCGCCTCGCCCTTGCCGTCCATCGACACCGCGCCGTTGCGCGTGGTGGAACCCAGCCGCACGGTCGCCACGTCGGCCACGGTGACCTGGGCCGCCTGCGCCGCATCGGCGCCCGCCGGCACGACGATGCGCCGCAGGTCGTCCAGCCCGCGCACGCCGCCTTCCACGCGCACCACCCAGGTTTCGTCGCCCTGCTCCACGCGCCCCGCGCCATCGTTGCGGTTGTTGCTTTCCAGCGCCTGGCGCAACTGCTCCAGCGTCACGCCCCGCGCGCGCAGCCGGGCCGGATCGGGAATCACCTCGTAGCTGCGTACTTCGCCGCCCAGCGCATTGACGTCAGCCACGCCGCTGACGGTACGTAGCGCCGGGCGGATCACCCAGTCCAGCACCTGGCGGCGCTCGGCCAGCGTGTGGGTATCGCTTTCGAGCGTGAACATGAACATCTCGCCCAGCGGCGTGGTGATCGGCGCCAGGCCGCCCACCGCGTTGTCGGGCAGGTCCCGCATCAGGCCGGACAGCCGTTCGGTCACCTGCTGGCGGGCCCAGTACGGGTCCACGCCCTCCTCGAAGTCGACGGTCACGTCGCTGAGCCCGTACTTCGACACCGACCGTACGATGGTCTTCTGCGGGATGCCCAGCAGTTCCTGCTCGATCGGCGTGGACACGCGCTGCTCTACCTCCTCGGGCGTCATGCCGGGGATCTTGAGGATGACCTTGACCTGCGTCGGCGCGATATCCGGGAAGGCATCGATTGGCAGGTTGGCATACGCCCAGACGCCGGCACATGCGAGCACGGCGGCCGCGATCAGCACCAGCACGCGCTGGCGCAAGGCCGCATCAACGATTCTGTCCAGCATCATTGGCCTCCGAGGAGCATGCCTTTGAGCGCGCCGATGCCCGTGACGGCCACCCTGGCGTTGGCCGGCAGCACGCCACGCACCGTGGCAAAGGCATCGTCCGTGGCATCGACCGTCACCGGGTAATAGGCCACGCCGTCCTTGACGGCCACGAACACCCCTGGCTTGCCTTGCGTGTAGGTCAGCGCGGCCACCGGCACCCGCAGGCGGACGCCGGACTGACCGGATAGCCCGGTTGCGCCGCCAGTGGCCTCGCCCAGGTGGATGACAACGCCGACGCTCTCGCCAGCCTGCAGGCTGCCGCGCGCGTCAAGTGTGGCCCGGATACGCACCGCGCCAGTCCCGTCGCTGGACGGCACCACGCCCGCCACCTTGCCGGCCGCGCCACGCTGGCGGACTTCCACGCGCTCGCCGCCCCGGATCGTGGGCACGTCGCGGCCCACCAGCAGGTCAAGCTCCAGCGCATCGGGATCGACGATGCGGAACAGCGGCGCCGAGGCATCGACGCGCGTGCCCGGCACCGCGTGGATCTCCGCAACCAGCCCGTCGCGCCCCGCCACCATGCGCGCGTCGCCACGCGGGCCTACGCCGATGCCGGCGGCCGCCATTTCGGCCTCGCGCGCCCGCACGGCTGCGGCGGCCTCGCGGGCGCGCGCCTGGGTGGTCTCCCAGCGGCTGCCGGCAATGATGCCGTCGTCGTGCAACTGGCGGTCGCGCTTGAGTGCAAGCTGGGACAGCTCTGCCTGCGAACGGGCCTCGGCCAGCGCACGGCTGGCCTCGAACATCTGCGGGCTGGCAAACAGCGCCAGCGGCTGGCCCTTCTTCACGGACTGGCCGATGGCAACCAGCACTTGCGACACCATGCCCGGATATGGCGCGGCCACCACAAACTGCGCATCGGGACGCAGCACCACGCGCGCGGTGGCGCCGATTTCCATATGCGTGGCGTTCTCGGCAGCCGCGAAGCGGATGCCCAGCGCCTGGGCCTGGGCGGCGCTGAGCGCCAGCGTACGTGCCTGGACGGGGGCGATACAGGTCAGCGCCGACACCGCAAATGCGGCCAGCGCCAGACGACGACGGAAAGACATTCCTGACTCCGAATCAATGCGAGTGAAAGCCGCACGCCGCAGGTCGCGGGCGTGCAAGGGCACCGGGTAGGCCCGGTGGGTTCGCGGTCAGGAATACAGGGGAGGCGCGTGTGCGGGCGGGGGATGGCTGCTGCCGCCGCGCCAGCGCAGACGGTGCGGCGTGGCGGCACGTACCAGCGGCCAGGCGACCCATGTCGCCAGCACCAGCAGTACGGCACACAGGGCCAGAAGCGCCTCGATCATCGATGGATCGACATCGAGCCCCGGCCCGGCATGGCTCAGGCCTTTTTCAACATCGATCGAAAAAGGCTCGTCATCGGCATGGGGAACGGCAGGGATGGCCTGGGCCTTGCGCTCGTCGAGCACGACCTTGAACAGGCCCGGCATCGGGATATCCAGATGGAACCCGGTCTGGTGCGGCGTGCCCATGTGGGCATGCAGCAGCGGACCCAGGCACTGGATCACGATCAGGATCGTCAGGAAACCAAATCTGGTGAAAGGTACTAGGCGCCCCATGGCGGTGGAATCACAAGGTTGGGGCTGGCGGAGTTGGCGACCATGAAAGCCGGTTGCCGGCGCCATGGCTGTCTGGCCAGGTATGTTGACGACGGCGCCCCCGTGATGGAGGCAGGCTGCTCCCCCAGGACGGACCGAATGCTAGCACGGCTTCGTTGCCGCTGCCACCGCACCCCGACGTGGCCAGGGCATGGCCGGCGGCAGGCGAGGCGAGCGACATGTCGCGACATGACATGACGGGACTTGTCAATCGCCCATTTCGTCGACAAAAAAGAGCATGACCGGTCGACCGTTCAATCGGCACACTATTGGCAGCAATGGCACAGAATCTGCCGTATGCTGAATTGTTCAGCGTGCAAGCGCGCCCAGTCCGACCCTGCCCGGAGGCGACTCATGCTTGTTGGAAGTGCAGTAGACAAGCTGCGACGTGAAGCAGCCGTCGCACGCGAGACCGCGCCCGTCGATCGGCGCATCGCACGACTTCGCCAGGACATTCGCTGGCAACTGCACTATGCAAAGACGCAGAAGGCGCGCGGCTACCCGGCGCGGGACTACGCGCGGGTACTCCGGCTGCTGCGGCAGACCCTGAGCGTCGAAAGAGCCTATCGGGCCGCGTTGCGCAAGGCGGCGCTGGCCCGGCTGCCTTGAACCACCGCCGGCCCCCGGCCAGTTTTCCGCGTATTGGGGAGCGGCGCACCGGCCACCCGGCGCTCACGGTCCTTTTGCCGCCCACCGCCAGGACACTCCGGTTCGACGCACGCCGTAGCCTTGCGCGTGGCGGCCCAGAACACCAGTGCCGCCACGCTGACCGCCGCACCCAGCGCGCAGACGCCATGCCACCCACCGGCCCCGTATGCCGCGGTGGTGCCAATGCCGCCCAGCCCGCTGCCCACGGCATAGAACAGCATATAGAGACCGATGAGGCGGCCGGGCGCCTCCGGGCGCGTCCGGACGATCATGCTCTGGCTGGTGACATGCAGCGCCTGCCCCGCCGCGTCAAGCAGCACGATGCCCACGGCCAGTATCCACAGCGACACATGCAGCTGGGCAAGCGGCCACCAGGCCAGGACCAGCATCACCAGTGCCGCCAGGGTCGTGCGCTGCCCATGTCCGGCGTCCACCCACTTGCCGGCACGCGCGGCCGCCAGCGCGCCAATCACCCCCACTAGCCCGAACGCACCGATGGCCGTGTGCGGCAGCGAGAACGGCGGCGCACCCAGCGGCAGCACCACTGCGCTCCAGAAAATGTTTAGCGCGGCAAACATCAGCAGCGCCAGCATGCCCCTGACCTGCAGCGTGCGCTCGTGGCGCAGCAGCGCGAACATGGACAGGATGAGACGCGGGTAGGTCACGCGCACGCGTGGCGGCGCAAGCACCGGCAAGCGGTTCCAAAGCAGCACACCCGCCACGAACATCAGCATCGCCGCCGCAAGGTAGACCCAGCGCCATCCCGCAAGATCGCTGACCGCCCCGGCAAACACCCGGGCGGACAGCAGGCCCACGAACACGCCGCTCTGGGCTGCCCCGACCACCCGGCCCTGCTCGTGGACCGACGCCGCGCTGGCCGCATAGGCCAGCAGGCCTTGCGTCATCGCCGTGCCAAGCAGGCCCACCGCCAGCATGCCCGCGAACAGCGCGGGCAACGTCCGCGCCAGGGCCACCACCACCAACGCGACGACCAGGGCAACCAGTTGCACACGCATCAGCCGGCGCCTGTCGAGCAGATCGCCCAACGGCACGACGAACAGCAAGGCCAGCGCGCTGCCGGCCTGGGTCATCGCCACCACGCTGCCAACGGCCGCCACGTCGATCCGGAAATCGCGCGCCAGGGCATCGAGCAGCGGCTGGACGTAATAGACGTTGGCCACGCTGAAACCGGCCGATGCGGCAAACAGGGCGACCAGGCCCCGGGCCATGCCAGGGCCGCCCGGCCGCGCCGCAGCGTCGATGCGTGATCTTTCCAGCGTGTCTTCCGGTGCCATGGCGCCTCTTATCCAGTTTCAAAACAAAACTGGTTGAATGCTAGGGCAGCCGGTTTTAAAATGCAACCAGATCATTGCGTGCCGAGACCCATGCCAACACCTTCGACCCCCGCGACACCTGCGGCGCCCATGACGCGTACCGCCCCGAAGCCCCCGGAATCCTGCCCGGTCGCCAGGTCTCTCGATGTGGTGGGCGACCGCTGGTCGCTCCTGATCGTGCGCGACGCCTTCGACGGCGTGCGGCGCTTCAGCGATTTCCAGCGCGGCCTGGGCATGGCACGGAATATCCTGGCGGACCGGCTGCACAAGCTGGTGGAGGCCGGCGTGCTGGCATTGCAGGCCGCTTCCGATGGCTCGGCCTACCAGGAGTACGTGTTGACCGCAGCGGGCGAGCGGCTGTTTCCGGTGGTGGTGGCGCTGCGCCAATGGGGCGAGCGGCATCGGTTCGCGGCCGGTGAGCGCCATTCCACGCTGATCGACCGGCGCACCGGCAAACCCGTGCCGCCCATGCAGCCCTTGGCGAAGGACGGCTCCGTCATACGCGCCGCCGATACCGAGGTCCGCAAGGTGAAGCAGGACAAGCAGGACATCGGCGCCGCCCGGACCGGCGTATGATCGCTGGCATCCCCTGGCCGCCGGAATGTCCGCGATGACCGACCGCCCTCATCTGTCTCCCAAACTGCATCTGACAGTCACGCACGGCTTTGCGCTGCATAACAGCCGGCAGCCCGCGTTCCGGCGCGAGTGGCACGAGCATGACTGCGGCATGCTGCTTTGGCCGCGCATGGGCCGGCTCAAGACGGTGTGGGATACCCCCGGCGATGCGCCGGGGGCAGCGGCGCCCGCTACGGCGGCACGGTCACGGCGTGCCGCGACACTGGTGCGCGGTGCCGCGGTGCTGCTGCCGGCGTCGACGTCGCACCTCACGGCGTCCGAGCATCGGCTGCAGCAGCACGGCGAACTCTATCTGCCCCCCGACCGCATGCCCGCCCTGCGGTATGGCGCGATCCGCCTGGACGGGCCCACTGTCGCCATGCTGGAGGCGCTGCTGGCTCCCAACCTGTCCACCCCGAGTGCATCCTGGCTGGTGCGTGCCATCGTCGAGCAACTGGTGACGAGCCGGCCGCTGGCGCATCCCGAAGCGCCGGCATCGATCGCCCATCGCATGGTGTGGCGCTTCACACAGGCGCTGGAATGCGACCAGCCCCTGCCGTCGATCGATGCGGTGGCCAGCGAACTGGGTGTGGCGATTCGCCAGTTGCAGCGGGCATGCCAGATCGAATTCGGCACCACGCCCGTGGCGATCCGGCGGCGCGTGCTGGCCGCGCATGCCAGGGCGCTGATCGCGACCGGGCACGCGCCCGCCAGTGTCAGCGTGCAGCTGGGCTTTGCCTCCAGCGGCCACCTGCACCGGCTGCTGCGCGAGGTGCCGGCGCCGGCCTAGGGCGGCGTTCCTCACACGCTGGCCACGATCGCTTCCACTTCGATCTCTGTCCATGCACAGTCAGGCAGACTGGCCACGCCCACCGCGCTGCGGGCGGGCAAGGGCTGATCGGGAAACGCCACGCGCAACACGGCCGAAGCCGCGTCGAGTACCGCGGGATGCCGCGTGAACGTGTCCGCCGCACGAATGAACCCGCGCAGCCGTACCACCTGGACCACGCGCGACAAATCGCCGCCACAGGCCTGCCGCAGCGCCGCCAGCGCATTCAGCATCGAGACCTGCGCCGCTTCGCGGGCCGGTATCAGGTCGTCGTCGGTGCGGCACAGCCCGGCCATGGCCACGCCGTGCCGCCGGCAGACCTGGCCGGAAATCGACACCCATTGCGCATCGCCAACCGGCACCGCGCAATACGGCGCGTAGTTTCCTCGGGGCGCCGATACCTCCGGCAGCACCAGGCCCACCGCCGCGAGCCGCGCTTCCGGCGTGCCTGGCGACGTGTCTGGTGGCGTGTCGGGCGGCGCGCCTGGTGCCTGCGCCGTCATGGCGCGCCCCATGCCGTCTGGCCACTAAGCCAGCAGCCGTCCGCCGCGCCCTGGTCGTCGATGCGCGGCGCCACCAGAATCTCCGACGGACTGCCCATGGCATCGCCTTGCCAGACGGCAATGGATGGCGCGGCGGCCGCGTCCGCCCCGTTGCCCAGGCCGCCTTCGCGGGCCAGGTAGCCCCACAGCGCGGCGGCGGCGATGCCGGTGGCGGCGTCCTCCGGGTAGCCCGACGATTTCGGAAACTGCCGCGCATGCACGATGCGCCGGCCATCCGCCTTCGTCGCGCCCAGCGCGTAGGGATAGAGGCCCGTGGAGCCGATCGATTCGCAGAGCGCCTGCATCGTGGCGAAGTCGGGCTGCAGACCATCGAGCATCGCCACGGACGGCAGCGCCACCAGCGTCTTCACGCGGCTGGTGGCGGCGTTGGTCATCGTCCACGCGCCCATCGGCAAGCGCAACTGCGCGGCCACCCGGGCACTTTCCTGCGCGCCCAGCGGCTGCGTGCGTACCGCCGGCTGCGAGATCCACGCGCATTGCAGCGTGTCGTCCCACCGGGCGTGCACCACGCCGCTCAAGGTTTCGATCCGCGCGGTGGGCGTGGTCCACTGTCCCCACTGCCGCAGCGCCCATAAGGTGCCGACAGTGGCGTGGCCGCACATTTCCATCTCGTGCTGGGGGACGAAGAAGCGGATGCGCCAGTCGCAGCCGATGGCGCTGGGCAATACAAAGGCGGACTCGTGCCCGTGCGAGGCGGCCACCGCCTGCATGCCCGCCGCGTCCATGCCCTGTGCATCGGCCACCAGCGGCACGGGGTTGCCGCCCCGGCCATCGCGCACGAATACGTGGATCAGACTGACTTCACTCACCTGTGGCTCCTACCGATCGTGCAATCGCTCCCCAATAGGGGATGTCCTTCTGTACGGCGGCCTGCAGCGCCGCCGGCGTGCCCGGCCGGGCCGTGACACCCTTGGCGGCAAGGTCTTCCGCCACGGCCTTGTCTCGCAATACCTTGTTCAGTGCGGCATTGAACCGGTCCACCACCGCTGCCGGGGTCCCCTTGGGGAACGCAATGCCGTACCAGAGCTGCTGCTCGAAATCGGGCACGCCCTGGCTGGCAAACGTCGGCACGTCGGCCAGCAGCGGCGTGGGCGCGGTGGTGGCGATGGCGGTGATCTTGCGCGCCTTGATGTATGGCGCCAGGCCCACCGGATTGTCGAACATGATCTGCACCTGCCCGCCAATCAGGTCGGTGTAGGCCGGGGACGCGCCGCGATACGGCACATGCACCAGCGGCACGCCCGCCAGCTTCTGGAACTGCTCCCCCATCAGGTGCGATACGGTGCCTACACCCACCGAGCCGAAGCTGTGCTGCGTCTTGTCGGCCCTGAGCCTGGCCAGCAACGCCTTGACATCGGTCGACTGCAACTGGTTGTTGACGGCCAGCACATACGGCGAGGTGCCGATGAACCCGGCATAGCTGAAGTCCCTGGCCGGATGGTAGGTCAGCTTGGGATAGATCGCCACGCTGACCGCATGCGTGCTGGTGGTCACCACGCCGGCGGTGTAGCCATCGGCCGTGGCGCGTGCCACGTAGGCCGAGCCCAGTGTGCCGCCGGCCCCGCTGCGGTTGTCGATCACCACCGGCTGGCCCAGTTCGCGCTGCAGCAGCGGCTGGATCGACCGCACCACCAGGTCGGTGCCGCCGCCCGCCGGGAACGGGACGACGATGACAACGGGCCTGGCGGGCCAGGTTTCGGCCTGGGCGGCCCCGAAACAGAGTCCGGCTACGATGGCCAGCAGTGCGCGGCGCGCCGCGCGGGGCGGATGGGACAGGATTGACACGGGCTTCCTCCTTGTGGATGTGCAGGGAGTCTAGGCACGCGGCGCGCGGGATTCGAACCGGAATGCGACCCGTACCGATCCGAAATGCGCCCGGCGGTCAGGCCGCCCCGCCCTGCCCACAACAAAAAAGGGCACCCTCGCGGATGCCCTTCGATTCAAATCCGTCCCGAGGCCTCAGGGGCTATCGTCCGCGGCCTGCGAGTCGCGGAAATGCGCCCGAACCAGCCTGGCGGCTGCTTCCCAGAGCGCCGGGGCGCCACGCTCGATGGTCGGCCCGTAGCGGGCGACGACCTGCGCCTCATCGAGCCCCGGCGCAATCCACGTGCCGCCGCCGGTGGCGACGTTATGAAGCAGCGGCTGAAAGCGGTCCAGCGACTTGGCAAACTTCGCGTCATCCGTTTCGGCCGCCTCGAATTCGGTCCACAGCCGGCGAAACTCGGCGGCCTGCGCTGCCGGCAGCAACGAAAAGATCCGCTGCGCGGCCCGCTGCTCCCGCTCCGCCTGGTCGGTCCGGGCGGCCTGGGCGGCCTGGGCGGTCTGCCGCGACGGAGCATGAAGCGGCGTGTCGCCGGCATCGATTTCCACGATATCGTGGAGCAGCAGCATCTTGACGACACGCACCACATCGACCGGCGCCGCGGCATGTTCCGACAGCACGAGCGCGTACATGGCAAGGTGCCATGAATGCTCGGCACTGTTCTCGCGGCGCGACTGGTCGATCAACGGCGACATCCGCACCACGCTCTTCAGCCGGTCGATCTCTCGCAGAAATGCCAGCTGACGTTCAAGATCGGAGAGGTTCATGGCGCCGTTTCGTCCGGCTCGTCTTCCAGCAGATGCCCGTAGGCATCGATCTCCTTCTGGGTACGCGCCTCGCTGGCGGCAATCTTGTCGGCGGTGATCTCGCCGTCCACGAACTCGACCGACACCCGGCGCACGCGCGAATCCTTGTCGACGATGCCCTGCAGCACCTTGTCGAACAGCTTTTCTCCGGCCTTGAGGCCTAGCGCCTGCGGCACCAGCACCTTGACCAGCAGGATCTCGTTGTCGTCCGAGCCCTTGGCCACATCGGCGATGGCTGTCCTGAGGTAGCCCTTCAGTTTCAGCACACTGAGATTGCCGGGAACCGCCACGTGCGATACCCGAATCCGTTTCTTGTCCATACGCTACTGCCCGGCTGTGATGTCAACGCGCCGAATATAACGCACGGACGCCCCACGCCCGGCTGCCGCGGCGGCCGGGCGCTTCATTAAGCATTCTTAACGGAAGATGCATACGAGAATCATTATCATTTGAGGCTCGTTTGTCATGACCGGATCGGTAGACCGCCGGTTCCGCCCCGAATGCGCCTGAAAACCCTTGCCCTCGTTGCCGGCACCCTCCTTTGCGCAGCGCCGCATGTGCGAGCCCAGCAGACCGGTTCCGGCGATCCCCTGCCAACGGTGGTTGTCACGGGCACCCGGAGCGAAAAAACGCTGGACGAGACCCCGATCCGTACCGAGGTGGTGGACCGCCAGGAAATCGAGCGCACCCATGCGCGCACGCTCAAGGATGCGCTGGAAAACGTGCCCGGCCTGCAACTGCGCGAGATCCACGGCAAGTCCGGCTATGAAGTCACGCTGCAGGGCATGACAAGCGACCAGGTGCTGATCCTGATCGACGGGCTCCCCATCTCGGCCAGTACCGGGTCCACCGTCGATGTCTCGCAATACCTGCTGACCGAGGTGGACCGTGTCGAGGTGGTCAAGGGCGCCAGTTCGGCCCAGTACGGCAGTTCGGCGATGGGCGGTGTCATCAACGTGATCACGCGCCCGATTGCCAAGGGGTTCTCCGGGGCCGTCACGGCCGATGCCGGCAGCTATGGCGCCCAGAATGCCGATGGCTCGCCCGGCGCCCTGCACGGCAACATCCGGCTCGAAGGGGGCACCGGGAAGATCCGGGCGCGCGTCAGCGCCGATGCGCTCGACAACAAGGGCTTTGCCGTCGATCCGGACGGCTGGACGCGTCACGGCGACAAGATCCGGCGTGAACAATACGCAGGGCGCCTGGAATGGCTGCCCGCCCAGGCCGGCAACTTCTGGTTCGACGCCAGCGCCTACCGCGAGACCGACGAGCAACGGTATCAGTACTACGCGCCGCCCCGCTACGTGCCGCAGCGCAAGACCGAGGACATCGACCGCAACCGATACACCTACGGCGGCCAATGGCGCTTCGACAACGGGGTGCGGGCACGGCTGGCCGGCGTGCATGAAACCTACGACAGCACGTCGCGCGAATACTCGAACGGCGCCCAGACCTCGGTCCGCAACGCCGCCCAGCAGACCGACCATGTTTCCGCCCAGTTCGACCTGCCGGCCTGGTATCGCCAGTTGTGGCAGTTCGGCGGCGACTTCCATCGCGAAACCCTCGACCAGTCGGTCAATGGCACTTCGGAACTGGCGGGCACCGGCAGCGCCGAGCGCCAGTCGGGCGAGCTCTACCTGCAGAACGACATCCTGTTCAACGACACGTGGGAGATGGTGGTCGGCCTGCGCGGCCAGCACGATTCCGACTTCGGCAGCCACTTCGCGCCCAAGGTAGGCGTGCGCGCCAACCTGCTGTCCAACGACACGTGGAAAGGCGTGCTGCGCGCCAACTACGGCCAGGGTTACCGCGTGCCGAACCTCAAGGAACGCCATTACCTGTTCGACCACAGCTCGCTGGGCTACGTCGTACTGGGCAATCCGGACCTGAAGCCGGAGTCGTCGAACAGCTTCCAGCTGGGCGGCCAGCTGAGCTGGCGCGACCGCGTGACCCTCGACACCAACCTGTTCTACAACCGCGTGACGGACCTGATCCAGACCGACATGACCAACTTCACCATGGTCAACGGCATCGCGGTCTACACGTACCGCAACGTGGCGCGCGCCAGGACGCAGGGCGTCGAGACATCGTTGCGCTGGCGTGCCACCAGCCAGCTGAACCTGACCACGGCCTACACGTTCACCGATACCGAGGACCTCGATACCGGCCTCGAACTGACCCGCCGGCCGCGCCACATGGGCCGCGTGGGCGCCGACTGGCGTGTCCTGCCCGCGACGGAGCTGTCGGCGCGTGCGCGCTTCCAGAGCAGCGAACTGACCGACTCCGCCACCGGCGCCTGCTCGCCGGGCTGGGGCACGCTCGATCTGGTGCTGAACCAGAAGATCGGCCGCAACGTGACCGCTTTCGCCGGCGTGAACAACCTGTTCGATCGCCAGCGCGATTTTGCGAATGCCAGTGACTTCGGGCCCGTGGCGGGGCGCTTTATCTACCTGGGCGCGCGGTTCAACGTCGACGTCGCCCGCTAACGAGACATCAAACGGGGAAGCACTGATCATGATCCACGACACGCTTGCACTGCATCGCCGCCCGCTGGGCGTCATCGGCGCGGCCGCGCTGGCACTGATGCTGGCCGCCTGTGGCGACGGCGACGGCGACAGCGGCGGCGGTACCACGACCGGCGGCACCAGCGGCGGCAGCACGGGGGGCGGCACCACGACCCCGCCCGCCTCCACCTCGGCATTCACGCAGACGGCCGACTGGACATTCGCATTGCCGGCCGCCGGCAATTCCCTGTGCTACGACTTCAACGCCAAGGCCGAAACGGCCTGTACCGGCACCGAGTGGGACCTGAAGGTCAAGACCGAAGCCGGCGGCCGCACGGCAAAGCTGTGGACCAACAGCGGCACCAGCGGCACCGGCAACGGCGGCGCGTTCGGCAGCCCGTTCGACCACACCTGGACCACGCTGGCGACCTGGAAGAACGCCACCATCGATCCGGACAATGGCGCCCTGCCTGCCACGGTATTCCTGAAGGACTCGGCCAGCGGCGTGTTTGCCAGCACCGCCAACGACATCGGCTCGGCCGCATTCGAATACGGCGTGACCGGCGCGGCGACCGATCACCTGCTGTACCCGACCTTCCGTACCTTCGTGATCACGACCAACAGCGCGCTGGCCGACACCACGGGCACCGCCGCGGCGCCGGTATTCGCCCTGCAGGTGACCGGCTACTACGGCGGCGCGGGCGGCACGACGTCCGGCTATCCGAGCTTCCGCTTCGTGGATCGCAGCGCGCCGGGCACGGTCTACACCGCTTCGGTCAATGCATCGGCCGACTGGGTCTACTACGACCTGGTCAACCGGGCCGTCACCACCGCCTCGGGCCCCTGGCATATCGCGTTCAACCGCTACAACGTCAAGCTGAATGGCGGCGAATCGGGCACGGGCACGGTGGCGGGCTTCGTGGGCAAGACGCCGGCCGGTTTCTATGACGCATCGAACAAGCCGGTGGCATCGGCATTCACCAGCGCCACCAACGTGAGCACGACGCTGGCCGATCTCACCGCCGCCGACATGCGCCTGCCCACGGCCGCCGCGCAGTGGATCAGGGATTCGACGGCGTCGGTGCTGAACCCGGCCTACACGGGTGCGTACCCGAATCCGATGAATTTCGGCTGGTATTCGTACTTCCCGACCGCCGCGGCGGCCGCCGCCAACGGCCTGCCGGCGGTGGCGCACCTGATCAGCGCCAACCCCGACGCTGGCGGCCTGATCCGCGGCGGCGAAGGCGGCACGTATGCGCGCTTCCACCTGACGAAGATCGCCTACGCCGATCCGAACGCGAACAGCAGCCAGCAAACGTGGACGATCCACTTCGACGTCCAGCCCTGAGCCCCGACTGCTGAACGAGCGACTACCCGCGACACCTCACGACACACATGGACATGGAACAACAAGGCATCGAGACGCTGCGCCAGCGCCATCAGGCATTGGCCGACGCCCACCCGAAACTGCGCATGCGCGACCGCGCCCAGCGCCTTGGCGCCAGCGAGGCCGAACTGGTCGCGGCCGGATGCGGCGTGGCCGTGCGACAGCTTGGCGGCACGGCGCAGCAGCTGTTCCGTGATCTCGGCACGCTCGGCCCGGTGATGGCCCTGTCGCGCAACGACCATGCCGTTCACGAACGGCATGGCCAGTATCAGGGCATCGAGGCGGACGGCCCCGTCGGCATCGTGCTCGGGCCGGACATCGACCTTCGCATGTTCTTCGGCAACTGGCGGTATTTCTACGCCGTCACGGAGCATGGCCGCGACAGCCTGCAGTTTTTCGACCGGGCCGGCGAAGCGGTAC
Source organism: Cupriavidus sp. 86D6 (assembly GCF_057815095.1). Classification (NCBI taxonomy): domain Bacteria; kingdom Pseudomonadati; phylum Pseudomonadota; class Betaproteobacteria; order Burkholderiales; family Burkholderiaceae; genus Cupriavidus; species Cupriavidus sp. 86D6. Next base: position 288,148 of record NZ_JBYPSB010000005.1, on the reverse strand, counting down.
ACAAGGTCTACCGCACCGACGCCACCGATGCCGCGGCATGGCAGGCATATGTGGATCGCCATGCCGTGGCGACGGTGACGCCGGTCCTGCCCGAGCCCGTTGCGCCAGTGACCGAGTCCGAGACCCCTGCCGACGCCGATGCCATGCGTGCCCACTGGCTGGGGCTCCAGGACACGCATGATTTCTTTGCCATGCTGCGGCAGTTCAAGGTATCGCGCCTGGGCGCCCTGCGCACGGCCGGCAATGACCTGGCCCAGCAGGTGGACAACACGGCCGTCGAAACCGTGCTCGGCCGTGCCGCCGAATCAGCGCTGCCCGTCATGTGCTTTGTCGGCAACCGGGGCATCGTACAGATCCATACCGGCCCGGTGCACAAGCTGGTGCGCACCGGCCCCTGGTTCAACGTGCTCGACGAAGCCTTCAACCTGCACCTGAACACCGAGGCCGTTGCGTCGAGCTGGGTCGTCAACAAGCCCACGGTCGATGGCTGGGTGACGTCGCTGGAACTGTACGGCGCCGGTGGTGAGCTGATCGTCCAGTTCTTTGGCGAGCGCAAGCCGGGCAAGCCGGAACTGGGCGCGTGGCGCGCGCTGCTGCAATCGCTCTGCCCGACGGCACTGGCCGCCTGACCGCATTGCCGGAGTCGACATGAAACTACTGCGCTCTGCGCTGTTGTCCCTGCTGTGCGCGGCAGGCCTGGCCCATGCCGCACCGCCGGCCCGCGTGGTCGGCCTGGGCGGCGCGATCACTGAGATCATCTACGCACTGGACGCGGAAAAGACGCTCGTCGGCGCCGATTCGTCCAGCATCTACCCCGCTGCCGCGCTGAAGCTGCCCAAGGTGGGCTACTACCGCGCGGTGTCGGTCGAAGGGCTCGCCAGCCTGAGGCCCGACCTTGTACTGGCCGCCGACCAGGCCGGTCCGCCCCAGGCACTGGAACAGATCCGCAAGCTCGGCAGCAAGGTGGTAACGCTGCCTTCGGCGCCCACCGTGGCGGCGCTGGACCAGCGCATTCTCGGCACCGCCACGGCGCTGGAGATGCCGGAGCGCGGCCGCGCGCTGGTTGACCGCCTGCACGCCGAACTGCGGGCCATCCGCGCGGTCAGCCAGCCGGTGCGCGTGCTGATCGTCAGCAGCCACACCGGCAAGATGCAGGGGATGGGCACCGCGACTGCCGGTGACGCCATGCTGGCGCTGGCGGGCGGCACCAACGTATTGGCCAGCCAGACCGGGTTCAAGCCGTTTTCGGCCGAGGCGGCCGCGGCCCTGAAGCCGGACGTGATCGTCACCACGACGATGTCGGTCGGTGCCAGCGGCAGCGCCGACGCGTTCCTGGCGCAGCCGGGCCTCAATGCGACGCCAGCTGCCCGCAACCGGCGCATCGTCGTCATGGACGATCTCCTGCTGCTGGGCTTCGGGCCCCGCCTGCCAGAGGCGCTTCGGCTGTTGCAGACGGGGCTGGCTGCCCGGCAAACGGCGGACCGCTGATGCGCAGCCACCGACTGGCCATCTTCACCACGCTGTGCGTCATGCTGGTGCTGGCCGCCCTGTGGACAGCTTCCAGCGGCGCGCTGTCGATTCCGCACCAACGTCTGCTGCCGTTGCTGTGGTCGGCCGCTGGTGACGGCGACGATGCCATGTGGCGCAACGTGCTGATCGAAGTGCGGCTGCCACGTATCGTGCTGGCCATCACGGTGGGCGCCGCGCTGGCGCTCTCGGGCGCGGTCATGCAGGCGTTGTTTCGCAATCCGCTGGCCGAGCCGGGCCTGATCGGCATCTCGCTGGGCGGTGCGGCCGGCGCGGTGGCGGCCATCGTGCTGGGCGCCGACGGACTGGCCGGCATCGCGCCCGCCGCGTTCATCGGCAGCCTTGCGGCAACGTCGTTTGCCTACCGGCTCGGCGCGCGGCGGGGGGGCATGGCCAGCCTGCTGCTGGCCGGTATCGCGATCAACGCCATCTGCGCGGCCATTGTCGGCTTCTTCACGTATCAGGCCAGTGACGTGCAGCTTCGCAACCTCACGTTCTGGAACATGGGCAGTCTCGCCGGCGCCACGTGGCCCTTGCTGGCGTGGCTGGTCCCGCTGGTGGCTGTGCTGTGCGCGCTGCTGCTGCGTGACTGGCGCGCCATGAATGCGCTGCTGCTGGGCGAGCGCGAGGCCCTGCACCTGGGCTTCGATCTCAAGCGGCTGCGCCGCCGGCTGATCGTGCTGACCGCCCTGCTGGTGGGCCCCATCGTCGCCGTCACCGGCACGATCTCGTTCGTTGGGCTTGTCGTGCCGCACCTGGTGCGCATGCCGCTCGGTGCGGACCACCGCTGGCTGCTGCCGAACACGCTGGCCGGCGGCGCCATTGCCATGACACTGGCGGACTGGCTGTCCCGCATGGTGGTGATCCCGGCCGAGTTGCCGATCGGCATCGTCACGAGCCTTGCGGGCGGGCCCTTCCTGCTCTGGATGCTGACGCGAAAGGGGGCATGAGGTGCTGGTCGCCCGGAATCTGCACTGCAACCGCGGGCGCCGACAGGTGCTCTCCGGTATCGATCTGAGTCTGCGCCCCGGCGAAGTGCTCGGCATTCTCGGCGCAAATGGCGCGGGCAAGAGCACGCTGCTGGGTGCGCTTGCCGGCGAGATCGCCGTCCCGGCGTCGGCTGTCTCGCTCAACGGGCGTGACATGGCGCACTGGCCTGCGCACGCCCTGGCGCGCACGCGCGCGGTACTGCCGCAGTCGCCGGGGCTGAACTTCGATCTGGACGTGACCGAAGTGGTCGCCATGGGCGGCTATCCGTTCCCCGAGCTCGACCGACGGGCGCTGGACGCACTGATACGCCGCGCGCTCGGGCTGGCCGATGTGGCACACCTGGCCGGCCGCGACTACCAGCGCCTGTCTGGCGGCGAACAACAGCGCGTGCAGTTTGCCCGTACGCTGGTGCAGACGCTGGCCTGCCGGGCAGCCGACAGCTATCGGGCCCTGCTGCTCGACGAGCCGATTTCGAGCCTCGACCCGCGCCACCAGCTACTGCTGCTCGACAGCGTCAGAACGCTGAGCCGCACCGATGGCCTGGCCGTGCTCGTGGTATTGCACGACGTCAACCTGGCGGCTCGCTGGTGCGACCGCTTGCTGCTGCTGGCCGATGGCCGGGCCGTCGCCTGCGGCGATCCGGCCGAAGTGCTGACGGAAATCAGGCTGGCGTGCGTCTATGGCATCCCCGCCAGGGTGATGCCGTCGCCGGTGCACGCGGGCGTGCCATTCGTCGTCTTCGGATGACCGATTGCCTGCAGCAGATCCTGCAAGAGGCGCTGGCGCACAAGCCGGGCCCGCTGATGTTCGTGGCGCTGGTACTTCCGCCCGTGCTGCTCTGGATTGCCGTGTTCGGGCGCGTGCCTGCCCCGGGCGCTACCGACGCCGATGGCGCTGCAAGGCCATTCGTCGCCCGGCATTCCATATGGATGCGCGATGGTCTCATCGGCAGCGCAGCGCGTCCTTGAGCCCCGTCCTGTCGCTCCACTGGCGGCGGTCCAGCAGCAACACGGCCAGAAGCCCCTCGGGAAGGTTCTCTTCCAGCGAAAGCCGGGCGCCATGCAGCCCCGCGATGGCATTGACCAGGGCCAGGCCGAGCCCGCTGCCCGATGGCGCGACGCCGCCCGATTTCCGGCCCGAGGTTGCACCCAGACGCCGGAACCGCTCCACCGCCTGGCCGCGCAGGTCTGCCGGAATGCCGGGGCCGTGGTCTGCCACGCCCAGCGCCATGCCGTCGCCACGGCGGCGCGCCAACAGTACCAGCGCCTTGCCCTCCGGCGCATACTTGATGGCGTTTTCGATCAGGTTCGACAACGCCTGGAACAGCAGCGCGCGGTCGCCGTACAGCTCGCGTCCCGGCTCGGCTTCGATGCGCAGCGCCATGCCGGACATCGACACCAGCGGCGCATAGTATTCAGCCAGGTCGTCGAGCAGCCCGCGCACCTCGAACCATTCGAACGCGTGCTCGCAACGTCCGGCTTCCACTTCGCCGATACGAAGCACCGCGCGGACCATGCGCTGGATACGCTCGCCTTCTTCCAGCGCGCCAAGCACGTCGTCGCGCATGGGGTCATCGACTTTCTCCGCCAGGTTGGCCAGGCGGTTGTGCATGCGCGTGAGCGGCGTGCGCAGTTCGTGGGCCAGATGGCTGCTTACGCTCTTGACCTCTTCCATCAGACGGTTCACGCGATCGAGCACATGGTTGATGTCCTGGCCCAGCAGGTCGAATTCATCGCCATCGCGCCGGCAGGGCACCGTCGCGTCGCGTTCGCCGGTCACGTAGCGGCGCAGTGCGCTGCGGATGCGGTCCACCCGGCGCATGCTTTGCACGCTGGAATAGAGCCCGATGGCCAGGCTCGACAGCAGCACCGCGAAGAGGCCCGCGCCGGCTACCAGCGGAAACACGCGCAGCCGTTCACGCATGGGCAGGATGTCGTAGCCGCTGAAGAACACGCCGCCGTCGGCCAGCGGCACCTGCACGCCGAACAACTGGGCACGTTGCGCACTGGTATCGCCCACCGTGACATTGCGCCACTGCAAGTCGCAAGGGGGCTCGCATTGCAGCGCCGCCCTGACCTTGGCATCGCCGAACAGCAACCTGCCCGATGGCGCCAGGACCAGCGACCTGCTGCCTTCGCGTTCGCGGCCGTCTTCCTGGGTCAGCGCCACGGCCAGCTGGCTGGCGTCGGCCAAGTGATGCCTGTGTTCCTTGGCACGCACATCGGCCAGCACCATGTCGCGCACGTGGCTGTGCAGCAACACGTCGATCTGATGCGCGCTCAGCAGGACCGATCCGATGGCGACCAGCAGGAAGAGGAACGCCACCAGCGAGGCATGGCGGAAAGTCCTGGTCTCCAGCAGATGAACGCGCTCAGCCCAGGACATAGCCGACCGCGCGCACCGTACGCAGCAGCGATCGCGGGAAATTGCGGTCGATCTTGCTGCGCAGCTTCGAAACGTGAACGTCGATCAGGTTCGTCTGTGGATCGAACTGGTAACCCCAGACCTTTTCCAGCAGCATCGCACGCGTGACCGTGCGGCCGACGTTGGTGGCCAGTACCTGCAGCAGTGCGAACTCCTTCTCGGTGAGATCGATCGGTTGGCCGCCTCGCGACACGCGGCGCTCGCGCCAGTCGATGCAGAGGTCTTCAAGACGCGTGACCCAGTCTGCGCCGTGCGGTAGCGCACGCCACTTGGCCAGCCCTTCCAGCCGCGCCAACAGTTCAGTGAAGTCGAAGGGCTTGCCCAGGTAATCGCCGGCGCCGGCACGCAGTCCTTCCACGCGGTCGCTTGGCTGGTCCACGGCGGACAGCACCATGACGGGGGGATGCGGATGATCGGCCAACGCACGCAGTACGCCGATGCCATCGATGCCGGGCAGCATCCGGTCCAGCAGGACGGCGTCGAAGGCTTCGTCCCGGATCAGTTCGAGCGCGTGTTCCCCGGTGTCCGTCAGGCGGCAGGCATGCCCCTGCTGTTGCAGCCTGCGCCGAGCCAATGCCTCACCCGCGGATCGTCCTCCACGATCAGAACACGCATGACAGTCTTCCCCCCTTGCCCAAGTTCACCCGCCCGTCGACCCTTCTTTCATCCGGACCTGTTGTCATCGTCCGGTTTGGGCATGATTCTACATGCGACGCATTCTCATTTGCAGGGGAATTTGCCGGAGGGTCGTCCACCCGGACATCGGCAGTGTCAAGCCCGGAAAATCGGCTGGCACCTCAAGTTTGTGGTCCGCCTGCCGTAAGCCTCCGTACTACCATTGCTCCGTGGAAGCGCCCGTCGCGACCTGGCAATGGGCTACCGGCCGGACTGCCGGCGCGATCGCGCCAGAGTCACGCGGTGCGACAACAGGGATATGTGGAGTCGATATGCTGAGATTTTTGACGATTATCTTGCTCTCGACATTGGGTTCGTCTGCGGCCAATGCCGCGCCGGATACGGGCAGTCGGCCCCAGATTCTGAGTACCGAACGCGGAATCAGCGATGGCCGGCGTGATGCGACGGTGTTGCACACCCCGCCGCTCCCCCGGGCCGGTGTCATGGCGACCCAGCCGAACGCCCCCGCCTATGACCAGCAGGTCAACGGATCTGCCCCGTACCCGTATATCGTCGCGCCATATATTCAGATACCCGGCAATACGCCGTACCCGCCTCCCCCGCGTCCCGTACCGCACGGTCGATAAATCGCGACAAACCCGGGGAAATCCAATGGCCCTTCGCGGGGCAGGAAGGGACATTCGGCGACCTGGAACACAGGGCTACGCCAGCATCAGGTCCAGGTTCTGAATCGCGGCGCCGGAAGCGCCTTTTCCAAGATTGTCGAAAACCGCAGACAGTAGTACCTGCCCGTGCGCCTTGCTGGGAAATACGCTCAGACGCAGGTCATTCGTCCCGTTGAGCGCCTGCGGGTCCAGATGCTTCACATCGCGCGACGCTTGCAGCGGCAATACATGGACATGCTCCGCCCTGGCATAGTGGCGCGCGAGGCAGTCCTGTAACGTCGCGCCATCCACCCCCGGTGCCAGCAAACGCAGCGCCAGCGGCACCGTCAGCACGATGCCCTGCCGGAACGCGCCGTAGGCAGGCATGAAAATGGGTGGCTGGCTGAGCCCGGCATGCTGCTGGATCTCGGGCGTGTGCTTGTGCGCGAGTTCCAGGCCATATACCTGGTAGGCCGGCGCGCTGGCGGCCGCCTGCCCCTCATATTCCTCCACGCCGGTGCGTCCGCGTCCGGAGTAGCCCGATACCGCATGAATGCTGATGGGGTAGTCGTCCGGTATCAGCCCGGCCTGCACCAATGGATGCAGCAGGCCAATCGCACCGGTCGGGTAGCAACCGGGGTTGGTGACCCGGCGTGCCTTCGCAATGCGCCCGGCCTGGCCCGGCGTCATCTCTGGAAATCCGTAGGTCCAGTCCGGGTGCGTACGGTGGGCGGAGCTTGCGTCGATCACGCGAACGGCGGGATTGACAATGGTGGCCACTGCCTCGCGCGCGGCGGCGTCCGGCAGGCAGAGGATGGCGATGTCGCAGGCGTTGATGGCTTCTGCGCGACGCCGCAAGTCCTTGCGCTCCGCAGCCGCCAGCGTCATCAGCCTGATATCGGTCCGGTGACGCAGCCGTTCGTGGATCAGCAATCCGGTGGTGCCTTGGTCGCCATCGATGAAAACCACGGGAGAACTCATAGGTGAAATGCTCCGCAAACTTTGGATAAGAAGAAGCAGGACGAAGAGAAAGCGCCCCTATGTTCGGCGGACCGCTACAATATGAAAAGTTGAATTTTATAACGTGAACATTCAGTTTTCCTGAATCTGGACGCCGACATGCGAGAGATCAGCCTGGACCGCCTGCGCACTCTGGTCGCCATCGCCGACCGTGGGTCGTTCGCCGATGCGGCGCGTGCATTGCATCTGGCGCCGCCAACGGTCAGCCTCCATATCGCGGAACTGGAAAACCGCATTGGGGCACCCCTGCTGTCCCGCAAGCGCGGACATGTCAGGCCGTCGGCGATCGGAGAGGTGCTGATAGAGCGCGCGCGCCGGCTCCTGGCCGATGCGGAGCGGGCCTTGGACGATATTCAACGCCAGGTGCAGGGCCTTGAAGGGCGCGTGCGGATCGGGGCCTCGACCGGCGCCATCGCGCATCTGTTGCCGCAGGCGCTCGAGGTCTTGCGCCAGCAGCATCCCGCCATCGACATTCAGGTCGCCGTGCTGACTTCGCATGAAACGCTGTCCCGGCTGGCGGATGGGACGTTGGACATCGGGCTCGTTGCCCTGCCGCAGCCACCCGTGGCCGGGCTCGTCATCAAGCCCTGGCGGCGCGATCCCGTGATGGCCTTCGTGCCCGCGCACTGGGAGTGCCCGGCCCACGTCACGCCAGAATGGCTCGCTGCCCAACCGCTCATTCTCAATGACGCGACCACGCGTCTTTCACGCCTGACGGCCGAGTGGTTCGCGACGTCCGGGCATCAGCCTGCGCCGCGCATCGAGCTTAACTTCAACGACGCGATCAAGAGTCTGGTCGCGGCTGGTTACGGTGCCGCGCTGCTGCCCCATGAGGCGACAGCGCCGCCCCCCGACCAACGCATTGTCATGCGTCCGCTGCGGCCGGCATTGTGGCGCCGGCTCGGCCTCGCGCATCGTGCCGGGCACGTCGAGCGATCCACGCAACACGTTCTGGATCTGTTGCGCGATCTGCGACTGGCGTAGGCGCTTTGGGCCTGGCAACGTCGCTCATCCCGCGCCATCTGCTAGAAGAGATAACGCAGGCCAGCGTTGAAGAGCCATCCCTGGACACCGGCGGAGCCAAGGGCGTGCTGATACGACACGCGACCGTAGAGCGACATCTTCGCGGTAGGCATGCCGTTCACGCCGAGCGACAGTTGATACGCATCGCCCAGCTTCCCCGATTCGAACCGCATGTCGCTCACCTGCACGTTGGCGCCGCCGGTGAACGCGTGCAGCAGGTCGAAGCCAAAGTACGGTGTCAGGCGACCGGCAGAGACCGCCATCGGTTTGGTCAGGCGCACCCCGGCCCGGCCGACGACCTGGTTCTGCGAGCCGATATTGACCTCCAGGTTGTCGGCGTCGATCGTGTTGCTGAACCCCACATGCTGCCCGATCAACTGCAGTTGTGGCTCAAGGTTCATGCCGTAGGGCATGGCAAACGGGAAGCCGCCTTCGATAGAGGCCGCAAACACGCTACCGTTCATCGAACTGGTCCGGCCTCGCGCGTCGGTGCTCACATCGCCATCGAACCATCCGCCTGACACGATGCCGTCAACGTACCACCCGTTGCGGCTCTGGTAGGTGCCATAGCCGTTGATGCGGTAGATCGTGGCCCGCGTCCGGCTGGCGCCATCGACGGCGATTGGCGAGAACTTGAGCCACCCGACGGACCCGGCAACACCGAAGCGCCAGATGCCGTTGTCGCGCTCTTCCTTGAACAGGTTGCCGCCGAGCTGGATGGCCGCATAGTCGCCCGTGGCGTTGTAGCCGAACTGCTGGAACGGAACGTTCGTCGCATACCTGAAGTTTCCGCCGTAGGCCCGGAAGAACATCTCGCCTGGTCCCTTGTCGCGCGCAAGGTCGCGGTCGTCGCGCACCTCGCCAAGGCGCCGGTGCAGATTGTCCAGGTCGACAATGCCGGCATGCAGAAAGGACGCGGCGGCACTGAGATAGGACGCCACCTGCGGCGCCACCTCCGGGCGGGCATCGGCGGGTAGCACTTCGTTCGGGCTTGGCGTGACAGGCCCGTCGGGCTCGACATAGGCGCTTTGCAGCCGGTAGTCCCAGTAGCCAGAGGCATTGCCCACCAGCGCCCCGCCCGGGTCCGCCGCGCCGCCTTCGGCGCCGGGCCCGTAGGCAAACAGCCGGTAGGCGACCGGAGAGTTCGCGGCGGTGACGTAGCCGCCGGGCAGCGAGAAGCTGTTCGGCGACGCCGTGCCCGCCACCTGCACCACGGAAATCCCCTCTCTCGCATCGACGATGCCATTGGGCGAAGTCACGGACCCCGGGCTCGTTGCGACGGGCTTGATATGGAGGGATGTGGCCCCCCCGGCATTGCCGGCGACCAGCAACCGGTCCGTGAACTGCTGGGACAGCATGCCGCCGGCATCGAGGAAAGTATTGAGGGCAACAACGCCATTGTTGCCCACGTAGTCGCCCGTCACCGACACCGTGCGGTACGCGCTGCCGGGGATAGGGCTCGCGGCAAGCGTGCGCAGGCGGCCAAGGGGCAGGCCGGCTGCCGCCTGCACATCGATCAGGCTGTTGTCGTTCGCGAGGGCGGTGACCACTGAATTGCCGGTGACGTTCCACCGGCTGCCGTTTGCAAGGTTCAGCGTGGACTGGCTGCCCGCTTCGGTCAGTGCAGAGCCGGTCAGCGTCGAAGCGTTGGCATTGAGGGTGGCGATGCCAGGCGTGGACGCAGCACCGTTCGCCAGGCTTTGCACCTGGAACGCCACCGGCCCACTCATGACAGAGTGGTTGGCTGCGATCGTCGCTCTCCCGCCCAGCACCCGAATGGCTGCGCCCGCGTCCGACAAGACCGAACTGCTGTTCAGCGTGACCGCCTCGGTCCCGCCCAATGGTTCCGCGAGCGGAGTGGGCGGCGCCATTACTGCCAGGACCCCGGGCGAGCCATCGTCGTTCACCGGGGCGATGGGCGCCGTTCCCACCGTGCCGCTTGCGACCGCGCTGGCCGCAGCGGCGTCCGTCACGCCGAACATGTAAAGCCCTGCGGCATTCGCGCCTTGCGCATGCAGGGTGGCGTTCGTCGCATTGAGGCGGCCACCGGCGCCGATGACTGCCGCATTCGCGCCTGCGCCGCCGGTCGTTACGCCAACGCCGGTACCCTGGGCATTCGCCCGCAGGTCCAATGAGGCGTTCGTGATATAGAGCCCATGCGCGCTGGCGGCGGTTCCTGTATCGATCCGCCCGCCCGCAAGGCTCACTGCGCTCTGCTGCCAGGCATAGAGTCCGATCCCGCCGCCCGTGGTCGTGATATCGAAGTCGCTTCCGGTGTACGGGTTGGTGCCGCCCTCGAAGACCGCGCCATGCGCATTGGCGCCCGACGTTCGCACGGTCAGGCCCGCGATATCGGCCGACGGGACGCCAATCACGCGAATCCCATAGGCGCCCTGCCCCGTTGTATTGATCGCCAGGTTGCGCGCCTTCAGCGTGCCGCCGGTGTAGGCATAGACGCCGTAGTTGTTGGTGGCCAACGTGTTCACCGTGACATCGGTCAGGTCGAGGTTCGAACCGGCGGACTGCACGCCGCGTATCGCGCCACCACCGGCAGTGAATGTCGTGCCGCTGGCGGTCAACGTCGCACCGTCCTGGAGAAAGGCCGCATAGAGGCCCCCCGACACAGCCCCGCGCGTAAGGCTTGCCGACGTTCCCAATGCCCAGAGGCCTACGCCCAGCGCACTGGAGATCGTCGTGTCCGTGGCCGCGAACGTCGCACCGCCGGCCACATAGGCACCGTGGGCGCTTGTCCCGGCCGTCACAAGCGATCCACCGGTCATCGCCAGGGACGAGCCCGCGCCGGTGAGATAGGCTGCCGTCGCACCGACGCCCTGTGTACCGAAATCGCTCTGGTTGGCCATGGCCCGGGCCGCCGCGCTGACGTATATGCCGCGCGCGTTATCGCCCGTTGTGCCGACCGTCGCGCTGTTCAGCGTGGCCGTCGTACCGTTGTAGATCCACAAGCCGTGCGCCGTGCCGCCGATCGTCGATATCCTGCCGCCGGTGACGGACAGATTCGACGCACCCGCCTGGATTCCGTACGCGCCGGCGCCCTCTGTGTTCACGCTTGTGCCATTCAACCTTGCCACGGACGTATCGACGTAAATGCCGCGCGCGCTCTCGAGCCGCGTGTTGATCGAGCCTCCGGTGGTGTCGATCGTCGAATTGTCCGTGGCGAAGACGCCGAACGCGCCAGCCCCGGTTGCCGTCACGCTAGTGTCGATGAGCGTGGCGACCGCCCGATTCCACAAACGGATACCATGGCCGTTCGCACCAGTGGCGACGAGCGTCGAATCCCTTACGGTAGCGTCGGCAAACCCGCCATAGCCGCGAATCGCATTGGCGTCCGTCCCATCAGCGGACATGTACATCCGTGCGCCCACAAATATGGAAGGCCCCGTCTCCCCCGGAATGTAAATGCCGTGTACGGTTTGCCCGTGCCCCATCGCGTAGGTAAGACGCGAGGAGTCAGCGGTGCTGCCAAGGACGGTGAGGGTGCCATTTGCCACATACAAGGCATCGTTTGGCGCCCCCGACCGATAGTCGGACTGGATGACGATATCCCCCGGCTGGGTTCCGGCGTCAGGATCGATCGTCGCTGAGCCCCCACCGGCAACCGAGACGCCGGCCCCGCCGGCACCGAATGGATACGTGCCCGTCGGATAGATGCGCGTGCTGCCCTGGATGGTCCCGTGGGTCCCGAAAAACTGGAAGGCAACGTTGTAGTCGCCCGGCCCATAGGTGCCGGACGGGGTGACGTAGGTCTGGGCCTGTGCACAGCCGGCATAGACGAGGCCCATGACGACCTGCGCCAAACAGGTCGGACGATGCCTTCTCGCGCGCGGATGACCACACGTGGACCTGGGCTTGCTTCCCGCCCTCGTCATATCGTCACCTTTTCGGGCCGATCCCTAGCCATGCGGGGAATCGCCACCAGGCCCAGACCGTGGCTGCCCGAATCCCTGGCGGACCCGGATACCCGCATAGACCGACGCCGGCCCTGGGCCGGTGACTGGCCCGTCTATGATCTGACAAATTAGCAAAAATGCAATTTAGTAATTTTTTCGAGTAACTTGTCGTATTTCTCTGCTTGCGGTTTCGCCTGATGCCGAGACGGCCGCGCGCCATCGGGTCCATTTCGCGCAGGGCGCAGAGGCCGGCGGCCATCGAGGCATGTTTCTGACCAACGATATCCATGCGCAACCCGGGCTGTTTGCGCTTTTACCGCAGATCGTGGATGCGGTCAGCGTGCCGGTTATTGCAGCGGGTGCGATTGCCGACGGAAGAAGTATTGCGGCAGCCTTTGCTCTGGGGGCGAGTGCTGTGCAATTGGGCACGGCTCACTTGATGACGCCTCAGGCCGGCAGGTCCGGCATTCACCGCGCCGCCCTGCGCACAGCACGTGACGACATGACGCGCCTGACCAATCTTTACACGGGCCGGCCGGCACGTGGATTGTTGACGCACTTCATGCGCGAGCAAGGGCCGATGAGTGCAGCAGCGCCAACGCTCCCCCTGGCAACCGGTGCGGTCGATCCGCTTCGTTTCGCGTATGAAAAAGGCGGACACAGCGATTTTTCGATTCTCTGGGCGGGCGAAGCCGCAGCAATGGCGCGGGATGAGGACGCGGGGCTTCTCACGCAACGCCTCTGGGAGGAAGCGCAACAATGCGCCGCTGGTCTTCGCTTGCACGGCGGGTGAGACCGCGGAACAGTGGCTTACCGGTGATTGCAGTTCCCGAAACGGGCCAGGCAATGCCACACCTGCTTGAGCATCTGCGGATCGTGCTGGCCGACGCGCACGGCCTCGCCGATCCGCATCGGTGTCAGCCCGTCATCGCCTGCAAGCAACGCCGCAAGTTCAGCGACAGCCCGGCCGCGGTATTCGTGCTGTTGGCGCAGCAAATCCGCTTCTGCCCGAAAACCGGCGTGCCATTCGACGCGGCAGGGCAATGCATGCGCAAGCGCCTCGACTTCCGTATTCCGGAATGATGGGTCAAGTACGATGGCGTCCACGTCGCTCGCGATGTGCACCCCGCCGTGAACATGCGCCTCGATGTAATGGTCAAGCGGATCACCCTGCCCCGCCACGGCAGCCAGACGTTCTACAAGGGCAAAGCGGTCCGCCACGCCGAAGTGACTCGGCCCATAGACACTGTCCGGGTGGCAAAACGTCGTGCGATCCAGTACGCCGGAAGCAAGCCGCAGATGCGCCGAGCCAAAGCGTGGCGCTGCGCCGGCTGGCGCATGACCCAGATTCAGCGCGCCATAGCGCGGCCGCTCGGAAGGCGATGCGGTGTCATAGGCCTGCCCGAAGATCCGGCTTTCCCATTGCCACCGATCGCCACCGGGGTAGGCGGTCAGCCCGCCATTGCTGGTGCCAGTTTCGAATTGAGATCGATACACGCCATCCTCGGCCATCACCGCCAGCAGCGGCCGCCCCCGAACCATCCGGTCCGGGTGGAAGTTCAGCGTGACCCGCCACCCCGGATCGACCGGCCGGCCTGCAGATCTCGCGGCAACGTAGGCCCAAGCACGGGCGGCAGGGGTTCGGGCGGATGACATGGTGGCGCGGAAGTTTCACGGGAACACTTGGCCAATTTTACCGGCAGCGAGCAAGCCGGCAGCTGGGCGCCGAAGTCTAGCCCCCCGCTCAGATTCCCTGTCCGCCAGACACTTCAATTCGCTGTGCATTGACCCAGCGGTTGTCCTCCGACAGCAGGCTGGCGATCATCGGACCCACGTCGTCGGCCACCCCGACGCGCCCCAACGCCGTCATCCCGGCGAAGTAATGGTTGAATGCCGGCGTGTCGCGTACTGCGCCGCCGAAGAAGTCCGTTTCGATCGCACCCGGCGCTACGGCGTTGACCGTGATCCTGCGCGGGCCAAGCTCTTTGGCCATGTAGACGGTGAGCACTTCCACGGCGCCCTTGACCGCTGCGTAGGCGGACCACCCTTCGGCCGATACGCGCGTCAGCCCCGTCGAGAGATTGACAATGTGACCGCCATCTGCAAGCAGCGGCAGCATCGTCTGGGTGAGAAAGAACACCCCCTTGAAATGCACATTGACGAGCATGTCGAACGCCGCCTCGCGCATCTCGGCGATCGGCGCTACGTCGCCATGTCCCGCGTTGTTGACAAGGTGGTCGAAGCTGTCGCGCTGCCAGGTCTGACGCAGCACGGATCTCAGCCGTTCTGCGAACCCGGGGAAAGTGGCGATATCGCCGGCATCGAGTTGCAGCGCCACCGCCTTGCGGCCCAGCTTCCGGATCTCCGTGACGACCGCGCTTGCCTCCGCTTCGCGGCTTTGGTAGGTGAGGATGACGTCGCCGCCCTTGCGGGCGATCGACAGGGCCGTGTTGCGGCCGAGGCCTCGGCTGGCGCCGGTGACGAGAGAGATCGTGGTCATGCGTACACTCCTTGGCGTGTGAGGAAAACCGGTGTCCATTCTGTCGCCTGGCACGCCTGAATCCCTTGCCTGAATCTCTTTCTTCCTTGCCTTTTTCTCCAAACGTGGTGTCCCAGTTCGTGGGAACCCGCTACGATGGCAGGTGATGAATCGCCACCCTGCCCCACGATGAGTGACCTGTTGCTTGATGCCGTGCGCCGCTATGCGGAGGCGCATGCCGGTCCCACCGGCATTGCCCGGACTCCCATTCCGGGCCTGACAGCCATCCGGGCGACGGCCCCGAGCGGCATTGACTATGCCATCTCCAGACCGCTCGCCTGCCTTGTCCTGCAAGGCAGCAAGCGCGTGGCGATGGGCAAGCAGACGTTCGACTTCAGCGCGGGCGATTCGCTGCTGATTACGTCGGACGTGCCGACGATCAGCCAGATCACGCGCGCCAGCACTGACGCGCCGTACTATTCCCTCGTGTTGGATCTCGATGTGGCGGCTATCGCCGAATTGGCAGCCGAGATAATGCCCGGGCCGGTCGCCCCCGATTCGCCTGTGCAGGTCGAACCGTCGGACGCCGACGTCGCCGATGCAGCGCTGCGGCTGATGCGGCTGATTGCGCGTCCGGCGGCAATACCAGTGCTGCAGGCACAGCTGGTGCGCGAAATCCACTACTGGCTGCTGGTGGGCAAGCATGGCCCGGTGATTCGGCAGATCGGCCGTCCGCAGAGTCACGCTCAACGTCTGGCCCGGGCCGTGGCTTTGCTGCGCACCGAGTTCGCTCAACCGCTTCCGGTTGAACGCCTCGCTTCAGCCGCTGGCATGAGCGCGTCGTCCTTTTACCAGCACTTCCGGGCAGCGACATCGCTGTCGCCGCTACAGTTTCAGAAGCAGTTGCGCCTCATCGAGGCACGTCGACTGATGACGTCCGAAGGCATTTCGGCGAGCGATGCTGCGTTTTCCGTGGGTTATGAAAGTGTCCAGCAATTTACGCGCGAGTACCGCCGGATGTTCGGCCTACCGCCGGGAAAGGACCGGGATGCGGCAATGCAAGGAGCCCAGCCCGACCGATCCACCGCGCAGGGCGAGGGAATTGCCTGCGTGGGCGATATGTTGAACGTGCGCGCGTAGGCAACCCCCGTCCTTGCGAACCTCGATGCCCAGGGAAATCCAGTCGGCGTTTCTTCACGGAATCGAAGGTGCGTCTGTCGCGCCCATGACATCACAGTGACGGTGAAAGGGCCCGCCCCAACGCGCCACCTGTGAGCGGCGATCCCGGGCACCCAAAAAAACTGGCGAAGGTTCTATCCTTGGGAAAGGGGATGGCGGGCACGAAGCCATCCTCGCTGGATCTTGGTCAGGCAACGACACCGATGGCATCATGAAGCTCATTCACGCGCCGACCGCGCTGACCGCGGTGTGCTTGATGCTGGCCGGCTGTGTTTCAACTGGCGTGGACATACGGCCGGACCAGTTGTCGAACTTCCTGCTTGGCTTCTCCACCATCGACGATGTGACCAACCAGCTCGGCACACCCTCATCCCAGGTCACGCTCAAGACAGGGTCAACCATCCTGGTTTATTCCTTCGCCACCTCCCACCCCCACGCTGAGAGTTTTATCCCGTTCATTGGTCCGCTCTTTTCCGGAGGCGAAATCCGGTCGTCGACCGTCTTGCTCGAATTTGACGAGAACGGCATTCTCAGAAGTGAACGCCGAACCACGTCGAGCGGGACGTCCGGCCTGACGGTATTGCCCGCCAATGCAATGTAGTTCGGCTTCATCCGGCGACTCACCACCTTGGCTCTCCTCAGGTAATCAAAGAAATTGGCTCGGAATCGCCCACTCGATATCACGGATGCCATGTCGTCGGGCGGACGCTCGGGTCCCGGGAGCCGGATATTGCATAGGACACTTCCTTTCCCGCTGCCAGCAACAGATCCGCATACTCGGCCAGCTTATCCCGCGTCAGCCGGCTAATGGGGCCGGAGATGCAAAGCGCCCCGGCCAACGTCCAATGGATGCCAAACACCGGGACAGCAAGACTCGAAACCTCAGGCTCTCGTTCGCCCATTGAAATGAAATAGCCATCCCTGCGGATGGTCTCGTATGGCTCGCCGCTTTCGCCTGCGAATGCCCGCAACACTCTGCCCGGCGCCCCGGTGAGGGGAAGCCGTTCCCCGACGCGCACGTGGTGCCGCACCGCGCCCGGACCTTCCACTCGCACCAGGCAGGCCCGCGTGTCTCCTTCCCGCACATAAAAGGCCGCGCTTTCGCGTGTTTCGTAGCTGATTCGCCTGAGCACCGGCTCCACCGTTTCATTCACGCGAAAAGCAGCCTGATAGCGCGCACCGAGCCACCCTGCGGCGGCGCCGAGGCGCCATTGGCCATCTTCGCGTTGGACCAGGTACTCGCTTTGCGCAAGCGTCCGCGCCGTGCGCAGAACGGTCGATTTGCCCATCCCGACGCGTCGGCTCAACTCCGACAGGGTCAACGAAGCGTCATCGGCAGAGAACGCCTCCAGAATTTGCAAGGCGCGCGTGACTGCGATGATTGTGTCTTTATCGGCACCCTCGGGGGCCTGTGCAGGCTGGGCATTCCGTTTCATGGCACGTGTTTCGCTATGGACAACGCGATTGTATAGCACGGAACAGAAATCTATAGTCGAGGCACAAATACAAGGTTCGACTGGAGACACCCTTGAACATCATCCTTCGCGTTCTGGCGGCATGCGCCATTGCTGCAGTGCCTGGCCTTCCTGCGTACGCCGCAGATACCTATCCGACCAAGCCCATTCGCCTCATCGTGCCCTTCCCGCCGGGCGGGGCGCCGGATACCTTCTCGCGCGAAATCGCCCAACAATTTAGCCGGGACCTGAAGTGGACCATCATCGTCGACAACAAGCCAGGCGCTGGCGGCAACCTCGGCGTGGAAGCTGCGGCCAAGGCATCGCCTGACGGCTACACGCTGGTATTCGGCCAGACCAGCAATCTTGCTATCAACCCGTCGCTGTACAAGAAGCTGCCGTATGACCCGACGAAAGATCTGACGCCTATCGGCTTGATTGCCTCGGCACCGCTCGCGATTGTCACCAACAACAGTTCACCGTACAAGAATCTGACCGACGTGCTTGCCGCCGCAAAAGCCAAGCCAGGCACGGTCACCTTCGGCACACCGGGCAACGGTACGGTCGCACACCTCGCCATGGAACTCCTGCAAAAGCAGGCCGGCGTGAAGATGCAGCACATCCCATACAAGGGTGCGTCGCAGGCGCTCACCGACGTTCTGAGTGGCCAGGTGGAAATCTATATTGGCTCTGTCCCGACGGTGATGGGTCAAATCAAGATGGGCAAGCTGCGCGGAATCGCAGTGACCTCTGCGAAGCGGTCGCCGCAATTGCCCAACACGCCGACCGTAGCGGAGGCGGGCGTGAAGCAATTTGACGCGGACACATGGTTCGGCCTGCTTGCACCCGCCGGCACCCCGGCACCCATCGTCACCAGACTCAACGCCGAATTGAATCGCGTACTCCAGGTCCCCGCCGTGCGTTCCAAGATCGAGGCGGAAGGCGGACAGGTCCTGGGCGGTAGTACCTCGGCGTTTGCCGGCCTATTGCAAAAGGATCTTGCTCGCTGGCGCGTCGTGGTCAGCGACTCGGGCGCGACCATCGATTAACGCATCGGCGCGCATCCGCGCGCCGGAATCCACTTTCGCAGTTTCTCGATCCGTCAGTTGCCTTGCCAACTGCGCGGCTGGCTTCACTCGCACATTTTAGGAGCAACTATGTCGCCCACCCAGCAACTCCCTGATGTCATCCGTGATTTCGAACGCGTTTCGCCCGACATCGTCAAGCAGGCGTCCGAGTTCGCGTCTTCGATCTTTGCCGATGTCGCCGGCCGACGCGGCGGCCTGCACGGGCGGATCGCGCCACTGAGCCAAAAGAGCAAGTTCTGCGGTCCGGCTGTCACCGTGGAAGTTCGCCCCGGCGATAACCTCATGATTCACGCCGCGATGGCACTGGCCAAGCCTGGCGACGTCATCATCGTTGACGGCAAAGGCGACCAAAACAGCGCGCTGATGGGCGCCATCATGGTCAATCAGTGCATTGCTCTCGGTGTGGCGGCCGTCGTTCTGGACGCTGCTGCGCGGGACGCCGAAGAGATCATCGAGACGGGCTTCCCCATGTACTCCGTCGGGCTGAATCCCAACGGGCCGACCAAGTTCGTACCCGGCCGCGTCAATCATCCGATTCAATGCGGCGGTGTTACGGTGCGCCCGGGCGACCTCGTCATCGGCGATGCAGACGGCGTGGTCGTCATCGAACGCGAAAAGGCGCCGGCTCTGATTGAAGAGGCTGCAAAGAAGGTAGCGGCGGAGCGCAAACGCATCGAAGGTATCAAGTCTGGCGAAGCACTGCGACCATCCTGGCTGGACGATGCCCTGCGTGCCGCCGGTGTGCTGAAGGCTGGAGAAACGCTGTGAGTACGTCAGCCAAGCCCGTCATCGTTGTGACCGCGGCAAACATTGCGCCACAGGCGGTCGCGCTGCTGTCCGACTTCGAACTGGTCTATGCAGGAAAAGCGGCAACCGAAGAAGAGACCGCAGAACTTTGCCGCCGATACGCGCCTGTGGCGATCATCGTCCGCACGAGCAAGATCGGCGCCATGGCGCTCGACGCGGCGCCGTCGATCCGCGTCCTGTCGAAGCACGGAAGCGGCATCGACAACATCGACCAGGAAGCTGCGAAGGCGCGCGGCGTCAAAGTGGTGGCCGCGGCGGGCGCAAATGCGGCGGCCGTGGCCGAGCAGGCGCTGGCGTTGATGCTCGCCTGCGCAAAATCGGTGGTGACGCTGGACCAGCGCACGCGCAATGGCCATTGGGACAAATCGACGCACCAAAGTCTTGAACTGCAAGGGCGCACGCTTGGTCTTGTTGGCCTGGGTGCGATCGGCCGGCGCTTCGCGCGGATCGCCAACGCCATGGATATGAAGGTGATCGGATATGACCCCTATGCCGCCGACCTGCCGACGAGCATCGAACCCGTCAGCCTGGACGCGATCTGGGAAACCTCGGATGTCATATCGTTCCACTGCCCACTGACCGCCGAGAATCTCGGCCTGCTCAACGAGGCCAGCCTGTCCCGATGCAAAGACGGCGTGATCGTCGTCAATACCGCACGCGGCGGGCTCATCGACGAAGACGCACTTCTGGCAGCCGTTGCAAGCGGCAAAGTGGCCGCGGCAGGCCTGGATTCGTTGCAGCAAGAGCCGCCACCTGCCGATCATCCCTTCTTCGGACACAGCAAGTTCATCCTCAGTCCGCACATCGGCGGCGTCACCAGCGATGCCTTCGTCAACATGGGCGTAGCCGCTGCGAAGAACGTGCTGGCCGAACTTGCGAAGCTGCAGTAAGGAGCCGACATGAGCGAAGCACCAAGGCGGTGGCAGCGTAAGCCGGACGGCAGCAATTGGGGCGAGTTTGGACCAGACGATCAACGTGGGCGCATGAACCTCGTGGATCGCGCCAAGGTACTGCAAGGCGTCGCGGAAGTACGCGAAGGCATTACGTTCTGCCTTTCGCTTCCTCTCGATTACCCGGGCGGCCAAACCATGAACGTGCGTCGGCAGCCACCGCGGCGATTCGCCGTCGTCCGGGATGGAAAGAGCGCCGGGCAGCAGGGTTTCTGCTGGTCGTACCGTTCCGAGGATCCCGATCTGACGGACGTGGTCAATGACGATGTCGTGCTCATGAGCCTGCAGTATTCCACGCAGTGGGACAGCCTGGCACACGTGGGCAGCCATTTCGATGCCGACGGTGACGGCAGCGACGAAGCCGTCTTCTACAACGGCTTCCGGGCCGGCGAGGACATCAGAGCCGGCGTCGAGACGCAAGCGCCCGAGGCATGGGCAAGATACGAGAACCCCGAAGCCGCCGCATTGAGTATTGCCGTGCTTGCCGAGCACGGCGCGCAAGGTCGCGGCGTCATGATCGACATCGAGCGTCACCTTGGGCGCAAACGGCAGGCGGTCGGCTACGACCAGCTCATGCGCATTCTGGAAGCCGATAACGTAACGGTCGAGCCGGGCGATATGGTTTGCCTCCATACCGGGTTCGCCGACACTTTGCTATCGATGAACAAGTCGCCGGACCTCAAGGTACTTCACGAATCCGGCACCGGATTGGACGGCTACGACGCGAAGCTGCTCAATTGGATCACCGATTCGCGCCTGGCATGCCTGCTGGCAGACAATCCCGCCGTGGAACTGGTTGTGCCGAAACCGCTGACGCCGTCCCCCATTCGCGGGCCCCGACTGCCGCTGCATGAACATTGCCTGTTCAAGAATGGCATCCATCTGGGCGAGCTTTGGCATTTGACACCATTGGCATACTGGCTGCGCGAGAACAAACGTAGCCGCTTCCTGCTGACCGCGCCGCCTCTGCGCCTTCCCGGTGCCGTCGGATCGCCCGCGACGCCGATCGCAACCGTCTAAACCATAACGACAGCTACAGCTTCTGGAGACAAGAATGTTCAAGCCCGTTACCCGCGCCATTGCCAGCCTCGCACTGCTGTGCGCCGCCACCAGTGCCAGCGCCGCCTATCCCGATCATCCAATTCGCCTCGTCGTTCCCTATCCGGCAGGCGGCGCGGCCGATACGGTCGCCCGCATTGTCGCCGCACCTCTGGGCACCAAGCTGGGCCAGACCATCGTTGTCGACAACCGCCCCGGCGCAAGTGGTGTGATCGGTGCCAGCGCTGTCGCCAAGGCCGCGCCGGACGGTTACACCCTGCTGCTGGACGCCACCGCATTTTCGGTCAACCCCAGCCTGCAACCGAAGCTCCCCTACGATACCGCGAAGGACTTCGCTCCCATCTCACTTGTGGTACGCGTGCCGAACCTTCTGGTGGTGCCGCCGAACTCTCCGTTCAATTCGCCCAAGGATATCGTGGCGCGTGCGAAGGCCACGCCGGGAAAACTCACCTATGCGTCCGCGGGATCGGGCACCGCACAGCACCTGGCGGCAGAACTGTTCCGTCAACAGTCGGGGCTCAACATGCTGCACGTACCCTACAAGGGCGGTGCACCAGCGTTGAGCGACCTGATGGGCGGCCAGGTCGACATGATGTTCAGCAACATGGCAGCGTCTTACCCACTGGTCTCCGGCAAGAAGTTGAAGGTACTGGCGACCACAGGCGCGAAGCGGTCTCCCGCGCTGCCAGATGTCCCTACCATCGCCGAATCGGGGCTGCCGGGCTACCAGGTGTATGAGTGGAACGGCTTGTTCGCGCCTGCCGGCACCTCGGCGGAGATCATCGACAAGATCAACAAGGCAACCATCGAGGTCTTGACACAACCCGCCGTCAAGGAACGTCTCGCGGCGATCGGCGCGGAAGCTTCTGGCGACAAGCCCCAGGAATTCCGGAAGTTCCTTGATGCCGAGCGCGAGAAATGGGCGACAGTCATTAAGCAGGGCAATATTCGCCCGGAATGATGTCGGGAAACCAGGATGGTCTGGTCGCTCAGCGGCAGGGCGTCGATCCTCCTGGCTTTCTCGCGGACGATCGAACGCGTAAACAAGCTTGTTCGCCGGTATCTGGGACAAGGAGCGGATCGTGGCTACGGATTGCCAGAACCGACGGGAAAAATCGTCTTCTTTAGCGCAGCCGGATCGATGGGTTTCACAATGTGACCATGGAACCCCGCCTCGGCAACACGGTCCCGTACGGCTGCCTCACTGAACCCGGTTAATGCGTAGAAGCGCGTATGGTTCAGCTTTGCAAACTCCCGGAGTTCTTCGATCAACGCGTATCCGTCCATATCGGGCATCGCCAGATCGATCAACGCGACATCGGGAACAAAGGTGGAAACCTTGCGGATGGCAGACACACCATCGTAGGCGACTTCTATGGCGTGCCCTTCCATTTGGAGAAGCATGCCAAGGCTGTCTGCGGCATCCTGGTTGTCGTCGACAATGAGGATGTTCAAGCCGGCGACTGGAAACTCCGTCATACAGGGCTCTTCTGATGAAGACGTTTGCGTCGCAATAGGCAACTGGATTGTGAACGTGCTTCCCTGTCCCGGCCCGGCACTGGCGGCGCTAATGGATCCGGCATGCTTTTCGATGATCGATTTGCACAGAGACAGGCCGATCCCCAGGCCGCCGGTTGCGCTATAACCGGGTTCTTCGACTTGAACAAATAGATTGAAGATGTCCGAAAGCATATCGCGCGGGATGCCACGGCCGTGGTCGGTAATGGAAATCGTGCCAATCTTGTCCCAGGCTTTGCACTCTACAGCGATCGTCGTGCCTTCGGGAGAGAATTTCGACGCGTTGTTCAGCACGTTTTGCAGGACCTGACTAAGACGCGTAAGGTCGCCGAAGACATGGAAATTCTCGCCGCATAGTTGCAAATCGATCCGCTGTTGCTTGGCGGAAAAGAGCGGCAAGCAGGCCTCCAACCCTATCTCAATCACCGTTTGAATCGGGATGACTGCGCTTCGCAACTCCAGCTTCCCCACAGCCATCCGGCCGACATCCAACAGGTCGTCGACCAGGCGGCTCAGATGACGCAGTTGCCGGAGAACAACGCTCAGATTGGCTTTGACAAGGCCCCCATCGTCCGGATGTTTTTCAATGATCGCGGTTGCGTTGAACATCGGGGCGAGAGGGTTTCTGAGCTCATGCGCTAACGTAGCCAGGAACTCATTCACTCTTCGCGCAGACGCTTCAACTTCTTCCAGGTGCCTGCGTTCGCTCATGTCGCGGGTTATCTTCGCGAAGCCCACCAAATGATGGTGCTCGTCATAAACGGCGGTGAGCGTAACGCTCGCCCAGAATTGAGTGCCGTCCTTTCGCACACGCCAGCCTTCATCTTGCACGCGGCCCTGATCCCTCGCGATGGAGAGAAGCCGTTCCGGCTTGCCCGTCATCCGATCCTCGGGCGGGTAGAAAACCGAGAAATGCTGGCCGACAATTTCGCGGCTCGCGTAGCCTTTTATGCGGTTGGCTCCAACGTTCCAACTGGCGACGCGGCCTTCCGTGTCGAGCATGAAGATTGCGTAGTCGTACACGTTCTGCACGAGAAGTCGGAACGTCGATTCACTTTCCCGCAGTCGCTCGGAGGACTCCATCTGTTGCGTGACGTCCCGAATGACCATTCCCATGCCAATCAGTACATCGTCGGCGTTGTGCACGGCCGTGATACTGTTGCTGCACCAGAAGCGGCTTCCATCCTTTCGCATCAGCCAGCCGCCATCTTCAAGCTTGCGATGACGTTGGGTCAGAAGGAGTGCCTTCTGTGGCCACCCTCGCGCGATCGCGTCCTCGGTGTATAGCCGCGAGAAGTGCAAGCCAATAGCCTCGGATGCGTCGTATCCGAGCATGCGTTGCGCCCCCCGATTCCAGCTCGTAATGACACCATTTGTATCGAGGAGGACGATTGCATAGTCGGCCACCGTATCCACGAAGGCAAGGAACAGATCCTGTTGATCTGAGGGAATATTTGACGCGGGGCTGTGGGCGGGGGGAGACATAGGGACTCGTTGATTGGTCCACTATAGTCTCGCAATGCATGAGCATCTGATGTCGGGCGCCGTCCTACTTGAAGGACCCCGACATGGGAAGCGGGGCCCGCCATTCTCGCACTTGCGTTCCAGGCCGACCAAAAGGCGCGTTCACACGCGGACCGTGCGCGCCGCCGCTCCAGCACGTATCGCCACGTCCCTCCCTACGAATCGCAGCGGGACAGGAGCGATCGGGGTCGGTCGGGGGAGGTATCCATCGATCATTTTTCCTCTCGCCGGCACGAACGTTACTCGATTCGCCACCGCGCGACGCCGAGACTCGGACCCATCCGTCTCCACCTGCAGTCTCGGCGGGCATGACCTCCACGGAAGCTCCCCCGATTGCTGATTCTAGTCACACCGCGACATACGGCAACCCGACTGGAATGGGGAGGCTGGGCGTGCGCCACCCCACAGACATTCAGGGCCGCGCCCGCTGCCTTACACCATTGGCAGTTGCCGAACTGGATTGCCAGTGAGCTGGGCGACGGCATGTGCCACGGCGGGCGCGATTGGCGGCACGGCCACTTCACCGACGCCGCTGGGTTCGGCCGTGCTCGGCACAATGTGGGTCTCGATCAAGGGGGTCTCCGCCATCTTGATCATCGGATAGTCGGTGAAGTTGGTCTGCAGGATCTGTCCGTCCTTGATCTGAATCTGGCTGTACAGTGCGGCCGTCAGCCCGAAGATAATCCCGCTTTCCATCTGCTGGGCAACGACGCCCGGATTGACCACCGTGCCGCAGTCCACGACGCAGACAACGCGATGCACACGTGGCTTGCCGTCCTTGAGCGACACCTCCGCCACCTGCGCCACCACCGAGCCGAACGCGTTGTGCAGCGCAAGCCCGCGCGCACGCGGCGAGCCGTCAGTGTGGGGGGCCAGCGGCTGTCCCCAGCCTGCCGCTCTGGCGGCCGTATCGAGCACCCTCAGTTCACGCGGGTGCGACTTCAGCAAATCGCGCCGCATAGCCAGCGGATCGAGCCCGGCGGCAGCAGCCACGTCATTCAGAAAGTTCTCCAGGAAGAAGCCGGTGTAGGAGTGGCCGACGCTGCGCCAGAACCCGATCGGTACCGGCAGCTGCACCGTCAAGTGCGCGATATGCGCATGCTCGATTTCATACGGTAGGTCGAACAACCCCTCGACGGTATAACGATCGATTCCGAGCGACGGCGCGCCGAACAGCCGCTCCAACTCGCCAGCCATGATCGACTGACCGGCGCTGCGCGAGGCGATGGCTGTCACCCGCCCGTTCTCCACGCGGGCCCTCAGCCTTGCGATGGCCTGCGGACGATAGAAGTCGTGCCGGATGTCGTCCTCGCGCGACCAGATCACCTGTACCGGACGGCCTTCGGTCTTGCAGGCAATCGAAACGGCCTGCCCGATAAAGTCCGACTCCAGGCGCCGCCCGAAGCCGCCGCCAATGAACGGGATGTCGATATGCACCTGATCCCGGCTCACGCCGGCCACCCGGGCGGCAACAAGCTGTGCCAGGGTTGCCACCTGGGTAGGCGCCCAGAGCTGAACGCGGTCTTTGCTCACCTGGGCCGTGCAGTTGATCGGCTCCATGGCGGCATGGGCCAGGTAGGGTGCGCTGTACTCGGCTTGGACGACCATTGCGCCGTCCGTGCTGGCGAAGGCGTTCAGGCTGTCGCCCGTGGAACGGTAGGTAAAGCCGCCGTTGTCGCTGTCGAGCGCACCCACCAGTTGTTGCCGGATGCCGGCGGAATCCAGTGTGGCGTGCGGCCCCTGATCCCAGACGGGTTCCAGCGTTGCCAGCGCCTGACGTGCCTGCCAGTAGTGGTCGGCCACCACCGCTACGCCTGGCGCTCCGCCGGTCGAGCCGTCAAACGGCACGACATACCGCACGCCTGCCATCGCCAGTGCTGCGTTCGACTGGAAGCCCCTGAGCTTGCCGCCAAAGACGGGGCACATGACGACCGCCGCGTACAGCATGCCCGGCGGCCGCGCATCGATGGCAAAGCGCGCGCTGCCATCCGTCTTGCCTGCGATGTCGTTACGCGGCGCCGGCTTGCCAATCCGTTGATATTGCGCAGCCGGCTTGAGCTTGACGTTGGAGGGCGGCCCCATATCGCGGGCCTTTTGCGCGACAGCGGAGAAAGGCATCTGCCTGCCGCCTGGACCGATGAGCTGGCCTTCGCGCACGGTCACCTGTGCCGCCGGCACACCCCATTCACGCGCTGCCGCTTCCACCAGCGTGGCGCGTGCAGTGGCGGCGGCCTCGCGCACCGGCTGCCAGCCGTCGGCCACGCTGCTGCTGCCGCCGGTGATAATCAGGCCGATCTCTCGCGCGCCCTTGGCCATGATCCAATGCAACGCGCGCGCCCAGGCCTTGTCCGCGTCGTCGGGATGAAGCGGCAGCGAATTGATGTCCATCACCTCGACATTCCCATAGATGCGCTCGATGGGGGACGACTCGATGCTTACCCGCGCCAGCGGAATATCGAGCTCCTCTGCGGCCAGCATCGCCAGCGCAGTGTGGATACCTTGCCCCATCTCCACGCGCGGCATGGCCAGGATGACGTCGCCTTCCCGCGTGATCTTGATCCAGCCATTCAGCGCAATCTGACCAGACGTCCCGGGGAATGCCGCGGCGTCGCCGAGCCGGCTGCGCGGCGGCATCACGCCCCAGCCGACCACCAGCGCGCCGCCCAGGCCGAGCGCCCCAAGCAGGAAGCGACGCCGCCCGCGGCGTGGGGTAGTTGTGCCGGCGCTCATGCGCTCCCCTCCCGCAATGCCTTCGCAGCGCGCTTGATGGCAGTGCGCACGCGCGGATACGTGCCGCAGCGGCAGATGTTGGTGATGGCCGCATCGATGTCGGCATCGTTCGGGTCGGGCTGCCTGGCGAGCAGGTCCGCGGCCGCCATCAACATCCCCGACTGGCAGTAGCCGCATTGTGGCACCTGCTCGTCAATCCAGGCTTGTTGCAGCGCGTGGCGCTTGCCCGGCGCGCCAGCCAGCCCTTCGATCGTGGTAACGCGCTTTCCCGCCACGGCTGCCACGGGCAGGACGCAGGAGCGCACCGCGTTCCCCTCCAGATGCACGGTACATGCGCCGCAAGCCGCCACCCCGCAGCCGAATTTGGTGCCCGTTAGGTTCAGATGGTCGCGGAGCACCCATAACAAGGGCGTGGCCGGGTCGCATTCGACGCTGACCGGCCGGTGGTTGACGTCCAGATTCATGTATTGCTTCCTTGCCCTGATCCAGGGGTCTGATGACATTCCGCCATTCAGCCGGCGGTCGCGTGGACGTGTGATGACCGGTTATCGCCTGTCCACTACGTGGGTTCTTCCCGCCGGCGCCGGCTTGCCTTTCGAAACATGGCGACGTCGTCGGGTGCCAGGCTCGAGCCTTCCATTTCCCCGGATCGGATGCGCGACAGCACCCGCTTCGCGTTGGTAGCGCAGTCGATTCCCGCTGGCTTGCCCTCGATATCAGCCAGCAGTGCATGAATGTGCGCCTTGCTCTGAGCGAGCCGCGCCTCCATTGCCTCGATGTCACGCACCTTGTTGCGCAGCGTTTCGACCAGCGACCCATGCTGCCATTCCGCCAGATCGGGAGGCAGCAGCGCGCGAATCTCGTCGAGCGTGAAGCCTGCCTGCTGCGCGCTGGCGATCAGGTTGAGCAGCAGCACGGCTTGGGATGGATAGCTTCGGTAGCCGTTCGCCTGACGCTCGACCTTCAGGAGACCGATGCCCTCGTAGAAGCGGATTCGCGAGGGGGCGAGGCCGGTCCGCTTTGCCAGTTCTCCGATCTTCATGTCTTTCACACCCCTCGTGCAGAGTTGGTGGGGCCAAACCGGCTCCCAATGTCGCTGACCATTCCCCATGGCTGAATACGTTGAAACTGCCTTCAGTCTGAACTCTAAGGTTCAACTGAACTTGAAGGTCAAGCATCCGTCAGGCACCCGCCCCGAGAACAGGCTCCTAATAGTGCCTATTCGTGCACATATTAAGCAGGAGGCACGAGAACCCCGGCCTCCCGTGGCAACCCGCTGCCAGCCAAAAATGATGTTGACATTAAAGCTGACTTCAAACTTAGAGTCGACGCACGATCCAATGACCACTACCCAACCACATGACGATCCGAAAACTGGCGGCGGCTACCGGTGTACTTCTAAGCGCCAATTCGAGCCCTATCTGGGCCGATGACGCATCGACTATCCAGCCCGCAGAGAGCACAACAATCAATATTGCCGGCCATGAGGTCCCTGTCGTAAAAGGCGGGCTGTATGACCGCTATCGCTCCAATCCGCCTCTTTCCGTCATTGCGGCGGAAGCCCCGGACGTTGACCTGAGCTGGTTCAAGGAACTCAAGAAGGAGAAGGTGGATATTGGCTTCGAATCCTATTCGCCGAATTTCTACTACAAGAACAGCAGGGTGACGATCATCTTTACCGCCGACTTGAACAGGTTGCGGGAATTGATGCCGGCGGACGTGCTCGAGAAGGTGCAACCGCTTCAGATCTGGCCCGGCCGCGGCCTTGTCGCGCTCACCGCCTACGCCTACCACTTTTGCGATAACGACGCTTACAACGAGATGGGTCTCTCGGTCATCACGAATCGGCCGGGCAGTTCCAGCCTGGGGCCCCTTACCTTGATAAGTCAGGCGATGTCCGGTGACTTCTGGGGCTACGTACTGAAGCTTCCTGTCAACACGGAGCTGGCGAGGGTACGGGGTGTTGTCGGCTATAACCTCCCCAAATGGCTGACAGGCATCCACTACCGCGAGACCGAGAAGTCAGTCATCGTCCAGATCCTCGACAGCGAAACGGGCAAAGTCGATGTCACCATCGACGCGGAAAAGCTGGGCGATCTCTCGAGCAAGATCTCGATGGTGACCCATCGCTTTACAAACGTGGACCAGCAAGGGAAATTGACCACCGGTTTTGCAACTTCCCGGCAGCTCAGCCATGCCTCCAGCACAAATGCGGGCACGGTGAGCCTCGGCTTGACGGAAGGAAGCCTGTCGACATTCATCAAGTCCTTGAAGCTCGGCAAGATGCTCAAGTACGAGTACGTCCCGGAATTCCAAAGCGCCCTGTACTCGCCCAAGCCGCTTTGATGGAAGTTTTAGTGTCGAGTTGACACCGGTGGCATCTTACGGGCAGTCCTTTGGGCCACCGTCTTATAGCATCCTCGTCCGCGGCGGACAGTGATCTCCAATGACCACTTCAGGTTCATCCGCGGCACTGCGACACCCCGCCACACCCCTCCACCCCATCCGCCCCGCGCACGCCTCTAAGTTTTGTTCTAAACTTTCACAAATTTCTGAAAATTCAAAACAGACAATGCAGCTCTCGCCCCTGGTCCAGCGATTTGTCCTCCACTTCGGTGAGATGGGCAGCCGCTGGGGGATCAACCGCACGGTTGGTCAGATCTATGCCCTCCTCTTTACCGCCGCGCGGCCGCTGAATGCGGACGAGATCGCGGAATCAC
Organism: Cupriavidus sp. 86D6; assembly: GCF_057815095.1. Lineage (NCBI taxonomy): Bacteria > Pseudomonadati > Pseudomonadota > Betaproteobacteria > Burkholderiales > Burkholderiaceae > Cupriavidus > Cupriavidus sp. 86D6. Next base: position 258,468 of record NZ_JBYPSB010000005.1, on the reverse strand, counting down.
TTGGGTTTTCACGCTCCAATGTCAGCATCGGGCTCAAGGAACTGGAATCCTGGAACCTGGTGAAGCTGTCGCACCAGCCCGGCGACCGCCGCGAGTATTTCTCCGCGCCCGACGATGTCTGGGCGATCTTCCGCACGCTGGCCGAGGAACGTCGCCGGCGCGAGATCGATCCCACGTTGTCGATGCTGCGCGAAGTCCAGCTGGAGACGCCGCTGTCCGACGAAGACCGGCACGCCCAGGCCCGCATGAAGGAGATGTACGGGCTGATCCTGCTGGTCACGACGTGGTTCGGCGACATGCAGAAGCTCGATGTCGCCACCCTCGAAAAGCTGATGCGCCTGGGCTCGCGCGTCACCAAGCTGCTGGACGTCAAGGACCGGCTGACCTCTGCCATCGGCATGGGCGGCGCCGCGAAAGACAAGACTGCCAAGGCCGACAAGGCCCCGGCGAAGTCCGCCAGCAGCAAGCCCCCTGCAAAGTCTGCCCGCCCCCGCAAGGAGTAACCCGTGTTTGCAAGTGTCGATCCGGTGATACTGGCGCGCATCCAGTTCGCCGCGAATATCACGTTCCACATCCTGTTCCCCACCATCAGCATCTCGCTGGCGTGGGTGCTGCTGTTCTTCAAGCTGCGCTACAACAAGACCCGCGATGAAAGCTGGATGGACGCCTACCGCGTCTGGGTCAAGATCTTCGCGCTGACGTTCGCGCTGGGCGTGGTCAGCGGCATCACCATGAGCTTCCAGTTCGGCACCAACTGGCCCGGCTACATGGAAACCGTCGGCAACATCGCCGGCCCGTTGCTGGCCTACGAGGTGCTGACCGCGTTCTTCCTGGAAGCCACCTTCCTCGGCATCATGCTGTTCGGCATGCGGCGCGTGGGCAATCGCATGCACACCATCGCCACGCTGCTGGTGGCCGGCGGCACCACGCTGTCGGCATTCTGGATCCTGGCGCTGAACTCGTGGATGCAAACCCCGGCCGGCTTCGAGATGATCGACGGCCGCGCGCATGTCACAAGCTGGCTCGAAGTCATCTTCAACCCGTCGTTCCCCTACCGGCTCGTGCACATGCTGCTGGCGTCGGGCCTGACCGTGGCCTTCCTGCTGGCCGGCATTTCGGCCTATCGCTGGCTTCGCCACGACCGCGGCCGCGAAGTCATGCATTCGCTGCGCACCGGCGTGACGCTGGCGGCGTTGCTGATTCCGCTGCAGATCGTGGCCGGCGACCTGCACGGGCTGAACACGCTGCATCACCAGCCGGCCAAGATCGCGGCCATGGAAGGTATCTGGAAGACCGAAAAGGGCGCGCCGGCCGTGCTGTTCGGCCTGCCCAATGCGACCACGCAGTCGAATGACTTCGAGATCGCGATTCCCAAGCTCGCCTCGATCTACCTGACCCACAAGGTCGACGGCGAGATCAAGGGCATCGACGCCTTTGCCGATCGGCATCCGCCCGTGGCACCGCTGTTCTTCGCCTTCCGCATCATGGTGGGGGTTGGCCTGCTGATGCTGGCCGTGTCGTGGCTGGGCACCTGGCAGCTCCGCCGGCAGGGCGCGCCGTCGCCGTGGCTGGCACGCGTGCTGGTGGCGATGACGTTCTCGGGCTGGATCGCGCTGGTGGCGGGCTGGTATGTGACCGAGATCGGCCGGCAGCCCTATCTGGTCTACGGCGTGCTGACCACCGCCCAGGCCGCCTCGAAGGTGCCCGCCGCCATGATCGGCAGCACCCTGGCCATGTATCTGTCGCTGTATCTGGCGCTGATCGTCGCCTACATATCGGTGGTCTTCCACCTGGCCCGCAAGGCGGGCAAGTACGCCGCGTCCGGCCCCGCCGAGGGCACGCCGCAACCCGTCATCGGCCAACCCAGGAGCGCGCAATGAACCCGGCCACGATTCACGACCTGACCCAGCCGGCCGGCTGCCTGCCGCTGGTGTTCCTGGCGCTGATGGGCCTGTCGATGCTGATCTACGTGATCCTCGACGGCTACGACCTGGGCGTGGGCGTGCTGCTGCGCCGCGCCGACGATGCCGACAAGGACACCATGATCGCGTCGATCGGCCCGTTCTGGGATGCCAACGAAACCTGGCTTGTGCTCGGCGTGGGGCTGCTGCTGACGGCATTCCCGCTGGCCCACGGCGTCATCCTGACCAACCTGTACCTGCCCGTGGCGTTGATGCTGGCCGGACTGATCATCCGCGGCGTGGCGTTCGACTTCCGCGTCAAGGCGCGCGATCCGCACAAGCCGTGGTGGAACTTCGCGTTCTATGCGGGCTCGCTGCTGGCCAGCTTCTCGCAGGGGCTGATGCTGGGCCTCTATATCACCGGCTTCCGCTACGACCTGCCCAACCTGCTGTTCGCCGTGGCCGTGGGGCTTTGCCTGGTGGCCGGCTACTGCCTGCTGGGCGCCACGTGGCTGATCATGAAGACCACGGGAAGCCTGCAGTTGCGTGCCATCTACTGGGCCCGGCGCAGCCTGTGGCTGACGGCGGCCGGCGTGGCGGCGATCTCGGTGGTCACGCCGATGGTCAGCACGCGCATCTTCGACAAGTGGTTTGCGCTGCCGAACATCATCATGCTGGCGCCAATCCCGTTGCTGACGATGGGCCTTTTCGTGGTCATCGAGCGGTTCCTGCGCCGCATGCGCAACCTGCACGCCAACGGCAACGACCGCTGGTGCTGGCTGCCGTTCGCCGGGACGGCCGTGATCTTCCTGCTGGCATTCAACGGCCTGGCCTACAGCCTCTTTCCGTACCTCGTGGTCGATCGCATCGACATCTGGCAAGCGGCCAGCGCGCCGGAATCGCTGATGGTCATCCTGCTGGGCGCCGCGGTGGTGCTGCCGACGATCCTGGGCTATACGGCCTACGCCTACCGCGTGTTCTGGGGCAAGGCCACCGACCTGCGCTACGACTGACGGCCATCGCGCGGCCAACGGCCGTGGCGGCACGGCGGGTGTATGCTGGCAATAGCCAGACAACACCCGCCTTTTTCGTTCCGCACCTTGTCCGCCTCGCCCGACCCCACCCACCGTGCGCCCGCGGGCGCTACCACCGGCCCGCTCATGCGTCGCCTGCGCAGCCACGCCGGCAATCAGGTTCGCGCGCTTACGCGCAGCAATTCCGGGCTGACGCTCGACTACGACAATCCGCCCGGTGATCCCGGCCTGTTCGGTCCGGACGCTGTCTGCTGGCGCGTGCATGCCGATTTCCCGGCGATGCTGGCCGGCGGCGTCAGCGCGCTGTTGTTGCAGGCCCTACACCCGCGCGCACTGGCCGGCGTGTGGGACCACTCCAGCTTCCGCACCGACATGCAGGGCCGCCTGGGGCGCACCGCGCAGTTCATCGCCGGCACCACCTACGGCAGCCGGGCCGACGCGATGCTGCTGATCGAACGGGTGAAGCGCATCCACGCGTCGATCCAGGGCACGGCACCCGATGGCCAGCCCTACGCCGCCGACGACCCCGACCTGCTGACGTGGGTGCACGTGGCGGAGGTGTCGAGCTTCATGGCCGGATACCTGCGCTACGTGGGGCCGCTGTCCGTAGCCGAGCAGGATCGGTATTTCGCGGAAGCGGCGACGGTCGCGGCGTTACTGGGCGCACCGGACGTGCCGCGCTCGCGCGCCGGGGTCGATGCCTATCTGGAAGCCCAGCGTCCCGGTCTGGTGAACAGCGACCGGACAAAGGAAGTGGTCCGGCTGATCATGGCGATGCCGGTGGCCAACCCACTGCTGGTGCCGGCCGTGCGAACCATGGCCGATGCCGGCGTGGCGCTGCTGCCACCCTGGGCGCGCCAGATGCTTGGTCTGCACCGCCCTTCACTGCGCCGCTCGCTGGCGCTGGCCGGCATGCGCGGACTGGCGCCCACGCTGCGCTGGGCGCTGGGGCCCGGCCTGGCGGCACGTGCCAGACGGCGGGTACAGGCGCAGCCGGCCGCCTGATTACTCCGCAGTAGCCGCCGCCTTGGCTGCGGCGGCGGGGCTGCCGCGCAGCGTCGTTTCCTTCAGGCGGGCCACGAAGAACGGCGCGATCAACGAGACCGCCGCGCTCATCAGGAACAGCACGCGGAACGCATGCTCGGCGGCCACGCGCACGGCGGCGGCATCGCCCTGGTCGCCGCCGGACATCGCCCGGCGGAACATGCTCATCAGCACATCCTCGCCGCCGCGCATGTCCGATACGGCCACGCCGCTATGGCGCAGCAGCGCGATCAGCACCGTGGTAAGCACGGCCACGCCGACAGCACCGCCCAGCAGCCGCGAAAACGCTGTCAGCGCCGTGGCGATCCCCACCTGCTGGGGCGGCACGGCGTTCTGCGTCGCCACCAGCCCGCTGGGCAGCTGCAGGCCGATCGACAGGCCCAGTATGATCATCACCAGCGCCGCCAGCGTCACCGATTGCGGTGGCGTGAATGCCAGCGCCACGATGGCCACGGGCGCCACGAGGCAGCCCGTCATCTGCAGCGGCTTGTAGCGGCCGCTCCACGACATCAGCCGGCCTGAAATATATGCGCCGAACGGAATGGCCAGCGTCAGCGGCACCAGCCGCAGCGCGGCCGTGTCGGCAGCCGCCCCGCCCACCACCTGAAAGCGCAGCGGCAGCAGCACCGACATCGCGATCAGCTGGAAGAAGCACAGGAACAGCGTCAGGCAGCAGATGGCCACGGTGGGCACGCCCAGCATGGCAAGCGGAATCACCGGATCGGCGGCGCGGCGCTCCTGCCACACGAACACCACCATGCCGATCAGGCCCGCTGCCAGCAGGCCGACCGTTTGCGGTTCCAGCGGCGAATGGCCCTGCCCCAGACGGGTCAGGAACACCAGCACGCCGGACAGGCCGCCGCCGAACAGGAACGCGCCCAGGTAGTCGATCCTGTGCTTGCGGCCAGTGACGGGCAGATGGCGCAGCGCGCGGCGCACCACCACCAGCGCGATCAGGGCCAGCGGGATGTTGATCCAGAAAATCCAGCGCCACGACAGGAAGTGCGCCAGGTAGCCGCCGATCACCGGCCCCGCCATGCTGGCCACGGCCCACACGCCGCTGACATAGCCCTGGTACTTGCCGCGTTCGCGCAGCGGCACCACGTCGGCGATGGTGGCCTGCGACACCGAAATCAGCCCGCCGCCGCCCAGGCCCTGCAGGATGCGCGCGACGATCAGCATCGGCATGGTCGTGGCCAGTGCACAGGCGATCGAAGCCAGCAGGAACAGGATGATCGAGAACGTCAGCACCGAGCGGCGCCCCAGCACATCGGACAGCTTGCCGTAGATCGGCGTCACCACCGTCGACGCCACCAGATAGGCCGAAATCACCCAGGCCATGTCCTCGAAACCATTGAGCTGCAGCGCGATGTCGGGCAGCACCACGGCCACGATCGACTGTTCGAGCGCGCCGAGCAGGATGGCCAGCATCAGGCCGAAGATGACCTGCATGACGGGGACGTCAGCCGGGGGAGCGTCGGGGGAAAGCCGGGATGAGGGCGCTGCGGACATGGTGTGGCCTGGCTGGCAGATGAAGGCCCGGACGGGCTTCGCTGCTCTTTTGTCGGTGAAGGAGAGCCGCTATTTTAGGCGACTGCTGAAAACCGCGCTTGTCGTTTCCCGTTCAACGCCCGCTTTGGACCCGGAACCGAGGCGTGAAAGAGACACCATCATCACTTTTATGACAAGGGTTCACAGCATGCGCGTACTGCCTGGCGCAACCAGCGGTGGGCGGGATCGGTGTCGCGCCGCGCATGCCAGGCCTGCTGAAATGGCACCGATGGCAGCGCCACGGGTGGCGCGAACGCGCACAGCCCCGGCTGGGGCGGCGCGGCGGACAGCGTCCGGGCGGCCACCGTCAGGATCAGGTCGGTGCCGGCCACCACGTCCAGCGCCGCGCTCCAGTGCGGCAGGACCACCGCGACATGGCGGTCCAGGCCCGCTGCCGCCAGGGCGGCGTCGATATCGCTCGGCGCATCGAGCCGCATCGCCACCAGCACGTGGGGACGGGCCAGCCACGCCTCGCGCGCCAGGTCGCCGTGCGCGGGCAGTGTGGCGCCGTCCGCCACGCTAATGTAGTAGTCCTCGAACAGCAGGTCGACACAGATATCGCGCGGCAGATGCGGAAACACGCCCAGCGCCAGGTCGATCTCGCCGTCGGCCAGCTTGGCGAGCATGGCTTCGCGGCTGGCCTGCACGGCGGCCAGGTCGATGCCGGGCGCCTCGCTGCGCAGGTGGCGCACCAGCGTCGGCAGGATGATGCGCGCACCATAGTCGGACAGCGCCAGGCGGAACGTGCGCCGGGCCTGGGCCGGATCGAAGGCGGATGTGCGCAGCAGGCCGTTGAGCTGGCTCAGCGCATCTTCCAGCGGCGGCAGCAGTTCGCGCGCGCGCGCCGTTAGCACCAGGCCGGCGTCGCGCCGCACCAGCAGAGGATCGTCGAACAGGTCGCGCAACTGGGCCAGCGCGTGGCTGACCGCCGGCTGGCTCTTGTGCAGCCGTAGCGCCGCGCGCGTGACGTGCTGCTCCGTCAGCAACGCGTGCAGCGTCAACAGCAGGTTCATGTCGAGGCGGCGCAGGTCATCCATGCGGCGAATGTCTCAGGTAAGGATTGCGAATTTCCCTGGCGGCCCAGCCGCGGGCACCATGGGTGCTTCGTTCTTGAACCGGAGACTTTACATGACGGCACCTTTGGCCACGCCGCTGGCATCCACCTGGATGCCGATGGGCATCGCGCTGCTTGCCGGCGCCATGATCCCGTTCCAGGCCGGCACCAACGCCACGCTGGGCCGCTCGCTCGGCCATCCGCTGTGGGCCACGGTGCTGTCGCTGCTACTGAGCTTGCTGGTGGTACTGCCGGTGCTGTGGGGCATGCGGGCGCCACCGCCGGCGCTGGCCGGCGCCCTGCACGGGCCGTGGTGGCAGTGGATCGGCGGCGTGTTCGGCGTGATCTACATTACGGCCGCGCTGATCCTGGCGCCCCGTGTGGGCACCGCGAACTTCATCGTCGGCGTCGTGGCCGGCCAGGTGCTGGCTTCGCTGCTGATCGATCACCTGGGGCTGGTGGGGCTGCCCAGCCGGCCCGTCACCTGGATGCGCCTGGCCGGGGTGGGACTGGTGCTGGCCGGGATGGCAGTCATGCAATGGCAGCCATGGGACGTGGCCACGCAAGCAGACGGCGCCGCGTCTGGCGCCGCCTCGCTGCGCAACCACCAGCGTTAAAACGTCTCCCAGTCGCCGGTATCGGCCGTGGCCGGGGTCGGCGCGGCGGCGGGCCGACGGCGGGCGGGCGTGGCCAGCACGGGTTCCTTGCGCTGATGCGTCACTGGCGAGCGCGGCGCGGCCGGCCTGGCGCCGTGGCGCGACAGCACCGGTTCGGCCTTGGCCTTGCGCTGCACGGGCGGCCGCGTCGCGGCGGGCACGGCGGCCACGCGGGTCGGCGCCCGCGCCGTCACCGGCGCCTGTGCAGCCACCGGGGCCGGCCTGGCCGGCTGGACCGGCTTGGCTGGCTTGACCGGCAAGGCCCGCTTCACCGGCTCGGCGGCGGGCGCGGGCAATGCCCGGGCGGGCTTTGCAGCCATGGCGCGCGCAGGCCTGGCGACCGCCATCGCGGCCGCGCGCGGCGTTGCCGGCTGCCGCGCAAAGGGCTCGGCGGTTGCAATGCCGCCCTGCCCCAAGTCGAACCGCGCCACCTCGGTCACCAGGCCGCCGGCCTGCTGCAGCAGGCTTTCGGCCGCAGCACTGGCTTCTTCCACCAGCGCGGCGTTCTGCTGCGTCACGCTTTCCATCTGGGTAATCGCCAGGCTCACCTGTTCGATACCGGCGGTCTGCTCTTCGCTGGCCGACGAGATCTCGCCCATGATGTCGGTCACGCGGCGTACGGCGGTCACGATGTCGTCCATCGTCTTGCCGGCCGCCTCCACCTGTTTGGCACCGTCCTGCACCTGGCGCACGGACCCATTGATCAGTTCGCCGATTTCCTTGGCCGCCGACGACGACCGCTGGGCCAGGCTGCGGACTTCGGCCGCCACCACGCTGAAGCCCCGGCCCTGCTCGCCGGCGCGAGCGGCTTCCACGGCCGCGTTCAGCGCCAGGATATTGGTCTGGAATGCAATGCCCTCGATCACGCCGATGATTTCCGACACGCGGGCCGACGACTTCGAGATCCCGTCCATCGTATCCACCACGCTGCGCACCGCGCGGCCGCCTTCGGTGGCCACTTCGGAAGCGTTGACGGCAAGCTGGTTGGCCTGCCGCGCGTTCTCGGCGTTCTGGCGCACGGTCGATGTCAGCTGTTCCATCGATGCAGCGGTCTGCTCCAGCGAGGCCGCCTGCTCTTCGGTACGCTGCGACAGGTCGGTGTTGCCACTGGCGATTTCGCGGGCGGCGGTGTCGATTGAACCGGCTGCCTGCTGGATGCCACGCACCAGCGTGCCCAGCTGCCCGAAGGCACGTTCCAGTGCGCCGAGCATGCGGCCCATTTCGTCGTGGCTGCGCACCTGGATCGCGTGGCCAAGCTGGCCCTGCGCCAGCGCCTCGGCCGCATCCAGCGCCTGGTGAGCGGGACGCGTCACCGAACGCGCCAGCCCGATGCCAAGCAGTGCGGCGATGACGGCAGCCACCGCCGACATGCCGATCAGCACGTTGCGCGTGAAGACATACTGCGCCGAGGCCTCGTCGACCGCCGCCATGGCCATCTTGCGGCCCAGTTCGGCGGCGGCATCGAGACTGTCGAAGTACGCCGCCTGGGCCGCCGGCAGGGTCACCACCAGTCCAGCACGGGCGCCATCGAAGGCGCCGCCACGCAGTTGCTGCATGACGAGGTCGAGCTGGCCGTTGTAGTTGGCGCGCACCTGCATCAGTTGCTCGAACCTGGCACTGGAATCGGCGCTGGGTGAAGCCCGCATGACCTTGCCCAGGTCTTCGAGCGTGGCGCTGACCTGTTCCCGGATCTTGCCGATCTTCTCGGCGTTCTGCTCCGCCAGCGCCGGGTCTTCGGTCAGGGCGGTGTCGCGCACCAGGATGCCGATCGCCAGCACCCGTTCCTTGGCCAGCTTCAGATCCAGCACGCGCAACAGCCGTTGTTCCACGGCCTGGTGCATCGCGTCGTTCATGCCGCCCAGCGCCCTCACGCCTACCGTGGCCACCACGGCCAGCAGCAGCACCACCACGGCGAATGCCAGCGACATCCGCGCGCCGATCCCCATTTTCCGCAAGCCCATGACTTCGTACCTTTCGTCTGTCGGGTTGTATTTGTACGCGCTGCGTCCGCCCGAGGCGGGGCGTCGCACGGCACGGTAACGGCGGGCCGAACGCTGCACTTGAGCGAATAAATGAAATGGGGGGAAAAGTCGCTGCTCTTCCACAAATTGGGGGCGCAGCGCATGGCGTCTAATCTGCCTCAGGCACTTCGATCCCGTCGCAAATGGACGGGCGAGGCACAACGCCGGAAACGGCGGATGGCTTCGAAGGATGCGGGCTCAAAAAAAAGAAGCCCACGCGCGGGGTGCTCGTAGGCTTTCAGGACTGCTATGAAGGGACCGGCTGTACCCGGTCCCGAACCGCGAATATAAACCTGCTTACATGAGGTGTAAATCGCGTTTCTATCAGGGATTCCCCTGATGGCGGGTGTAACGCGTGCATCACTCGTATGCCAAAAGTGATGCACTAGGACACTTTTAGACTTATCGATGAATAACGGACGCTTCCCGGAAACCTTTAGCTGGCGCGGGTTGTGGAGAATGCGCTGGCCTGACAGACTCGCAGCGAATCGATATGTGCTACACGAATCACAAAAGTGCGGCAACTAAATAAGTAGAGCAAATCCTCTAGGCCCAGCCCCGCAGGGGGTTCGTCAACGCTTGTAAAACTTTGTTACTCTCCCGCCTGAAGTATTCCCCTTCTCTCCTGGCAGAGACGACCCCACCGGGTAGCAGGGCAGCGTGCATCACTTTGCTCGAACGCCTGTCCGCCGCAATCATGTCGTCGTGTCCCTGCACCGGTTCCGAGAGCGAATGTTTCAATTCTCGCCGCGATCAGGCTGCAGTAACCGTCACTTTTAGTGCGACGGCACGCAAAGTCCCTGGTAATCGGACCGTTGTCAGCCGCCAGAACCCTCGCGGGCTCTTCCGGAGAAGTTGTGAAGAAGGAAATCAAGGCTCCCAGACCCAGCAGAAAGCTGCAGCAGTTGCAGTTCGCCGCGCACAGCGCCAGCCGTGCCGCGGTGGTCGTGCATCTGTCGAATGGCACGCGGCTCAATGGCATCGTGCTGGCGTCGGACAATTACATGATCCTGCTCGGGCGGACCGCCGAGGATCCCACCCCGACATTGATCTACAAGCGCGCCATCACGGTGGTAACCCCCGCCCACGCGTCGACCGACGCCGTGGCGATGCTGGACGCCGACGTATCGCCGGATTTCGTGCGGATCTTCATTCCGCGTACCCGCAAGCGCCGCTGACCGCCCGGCCCACCGCGGGGCTGGCCGCCGCCGGCGGCATCGCCTCCGCCTCTATATATATAGCGGGCCACAACGGGCCCAATGGCGGGCAGGGCAGCCGCCATACACCAGATCGGCCTACGCCCGCAACACGCGCAAAAGTCACTCTAAAGTCTTCTCACCCACGGTCGATAACCTTTGCAACGGAGGCACTCTACGCCCTGCACTGCAGGCAGCCAACGTTACGGCACCCGCCGGAATGCCTAAAACATTGCAAATAGGAGTCGTACCATGGCGCAAGTCATCAACACCAACATTCTGTCGCTGCAAACGCAGAGCAACCTGAACACGTCGCAATCGTCGCTGAACAGCGCGATCCAACGTCTGTCGTCGGGCCTGCGCATCAACAGCGCCAAGGACGATGCTGCTGGTCAAGCCATCGCCAACCGCTTCACCGCCAACATCAAGGGCCTGACGCAAGCTTCGCGTAACGCCAACGACGGTATCTCGATCGCTCAAACGACCGAAGGCGCGCTGAGCGAAGTCAACAACAACCTGCAACGTGTGCGTGAACTGTCGGTGCAAGCCGCCAACGGCACGAACTCGTCGTCGGACCTGAAGTCGATCCAGGACGAAATCAAGCAGCGTCTGTCGGAAATCGACCGCGTGTCGGCTCAAACCCAGTTCAACGGCGTGAAGGTTCTGGCCAAGAACCAGAACATGTCGATCCAGGTTGGCGCCAACGACAGCGAAACGATTTCGATCGCCCTGAAGCAAATCACGTCCGCTACCCTGGGCGTTGCTGGCTTCAGCGTCGCCGGCCCGCAAGGCGCAACGGCTTCGATCGGTTCGGCCGCTGCTCAAGCTGCTCTGGGCTCGGCCACGCCGGTGACCGGCGCTTCGGCAACCGGCGTCTCCGCCGCCGACATCCAGCGCGCTCTGGGCCTGAACACCTCGGCTGCCGTGAACGCACAGAACGTGGTGGCTGACTCGAACGGCAACTGGTTCGTGCAAGTGAGCATGACCGGCCTGACCGCCGCCGACGACGCCGCTCTGTCGTCGAAGGGCTTCGCTGGCAACGGTACCGCCACGTCCGCCACGATGTACATCGCCGTCAAGCCGACCGACGCATCGATCAACGGCCAGACCGCCGGCTTCACGCTGACCGGTTCGTCGCTGCAAGCTTCGGACTTCCAGCAACCGGCCACGACCAACCCGCTGGCCACGCTGGACAAGGCCCTGGCAACGGTTGACAACCTGCGCTCGAGCCTGGGTGCTGTGCAGAACCGCTTCGAATCGACGATCAACAACCTGAGCACGACGGTGAACAACCTGTCGGCTTCGCGTTCGCGCATCGAAGACGCTGACTACGCAACGGAAGTGTCGAACATGACCCGCGCGCAGATCCTGCAACAAGCTGGTACGTCGGTGCTGTCGCAAGCGAACCAGACCACGCAAAACGTGCTGTCGCTGCTGCGTTAATCGCCGCGCCGCAAGAAACCGGGCCGCAAGGCCCGGTTTTTTTGCCGGAGTGTTTTGCAGGCAGACCACTGCCTGCAAAGCATTTCAACCGTAGAGTTTTTCCTGCCCTACCGGACGGAGCTGACCATGGCATCTTCCACCCCCGTATCCATGCCGGCACGCATCACCGCCGAACCCGTGGCTGTCAGCCCGGCACCCGCCGTGCCGGCCACCGCCGCCGACGCCGTGCGCCCGGCCGCCGCAGCCCAGGACACCGGCAGCCATGCCGGCTCGGGCAATACCCCCGGCAACATGGCAGCCGCCGTGGAAGAACTCGTCGACGTGCTCAAGACCACGTCGATCGGCCTGCGGTTCGAGATCGACGACACCACCCACCGCGTCATCACCAAGGTCGTGGACAAGGAAACCGGCGACCTGATTCGCCAGTTGCCCAGCGAGGAGGTGCTGCGCTTCGCGCGCGCCATCGACAAGCTCCAGGGGCTGTTCGTCAGCCACGCCGTCTGATTCACCGCAAGCCCCATCAGTTGAAGCGATAACAACAGGTAGAAAAACATGTCCGGAATCTCCTCCATCGGCATCGGCTCCAATCTGCAGTTGCAGGACCTGCTCGACAAGATCCAAACGAACGAGAACACCGCGCTCGACCAGATCAACACCGAGGCCACCAGCTACCAGTCGCAGCTGAGCGGCTACGGCACCATCAAGAGCGTGCTGGACGCCTACTCGGCCGCAGCCAAGACGCTGGCCACCGCATCGACGTTCGGCGCCGTGAAGGCGGCGGTCGGCAACAGCAGCGTGCTGTCCGCCACCACTGGCACCAACGCCGTGGCGGGCAACTACAACATCAACGTGACCTCGCTGGCCCAGGCCCAGAGCCTGGTGTCGAAGCAGGTGGCGGACCAGACCGCCGCAGTCGGCGCCGGCACGATCACGATCGACTTCGGCGCCAACCTGGCCACCGGCGGCACGCCGACCAGCACCAAGACCGTGACGATCGGCTCGGACACTTCGCTGCAAGGCATTCGGGACTCGATCAACAAGGCCGGCATCGGCGTGACGGCCAGCATCATCAATGACGGCAGCGGCACGCCCTACCACCTGGTACTGACGTCGGACAAGACCGGCACGCAGTCGCAGATGCGCGTCTCCGCGGACAACAGCGCCGTGAACGACATCGTCGGCTACGATCCGGCCGTGGCCACGCAGCCGAGCGGCATGCAGGAGAAGGTCAAGGCTGCCGACGCCGCGCTGACGATCAACGGCATCGACATCACCAGCCAGACCAACACCGTGTCCGAAGCGGCGCAGGGCGTGACCCTGACGCTGACTGGCACCGGCACCACCAGCATGAGCGTGACGCGCGACGACGCGTCGATCAAGAACGCCGTCCTGGGCTTTGTCACTGCCTACAACAACGTGCTGTCGGCCGCCAAGACGCTGACGGCCTTCGATACGTCCTCCGGCAGCAAGGGCGCCCTGAACGGCGACAGCACGCTGCGCAACATCCAGACGCAGATGCGCGCGATGCTGACCACCCCGATGTCGGACGGCAAGGGCGGCATGGTCACGCTGTCCGACATGGGTGTCGAATTCAGCCTGGACAGCTCGAACTCGGGCTCGCTGAAGGTGAACGACGACAAGCTGACGAAGGCCATCGCCAACAACCTCACCGGCATGACCGCCTTCTTCTCGGGCACCAGCGGCTCGACGGGCATGGGCAAGACCATCACCAGCTATATCGACGGTCTGAACGCCACCGGCGGCGCGCTCAGCGCAGCCACCGACAGCCTGACGACGACGCTGAAAGACCTGGAAACCAAGTACAGCGCAACGCAGACCCGGATCACCGCCACCATGGACCGCTACCGCGCCCAGTTCACACAGCTTGACCTGCTGGTCTCGCAGATGAACCAGACCAGCAGCTACCTGACGCAGCAGTTCTCGGCCCTGACGTCCAGCAGCAAGAAGTAACCACACGGAGTTTCTCAATGTTCGCGCGCCAAGGTATCAACGCCTATGCCCAGGTCGGGGTCCAGACCGGGGTGATGAGTGCCAGTCCGCACAAGCTGATCGTGATGCTGTACGACGGCGCACGATCGGCCATCGCCCGGGCAAAGTTCCATCTGGAAAACGGCGAGCTCGAAGCGCGCGGCAATGCGATCTCCAAGGCCATCAACATCATCGACAACGGCCTGCGCGCGGTGCTGGACCACGAGGTGGGCGGCGAAGTCTCCGCCAATCTCGAATCGCTGTATGAATACATGACGCGCCGCCTGATGCTGGCCAACCTGCACAGCGACGCCGACATGCTGTCCGAGGTGGACGCCCTGCTCGAGAACCTGTCCTCGGCATGGGCCGCCATCGATCCGGCCGCCCCCGCAGACGCCACGCCGGCAGAGCCCGCCGTGGCATCACCCCCCGTTTTGCAGGACAACTGATGATGTTTGCCATGTCCCCCATCGTTCGCAGCTACGAAGAGCTCCTGGTGCTCTCCGAGCAGATGCTCGACGCCGCACGCGCGTCGAACTGGGATGCGCTGACCGATCTGCAGAAGGTCTATATGGCCGAAGTGGATCGCCTGCGCCTGCTCGACCACAGCGTGCCGTTCACCGACAACGAGCGCCTGCGCCGCTTCCAGCTGCTGGAACGCATCCTGGCCTACGATGCCCGCATCCGCGACCTGACCATGCCGCGCCTGGCCGAACTGGGCAACCTGCTCAACAACTCGCGCCGCAAGCTCGAACTGACCGCCGCCTACGGCGCCCTCTGAAGCACGCGCCCACCGGCTGACGGCGGGAACGGCGCGACGCGTATCGCATCCGCTACCATCGCTGACACGCGTCCATGACCGGCATCCAGATTCCTACCAGCCTGATTCCGCATCAGGCACCCGACCCGCAGCTATCGCGTCCCGCGCTGGCCATCGACAAGCTCGCCGCGCTGATACCCGTGCAGGAGGTGTCGCAAGGCGACGTGCAGTCGTCGACCGGCGAGACCGCCCAGGCCCGCCAGCCGAACGCGCTGATGCCGGGCGGCACCGATCCGCGCCTGGCCGGGCAGACCACTTCCACGCGCGAGACGCTGAGCTTTGCCGCCAAGGCGATCCTCGATCTGTTCGAAGCCGGCGATGCCGTACCGGCGCGTGCGAATTCGCCGCTGCTGGCCACATCGCCTTCAGGCGAGCCGGGCGCCACGCAGGACCTGGCCAGCGCGCTGGCGCGCTTTGTCGACCAGAGCGGACTGTTCTATGAATCGCATCTGACGCAATGGGTGATGGGCCAGCGCCCCTTGTCCACGCTGCTGCAGGAACCGCAGGCCGCGTTGCGCAATCCGGCCCAGAGCCAGACTGCACCGCCGCAAGGCCAGCCGGCAGCGGGCTCGCCCGCCGCGCCGGCACCTGCCGCCTTGCTGCCCTATGGCGGTCCGGCCGCACCCAGCGCCCTGCCCCCGCCCAGCGCGACGATCCTGGCCGAACTGACACGCCCGGTCATCTATCCGTTATCTACCGGCGTGCCGGCCCATGGTTCGCACGGCCACCCGCACGCGGCCGAGACGGCACCGAACCTGTCCAATACCGCGACGGGACCGCAGACGCCGCAGAGCGCCGCCGCCGAGCAGCGCCTGGCCGCGCATGCATCCGCCGCCGCGCACGCCTATCAGGTCACGGCCGAGATCTCGCACGAGGGCCACCACGCCGCACAGGCCCAGCGTGCCGCTATCGTCGCCAGCTGGAATGCGCCCGACGGCAGCACCGCGGCCGCCCAGGCGCAGCCCGATCCCGGCCCGCCCATTCATCCGTCCAGCGAGGGCGTGGTGCGCCAGCAGCTGGAACTGCTGGCCTCGCAACAGTTCCGCGCCACGATCGACGCGTGGCCCGGCATGCCCGTCGACTGGGAAATCACGCGCGAGCACGACCGCGAGGCGGGTGGCGCTTCGGCCGAGCCAGCTACCTGGAGCACCCGCCTGCGGCTGAACCTGCAGGCACTGGGCAGCGTCGATGCGGTACTGACGCTGGGCGCGCAGGGGCTGGAGGCCCGCTTCGTTGCCGCCGATCGGGATGCCGCCGAACGCCTGATCCAGGGCCGCGCGGACTTTCGTACCCAGCTGGAGGCGCGCGGCATCTCGCTGCTAAACATGAATGTGTCGACCCAGGACGGCCCGTCCACGCCCACCGTCATCGCCCTGCCAGCATGAGCGACCACCCGTCCGATCGCGGCGCCGCCGTCGCGCTTTCCTACCAGACCCACGACAACGCGCCGCGCGTGGTGGCCAAGGGCTACGGCATGTCCGCCGAGGCCATCATCGCCCGCGCCCGCGACGCCGGCGTCTACGTGCACGGGTCCCCGGCGCTGGTCAACCTGCTGATGCAGGTGGATCTGGACAGCCAGATCCCGCCGCAGCTCTATGTGGCCGTGGCCGAACTGCTGGCGTGGCTGCACCGGATGGACGGTTCGGACGTCGGCGCCGCCGAGGGCATTCCCGCCCTGCGCTGAGCCCCATTTTCGTGCCATCCGCCACGCCACGCCGGGCGCCGCAAACGGCACCCCTGCGGCGCCCTGCTTGAAATAGCGCCAATTTCGGCCCGTGTTCCGGCCGCTGGCGCAGAACGTCCCTTGTTACTGTGCAGGCATCGATCAGCCCGTCCGTTTCGCACGGGTCGACACCGCGCCTTCGCACACAACGCCATGAACAAGAACGTTTCGATGGGTCCCGCGCAGCGGATGATCCAGCACGCCTGGAATGCCTACAACGCCAACAAGTATGCGGAAGCCCTGAAGCACGCGCGGGCCGCCAAGCGCATTTCCGGGACCATGCCCGATGGCTATTACCTCGAATCGCTGGCGCTTTCGGGCCTGAACCACAACGAAGAGGCACTGCGCCTGGCCGAGGCGGGGGTGCGCCGCTTTCCGAACCACTCGGGCTTCCTGGGCTTGTGCGGCGCGCTCGAAGTCCAGCTGGAGCACTACGAAAAGGGCATCCCGCTGCTGAAGCGCAGTCTTGAACTGCAGCCCGCGTCGGGCCATCTCTGGCAGACGCTGGGCACGGCCAGCTTCTACAACGGCGACTATTTCGAAGCGCGTCTGGCGGGCGAAAAGGCCGCGGCGCTGCTGCCCAACGACCCGGTCGCGGTTGGCAACTACGCGGCGGCATTGCGCGAATCGGGCAGCACGATCGAAGCGATCCCGGTCTTTCGCCACGCTTGCGCCCTCGATCCCACGCAGCGCGTGAACCGGTCGAACCTGCTGTTCTCGCTGCTCTATGACGAAACCATCGGCGCCGAGGAATTGCGCCGCGAGGCCACGGACTGGGCGCAGACACTGGCTCGCACGAAAATCGACGGCCCGGAAATGCAGCCCAGCGAAGGCGAGCGCATCCGGATCGGCATCCTGTCGAACGACCTGCGCCGCCACGCCTGCGCATACTTCCTGATCCCGCTGATCGCCAACCTGGACCGCACCCGCTTCGAGGTGCACCTGTTCTCGCTGTCGAACGTCAACGACAACATCACGAAGAAGATCCGCGTCTACGCCGAAGGCTTCCACAGCCTCTTCAAGATGTCCGAGGCCGAAGTCGTCAAGGCGGTGCGTGCCCAGCGGTGCGACGTGATGATCGACCTTGGCGGCTACACCGGCGCGTCGCCGCTGACCTACATGGTGCAGCGTCTGGCGCCGAAGCAGCTCACCTGGCTCGGCTACCCCGGCACCACGGGCATGGCGCAGATCGAGTACCGGGTGACGGACTGGACGGCCGACCCCGAAGGCTTCGACCACAACTACACCGAAAAGCTGCTGCGTGCGCCGGTGTTCAGTGCATTCCACCCGATCGTCACCAACCCGCTGAACATTTACGACGCCCGCTACCGCGTGCAGCCGACGCCGGCGCTCGCCAACGGCTATATCACCTTCGGCTCGTGCAACACCATCGCCAAGCTCGGTCCCAAGACCATGCGGCTGTGGAGCGCCGTGCTGGCGCGCTGCCCGAACTCCCGGATGCTGGTGGAAGCAGCCGGCTGCGACAAGGACGGCGTCCGCGAGATGCTGTACGAACGCATGGCCGCCTACGGCATCGACACCTCGCGCGTGGAGCTGATCAACCGCGACGGCAACAACCAGTACGTGACCTATCACCGGATAGACATCGCACTCGACACCGCACCGGTCACGGGCGGCACCACGACCTGCGATGCCATCTGGATGGGCGTGCCCGTGGTGAGCTTCGCCGGGGGGACGTTCCACCAGCGCGTGTCGGCGCCATTCCTGCACGCCGCCGGCCTGGACGAACTGATCTGCGACACCGAGGAACGCTACGTGGAAGTGGCCTGCGCGCTGGCGGCCGACGTGCAGCAGCTCGACATCATCCGCCAGTCGATCCGCCCGCGCGCCGAAAGCAGCGAAATGTTTGACGCCCCGCGCTTTGCCGCGTGGTTCGAGGACCAGCTGGCCGAGATGTGCAGCGAGACCAAGCCGGTGGCGCCACGCACCGAGCCGCGCCAGTCGGGCATCTACTTCAACGGCCAGTGGTATCCGGCCGAAACGTTGCTGATGTCGGTGGCCGCCCACATCCACCTGGGCGAATGGCAGGCCGTGCACAACGTGCTGGAAAACCTGACATCGACCTGGTATCGCCACTGGGCCGTGGCCTATGGCCTGGCCGAGTACAAGTACCACAACGGCGCGCCGGACACGGCGATCGAACTGCTGGTGGAAGCCATCGGCATGCGCCCCTACGCGCTGCCGCTGTACCGCAAGCTGGCCGCGTGGCTCGACGAGCAGCAGCTCGACAAGTCCGGCCTGGCGGCGCTGCTGCAGGAACAGTTCGGCCTGACGATGGCCGCGCTGGAAGCCTCGCCGCCGCCCAACGCCTTCGAAGTGCTCGGCATTTCGCTGGATCTGCCCGTCGCCGAACCCGCCACCGCAGAAGCAGAGGTAACCGCATGAAAGCCGTCATCCTGGCCGGTGGCCTTGGCACCCGGATCTCTGAAGAATCGCACCTGCGCCCGAAGCCGATGATCGAGATCGGCGGCAAGCCGATCCTGTGGCACATCATGAAGATGTACTCGGCGCATGGCGTGAACGAGTTCGTGATCTGCCTGGGCTACAAGGGCTACGTCATCAAGGAATACTTCGCCAACTACTTCCTGCACATGTCGGACGTGACGTTCGACATGCGCGAGAACCGCATGGCCGTGCACCATCGCAAGGCGGAGCCGTGGAGCGTGACGCTGGTGGACACCGGCGAGGAATCGATGACCGGGGGCCGCCTGCGCCGCGTGCGCGAATACCTGACGCCGGGCGAGGCATTCTGCTTTACCTACGGCGACGGCGTTTCCGACATCGACATCAGCCGCGAAATTGCGTTCCACCGCTCGCACGGCCGCCGCGCCACCGTCGCCGCCGTGCAGCCGCCGGGCCGCTATGGCGCGCTGGAACGTGGCGACAGCGAACTGGTCAGCGGCTTCACCGAGAAACCGCGTGGCGACGGCGCCTGGATCAATGGCGGATTTTTCGTGCTGCAGCCCGAAGTGATCGACTTGATCGAGGACGACAGCATGTCGTGGGAAGAGGCCCCGATGCGCGAACTGGCCCGCAGCGGCCAGATGGCCGCCTTCGAACACACCGGCTTCTGGCAGCCGATGGACACGCTGCGCGAGAAGAACCTGCTGGAGGACCTGTGGCAATCGGGCAAGGCACCGTGGAAGATCTGGTAACGGCCGGCAACCCCGCCGGCGTGTTCGCGGCCTATCGCGGCCGGCGCGTCTTTGTCACAGGCCACACCGGCTTCAAGGGCGCCTGGCTGGCCCTGCTGCTGGCGCGCTTCGACGCGCAGGTGAGCGGCTACGCGCTGGCGCCGAACACCGAGCCGAGCCTGTTCGATGCCGCCGACGTGCGCGCGGCGCTGGTGCGCCATACCGTTGCCGATATCCGTGACGCCGCCACGCTCGCGCGGGCCATGCAGGACGCGCAGCCCGAGATCGTGCTGCACCTGGCCGCCCAGCCACTGGTGCGCGCCAGCTATCGCGATCCAGCGCAGACGTGGTCGACCAACGTCATGGGCACCGTCAACGTGCTGGACGCCGTGCGCGCGTGCGCGTCGGTGCGCGCCGTGATCGTGGTCACGACCGACAAGTGCTACGACAACAAGGAATGGCTCTGGGGCTACCGCGAGACCGACCCGCTCGGCGGTCATGATCCCTACAGTGCCAGCAAGGCCGGCACCGAACTGGTGGCCGCCAGCTATCGCAAGGCATTTCTGGCCGAACGTGGCGTGCTGCTGGCGACGGCGCGCGCGGGCAACGTGATCGGCGGCGGCGACTGGTCCGAAGACCGCCTGATCCCCGACGCCGCGCGTGCGGCCGCGGCCGGAGGCACGCTGGAGATCCGCAGCCCGCAGGCCACCCGCCCGTGGCAACACGTGCTGGAAGCCCTGCACGGCTACCTGCGCCTGGGCAGCCGCCTGCTCGATGGCGACGCCGCCATGGCCGACGCTTTCAATTTCGGGCCCGAGCCGCGCGACAACCTGCCGGTCGCCACCGTGCTGGCCGGCCTGCAGTCGCATTGGCCGGAACTCGACTGGAAACACTGCCCCCCGCCGGGCGCCGCGCCCCACGAGGCGCGCAACCTGTATCTCGACGCCGCGCGCGCCCGCACCGAACTGGGCTGGATGCCACGCTGGACGCTGCAAGAGGCGCTGGCCGCCACGGCCAGCTGGTATCGCACCGTCCAGATGGACCCGACCCAGGCGCGCGCCATCACTGAACGACAAATCGGCCAATTCTGCGCATGACCGCTCAACCCAACGCTCACCCCGCGAACTGCCGCGCCTGTGGCGCGCCGCTGACGCACACCATGGTGGACCTCGGCCTGTCACCGGTCTCCAACGCCTTCATCAGGCCCGAGAACATCGCCCAGGGCGAGATGTTCTATCCGCTGCACGCGATGGTTTGCGACAGCTGCTGGCTGGTGCAGTTGCGCGACGCCACGCCGGCCGAGACCCATTTCCACGACGATTACGTGTACTTCTCGTCGTTCTCCACCTCGTGGCTCGACCACGCGCGCCGCTATGTCGAGTCGATGACCGCCCGCTTCGGGCTGGGACCGCAAAGCCGTGTGATGGAGATCGCAAGCAATGACGGCTACCTGCTGCAGTATTTCCACCAGAACGGCGTGCCCTGCCTGGGCATCGAGCCATCGGCCAACACCGGTGCCGCCGCCCGCGCCAAGGGCATCGACAGCCGCGAACTGTTCTTCGGCGAGCGCACCGCCCGTGCGCTGAGCGTGGAAGGCTGGCAGGTGGACCTGCTGCTGGGCAACAACGTGCTGGCCCATGTACCCGACATCAATGACTTCGTCGGCGGCATGCCGCGGGTACTCAAGCCCGAAGGCGTGGTGACGCTGGAGTTCCCGCACCTGCTGCGCCTGCTGGAGCAAAACCAGTTCGACACGCTGTACCACGAGCACTATTCGTACCTGTCGCTGACCGCCCTGGTGCCGATCCTGGCGCGTGCCGGCCTGCGCGTATTCGACATCGAGCACCTGCCCACGCACGGCGGCAGCCTGCGCCTGTTTGCGTGCCACCAGCATGCGAAGCACGACACCACGGCGGCCGTGCAGGCCTGCCTGGACGAGGAAACGCGTGGCGGCCTGAACGCCACCGCGCGCTACACGGCATTCGCCGAGGGCGTGCGCCGGGCGCGCATCGACCTGCTGGCCTTCCTGATCGACGCACGCCGCCAAGGCAAGCGGGTGGCCGCGTATGGCGCGGCCGCCAAAGGCAACACGCTGCTGAACTACTGCGGCATCGATGCCGACCTGGTGGAGTACGTG
This sequence comes from Cupriavidus sp. 86D6, assembly GCF_057815095.1. Taxonomy (NCBI): domain Bacteria; kingdom Pseudomonadati; phylum Pseudomonadota; class Betaproteobacteria; order Burkholderiales; family Burkholderiaceae; genus Cupriavidus; species Cupriavidus sp. 86D6. The sequence continues at coordinate 236,744 of NZ_JBYPSB010000005.1, read as the reverse complement.
GTGGACCGCAACCCCGCCAAGCAGGACAAGCTGCTGCCCGGTTCGCGCATCCCCGTGTTCGCGCCCGAGATCATCGACAGCCGCAAGCCGGACTACCTGCTGATCCTGCCCTGGAACATCAAGGACGAGGTAACGGCGCAGATGGCCGGCATCCGGGCCTGGGGCGGCCGCTTCGTGGTGGCCATCCCCGAAACCGTGGTGCTGCCGTGATCTTCACGCCTGCCCGCATCGCCGGTGCCTGGATCGTCGACCCGGAACCACTGGCCGACGACCGTGGCTTCTTCGCGCGCACGGTCTGCGTGGACGCGTTCGCGGCCCACGGCATCGATGCGCATTTCGTGCAGCAGAGCGTGTCGCGCAACACGCGGGCGGGCATCCTGCGCGGCATGCACTTCCAGCGCGGGCCGCACGCCGAAGACAAGCTCGTGCGCGTGACCACCGGCGCGGTCCATGACGTGATCCTGGACCTGCGCCCCGAGTCGCCCACGTACCTGCAATGGCAGGCCGTGGTGCTCGATGCCGAGGCACAGCGGGCGATCTTTATTCCGAAAGGCGTGGCGCATGGCTTCCAGACCATGACGCCGCTGTCCGAGGTGTTTTACCAGATGACGGTGCCGTTCGCGCCCGGCAGCAGTGCCGGCGTGCGCTGGGACGATCCCGCCATCGGCATTGCCTGGCCCGGTTGCGCGGATCGCCTGATCTCCGCCAAGGACCTCGCCTTGCCCACGCTGGCCGAACTGGCCGCGCAACCCCAACTTTCACCCTGAACACTGACTACCCCCTAGCGGAGCCACCCATGACGACTGAACATTTGCAGAAGCTTTCCGACGCATTGCGCACGGTGGGCGGCAGCGCTGCCGCCCGAGACAAGGTCATTGCCCTGTGCAAGAGCATCGAGCAGGACCTGGACGCCTACGAAGGCAGCGTGCGCGACGACATCACCGGCCCGATCGTCGATGCGATGTACAACGAGACCTCGCGCCTGCGCAAGACGCTGGCCGACGGCACGGTCTTCGAGTTCCTGTACCGGACCAAGATCGCCCGCGACTTCCTGATGAGCACCCCGGCCGCACCGGACCACGTGTGGGAACCGCAGACCACCAAGCTACTGGTCAAGCTGTGCGAGCGCGGCGGCCATGCCGTGGTGGGCGGCGCCTACTTCGGCGACCAGGTGATCCTGATGGCCCGCCAGCTGGCCCGTGCCGGCGGCACTTGCCACGCTTTCGAGCCCAACGCCGACCAGCTTGGCATGCTGCGCAACAACGCGGCGCTGAACAAGGTGGAGAACATCCGCAGCTGGCGCCTGGGCCTGTGGTCGGACAGCACCACGCAACTGCGCCTGGAAGGCCACGATTCGTTCGCGCATGCCGTGCACAGCACCGGCCCCGCCGGCGACGACAGCTTCAAGACGGTGACGATCGATGACTATTGCGCCGAGCAGAACCTGGACAAGCTCGGCCTGATCATGCTCGACATCGAAGGTGCGGAGCTGAACGTCTTCAAGGGCGCCGCGAAGCAACTGGCACGCCCTGCCGGCGAAGCGCCGAACCTCGTGTTCGAAGTGCACCGCCACTATGTGGACTGGAGCCGCGGCCTGGAGAACGCCGAGATCATCCAGCTGCTCAAGGGCTATGGCTATCACGTGTACGCAGTGCGCGACTTCAACTCGAACGTCGACATGCAGGGCCGCCCGGTGGAACTGGTGCCGGTGGACAACGTGTACCTGGAAGGCCCCGCGCACGGCTTCAACATGGTGGCCGTGAAGGACCCGACGCTGCTGCAAGGTCAGGGCTTTGCCGTCGTGCCGGGCGTCAGCCCCAAGCTGCTGTGGCACCGTGACCCGGCGCTGCACCATCCGGCCAACTGAGGATCGCAATGCGTTGCACGGTAATCGGCGGCGCCGGCTTTGTCGGTCGTCGCCTGGCCGACACGCTGCGGCGTGCCGGCCACGAGGTCTGGGTGCCGGCGCGCGGCGACCGCGCGCTGTTCACCCGCGACCTGGGGCACGTCTACTACTGCGCGGGGCTCACCGCGGACTACGCCGCACGGCCCTACGACACGGTGGCCGCGCACGTCACGTTGCTGGCCGACGTGCTGCGCGCCAACCGCTACGAGCACCTTGTGTACCTGTCGTCGACCCGTCTCTACGACACGTCCCAGCTGCCCGTGGGCGATGAAGCGGCAGCCCTGACGCTCCAGCCAGCCAATCCGCGCGCGCTGTATGACTTCTCGAAGGGACTGGGCGAAAACCTGTGCCTGACCGTGGCAGCCGGCCGCACCGCCGTGGCCCGCCTTTCGTGCGTGTTCGACTGGGCGCCGGCGTCGCCGGGATTCCTGTCGGAATGGCTGATGCGCGCCGCCACCGAGCGCACGTTCCGGCTCGACAGCGACTCCGGCTTCGTGCGCGACTACATCCATCTCGATGACGTGGTGGATGCGCTGGTTGCCATTTCCACGCGCCACGCCGGCGGCATCTTCAATGTCGCCAGCGGCGAGAACGTATCGAACGGCGATCTGGCCGAGGTTTTCAACGCGGGCGGCTGGGACATTGCCCTGGCACGCCACTCACCGGTGCAACGGGCCGCGGCATGCAGCACGGCGGCACTGCGCGCGCTTGGCGTGGCACCGCGCGACGTGCGTTCGGTGGTGGCACGCTACCTGGAAGGGGTTCGCCCATGGAACTGATCGGACAGACCCGCGAATCGCTCGCGGCCTATACCTGCGCGCAGGTGGCCAATCTGGTGCCGGACGGCCGTGGCGATGCGCTGCTGCCCGTGGTGTCGCGCCATATCGACGAGGCGCTGGCCCGCACCGGCCGTTGCATCGACGCGGTGCGCATGTGGCGCCCCGGTCAGTTCAACTACCTGCATTCGTCGCAGTATTGCCAGTACCTGTACTACCTGGCCAATACGATCTGGCGCCAGGAGCGCAACGGCGAGGCATGCACGAAGCTGTTCCTGCTCAACAAGGCCCTCAACGCCATCGACCTGTTCTACGAGATCGAAATGCCTGAGGTGTTCTTCATCGGCCACTCGGTGGGCATCGTGCTGGCCAAGGCCACCTACGGCAACTACCTGGTGCTGTACCAGAATTCCACGGTGGGCAAGAATCACGGCGTGGCGCCCGTCATTGGCGAAGGCGTGGTGATGTATCCGAACACGGCCATCATCGGCCGCAGCCACGTGCGCGACAATTCGGTGGTGGCCCAGGGCGTGAGCGTGCTCAACCGCGAAACGCCCGGCAACTGCCTGGTCTATGCCGGGCACGCCGGCGGCCTGGTGTGCAAGCCGGCCGGGGAGCGCGCGGCCGAGGAATACTTCCGCGTCTGAACCGTGCTCCTGCCCGCCCGGGCGGGACCCTCCTGCTTGGCAAAAAAGCAATAAAGGCCATGCCGCTTTCGCGCGCATGGCCTTTTCGTGCGTGGCGCGCCGTGGCGCGCCGGTCGCATACCGGACGTCAGACCGGCATGTTCATCATTTCCTGATAGGCAGCCGCCAGGCGGTTACGCACCTGCACGGTGGTCTGGAACGAGATGTTGGCCTTCTGCATGTCGATCATCACGTCGTTGAGCGACACGCCGGGCTTGCCCACTTCAAAGGCCTCGGCCTGGCCGTAGGCGCGTTCCTGGGTGGCGTTCAGGCGTTGCAGCGAGCGTTGCAGTTCGCCCGCAAAGCCAGCCGTGGCAGCCGAATTCGCGGCCTGGGAGGTGGTTCCGCCGCCAGCCACCTGCGCCAGGCCGCGCAGTTGGTGGAGCATGCCCTCGATGGAAGAAATGGTCATGGCACGTACAGGTTGGTCAGTCGGGACAGGATCAATGTGACGAAAACACTACTCGCCATCCTGTTTCAGCCCTCGCACTGTACTGGCCGCCCGCCTCGTTCCAAAGGCTGAAATCGGCGGAAAAACATCGCCTATTCAGCCGATTGTTCCTCGCCCGTCTGCCCGATCATCGCTACCGTGCCGGATCTGGCGGATCGACGCGTTTCTTGTCTCGCCGCCTGACTCCATGGAATTCAACTAACGCGGGGAGTGCGCGTGTTTTTTCAGCAGCGTAAAGTGAGCCGTGCCGAGATGATTAACGGCAGCGAAGGCCTGAGTGGTAAGGGCAGGGAATGCCCGGCCAAGCCGGAGACGCGCGCATGAACGCGGCCGCCACCCTGCCGAACGGCGCGGCCCTGGTCGAAAAGCTCAAGGGCAATCCGCGTCTGCCCCTGATGCTGGGCGGCGCGGCGCTGGTTGCCGCCATTGCCGTGGGCGTCATGTGGTCGCGCCAGCCGGACTACAAGGTGCTGTACACCAACCTGTCCGAGCGCGACGGTGGTGCAGTGATCCAGTCGCTGCAGCAGATGAACGTGCCGTACAAGTTCGCCGAAGGCGGCGGCGCCGTCATGGTGCCGGCCGACAAGGTTGCCGAGACGCGCCTGCGCCTGGCCAGCCAGGGCCTGCCCAAGAGCGGTACCACGGGCATGGAACTGATGGACAACCAGAAGTTCGGCATCAGCCAGTTTGCCGAGCAGGTGAACTACCAGCGCGGCCTGGAAGGCGAGTTGGCCCGTTCGATCGAATCGATCGGCGCCGTGCAGTCGGCCCGCGTGCACCTGGCCATCCCCAAGCCCACGCTGTTCGTGCGCGAACGCCAGAAGCCCACCGCGTCGGTGGTGCTGCAGCTCTACCCGGGCCGGGCCGTTGACGAAGGCCAGGTGGCCGCGATCACGCACCTGGTGTCGTCGAGCGTGCCCGAACTGACCCCGAAATCGATCTCCATCGTCGACCAGCACGGCAACCTGCTGTCCGGCAGCAGCGACCGTTCGATGGACGCCACCCAGCTCAAGTTCGTGCAGCAGGTGGAACAGAGCTACGTCAAGCGCGTGGAATCGATCCTGGCCCCGATCCTCGGCAAGGACAACGTCCACGCCCAGGTCACGGCCGATATCGACTTCTCGTCGGTCGAACATACCGACGAGAGCTTCAAGCCGAACCAGGACCCGACCAAGGCGGCCATCCGCAGCCAGCAGACCAGCGAATCGAACCAGCAGGGTGGTTCCGGCGTGGGTGGCGTGCCCGGCGCGCTGTCCAACCAGCCGCCCGCCGCCGCCGTGGCCCCGGTCACCACGCCGCAGCCGCCGCGCCAGCCCGGCCAGCCGAACCCGCCGGCCCAGGCACAGCCGAACCAGGCCACGCAGACCGCCGAAAAGACCGGCCCGAGCAGCAACCGCCGCGACGCCACCACCAACTACGAGCTCGACCGTACCGTGCGCCACGTGCAGCAGGCGCCGGGCGGCGTGAAGCGCCTGTCGGTGGCCGTGGTGGTGAACTACCGCAGCAAGGTCGACGCCAAGGGCAAGCCGGTCACCGAGGCGCTGTCCGCCAAGGAACTGGCCCAGATCGAGAACCTGACCAAGGAAGCGATGGGCTTCTCGGCAGATCGCGGCGATTCGCTGAACGTGGTCAACAGCCCGTTCACGGCCGACAACAAGACGGAACCGGAACTGCCGCTGTGGAAGCAGCCGCAGATGATCGACCTGGCCAAGACCGGTGTCGGCTACCTGCTGCTGGCCCTGCTGGCGATGTTCCTGTGGTTCAAGGTGGCGCGTCCGGTGCTGCGCAAGTACACCACGCCGGCCCTGCCTGCCACCACCGAGGCCACGGACGCCACCGCAGCCGAAGCCGCGCTGCCGCCGCCGGAAGAGGAAACCAATCCGGAAGTGCTGCGCCTGGCCGCGAAATATGAAAGCGATCTCGCCCTGGTGCGTGACGCCGCGCAACGCGACCCGCGCCTGGTCGCCAGCGTAATCAAGACCTGGATGGCAAATGACGAAGGCTAACGCTAGCAAGGGAGCGGCCGACAAGGGCCTGCAGAAGAGCGCCATCCTGATGATGGCGGTGGGCGAGGATTCGGCCGCCGAGGTGTTCAAGCACCTGTCGCCGCGCGAAGTGCAGCAGCTGGGCTCCGCCATGGCCAACCTGTCGGCCGTGACCCGCGAGGAAATGGCCGAGGTGCTGGCCGAGTTCCGCGGCGAGACCGAGCAGTACCTGGCCCTGAACGTCGATTCGAGCTCGTTCATCAAGAGCGTGCTGAACAAGGCGCTGGGCGAGGAACGGGCGCTGTCGGTGATCGAGGACATCCTGGAATCGCGCGACCCGGGCGGTGGCATCGATTCGCTGAACTGGATGGAAGCCAACACGGTGGCCGAACTGATCAAGGACGAACACCCGCAGATCATCGCCACCATCCTGATCCACCTGGACCGCCAGAAGTCGTCCGAAGTGCTGGGCTTCTTCACCGAACGCCTGCGCAACGACGTGGTGCTGCGTATCGCCACGTTCGGCGGCGTGCAGCCGGGCGCGCTGCAGGAACTGACCGACGTGCTGACCAAGCTGCTGGCAGGCCAGAGCCTGAAGCGCAGCCGCATGGGCGGTGTCCGCACGGCGGCCGAGATCATCAACCTGATGAGCACGGCCCACGAGGAAGCGGTGATCGACGGCGTGCGTTCGCACGATGCGGACCTGGCGCAGAAGATCATCGACGAGATGTTCCTGTTCGAGAACCTGATGGAAGTGGACGACCGCGGCATCCAGCGCGTGCTCAAGGAAGTGGCCACCGAATCGCTTATCGTCGCGCTCAAGGGCGCGCAGCAGGAACTGCGCGACAAGTTCATCCGCAACATGTCGACGCGTGCCGGCGAAATGCTGCGCGAGGACCTGGAAGCCCTGGGTCCGGTGCGTGTGTCGCAGGTCGAGGCCGAACAGAAGGCCATCCTGCAGGTGGTGAGACGCCTGGCCGAGGCCGGCGAAGTCCAGATTGGCGGAGGCGACGATGCCTACGTTTGAACGCGGCTTTGCCGCAGGCCGCGGCCCGGGCCGCGGCGATCCCGGGTTCTATGGCGCGCCCAGCGCGCCCCAGGGCGCCGGCGGCCTTTCGGAGAAGCCATCCGGCGGGCTCTCCGGTGGACTCACCAATGTCCACCGCAGCGACGAAGGCTTCCAGGGTTTCGAGGCGCCCGTGCGATCGAGCCTGGGCGGCGACGCCTGGAAACGCTGGCAGCCCGAATCGCTTGACCCGCGCGACGCCCTGAAGAAAGCGCTGGCCGCGCAGTTGCCGGTCGAGCCCCCGCCTCCGCCGCCGATCGACTTTGCCGCGCTGGACGCCATGCGCGACGGCGCGCGCAAGGAAGGCTATGCACAGGGCTACACCCAGGGCCAGACCCAGGGCTACGGCGACGGCCACCGCGAAGGCTATGCCCGCGGGCTGGAATCGGCCCGCAGCGAAGCCGCCCGCCTGCACGAACTGGCCGGCAACTTCCGCGACGCGCTGGGCCGTGTCGATACGGAGATCTCCGACGCGCTGATTTCGCTGGCGCTCGACGTGGCACGCCAGCTGGTGCGCAAGACGATGGAAATCGATCCGGCCGCGCTGGTGCCAGCCGCGCGCGAACTGATCAACGCCGAGCCGCCGCTGTCCGGCGCGCCCTGCCTGCTGCTCAACCCCGAAGACGTGACGCTGGTGGAAACCCACCTGAAGGGCGAACTCGAAGCCGCCGGCTGGACCGTGCGCGCCGATGCCACCGTGGCGCGCGGCGGCTGCATCGCCAGCGCCGCCAGCGGCGAACTCGACGGCACGCTGGCCACGCGCTGGGAGCGCGTGATCAAGGCTCTGGGCCGCAACGATCCGTGGGAGCCCCCGCATGCATGATCCCCAGGCCACGGCGCCAGACACCGCCTCCGCTGCAGCCCATACCGGCCGCTGGCGCGATGCGCTGGCCACCGCTTCGTCGAACATCGCCGAGATCGACAGCAAGCGTGCCTGCGGCCGCCTGACGCGTGCCGCCGGCCTGGTGCTGGAAGCCGTGGGTCTGCGCATGCCCGTGGGCAGCGACTGCCTGATCGAACTGCCGGGCGGCCAGCATTCGCATGGCGGCCCGCGCACGGCCGAAGCCGAAGTCGTGGGCTTTGGCGCCGATCGCCTCTACCTGATGCCGCAATCCGACGTGGCCGGCCTGGTGCCGGGCGCCCGCGTCTATCCGCTGGAACCGTCGCCGCTGCCCAAGGGCGTGAGCGCCCCGCGCGAGCCGGGCTCCAAGCGCCTGCCGGTGGGCGATGGCCTGCTGGGCCGGGTGCTGGACGCGGCCGGACGTCCGCTTGACGGGCTGGGCCCGATCACCGCCGCCAGCGAAGTGCCGCTGTCGGGCGCGCAGATCAACCCGCTGATGCGTGCCCCGATCGAAACGGTGCTCGATACCGGCGTGCGCGCCATCAACGGCATGCTGACCGTTGGCCGCGGCCAGCGCATGGGCCTGTTCGCAGGCTCCGGCGTGGGCAAGTCCGTGCTGCTGGGCATGATGGCCCGCTACACGAACGCCGACGTGATCGTGGTTGGCCTGATCGGCGAACGCGGCCGCGAAGTGAAGGAATTCATCGAGAACATCCTCGGCGAGGAAGGCCGCAAGCGATCGGTGGTGGTGGCCGCGCCCGCCGATTGCTCGCCGCTGCTGCGCATGCAGGGCGCCGCCTACGCGACGCGCCTGGCAGAGTATTTCCGCGACAAGGGCCAGCACGTGCTGCTGATCATGGATTCGCTGACCCGTTACGCGATGGCCCAGCGCGAGATCGCCCTGGCCATCGGCGAGCCGCCGGCCACCAAGGGCTATCCGCCTTCGGTGTTCGCCAAGCTGCCGACGCTGGTCGAGCGTACCGGCAACGGCCCCGAAGGCGGCGGCTCGATTACCGCCTTCTATACCGTGCTGACCGAAGGCGACGACCAGCAGGACCCGATTGCCGATTCGGCGCGCGCCATTCTCGACGGCCATATCGTGCTGTCGCGCAGCCTGGCCGAAGCAGGCCACTATCCGGCCATCGACGTGGAAGCGTCGATCAGCCGTGCCATGACCGCCTTGATCGAACCGCCGCAATTTGCCTCCGTGCGGCGATTCAAGCAGTTGATGTCGCGCTACCAGCGCAATCGCGACCTGATCAGCGTGGGCGCCTACGTGCCCGGCAACGATCCGGAGCTGGACCTCGCGATCCGCCTGCATCCGCGCATGGAGGCATTCCTGCAGCAGGACATCCACGAGCGCGCCGACTACGAGGTGTCGATCGCCCAGCTGCACGCGACCATCGGAGCAACCCACCATGGCTAAGACATCGCCGATCCACACCCTGGCCGACATCGCCCAGGACAATACGGACAAGGCCACGCGCGAGCTGGGCCGGCTGCAGGGCCTGCGCACGCAAGCCGAGCAGCAGTTGCACGCGCTGACCGAGTACCGTCACGAGTACCGCGCGCGCATGCAGGTCATTGCGGCCGAAGGCATGACGTCCAGCCGATGGCAGGATTTCTCGCGCTTTCTCGACTCGCTGGACCATGCCATCCGCCAGCAGACCGCCGCGCTGGACAAGGCCGAGGCCGACCTGCTGGCCGGCCGCGCCAACTGGCAACAGCAGAAGCGCCGCCAGAATTCCTTCGACACGCTGATCACGCGTGCCGAAGTGCGCGAACAACAGATCGCCACGCGCCGCGAACAGCGGGCCAACGACGAATACGCGGCCCGCATCGCACGCCAGCCGGCGAGCGGCCAGAACTGACCTGCCAAAGACCACAATGATCGATATCAGCCAGATCGTCGGCAACACCGCCGCAGCCCTCGGGAACCTCAAGTCGCCGGACGCCGGCAAGGTTGGCGATGCCAACCCGTTCCAGGATGCGCTGTCGCGCGCACGCCAGGATGGTCAGCAATCCGCGCCGGCCGCCGCGCAGGCGAAGGTGCCGGCCAAGGACGGCAAGCAGGCCGACGCATCGAAGGGCAGCGCCGCGCAAAAGCCGCAGCAGCCCGCCGCCAACAATGCGCTGCCGCAGAAGGACACCGGCAAGGTGGCCGCCAAGGGCCAGCCGAAGACCGACGAGGCGAAGGATGGCGAGACCGACGACACCGCATCGACCGATGCCGCTGCGGCCGCCGCCGCACTGGCCGCAGCCGCGCTGCTGACGCAGCCCCCGGTCCCGCAGGCCCCTGCCGCCGCCAGCACGGCCGGCGTCGACACCAGTGCGATCAATGGCCTGCCGACGCTGCCGTCGGCACAGGGCACGGCCCAGGGTGCCAGCGCATCCGCTGCCGCCGCCGCGGCCTCCGCATCCACCGCAGCCGCCGCCGCTGCCGATCCGGCCACCGATGCCGCGGCCTTGCAGGCAGAGGCCGAAGCCAGGCTGCCTGCCGCCACCGTGGACACGGCCGCCAAGGGCACCACCGCCAGTCCGGCCGATACGCTGGCGCTGATCGCCCAGCAACGCGCCACGCTGCAGAACACCGCACCGACGACTGCGGACAAGATCGCCGCCACCGCCACCGCGCCGGCCCAGGCCGCCGCCCAGGACGCCCGCGGCCAGGGCGCCGGCCAGCAGCATGCGAACCTGGGCCATCAGAACCAGCCGGCCCTGACGCCGGCCGGCGACGCCCCGGCCAGCCAGCCGGCGCAGGCACCGGTCACGCCGTTCGCCGTCGCACAGGCGAGCGCACGTATCGGTGAAGGCGTGGACACGGGCGCGACGAATGCCAGCAGCGCCGCCACCATCGCATCGGCCCTTGCCGCGCAGACGCCGGCCCAGGCCGCCCAGGCCAACGCCACCGCCGTTGCCGCGCGCCCGGTCATCGCCCCGAACGTCGGGGACAGCCAGTGGTCGCAGGCACTGGGCCAGCAGATGGTGCGCCTGTCCACCCAGGGCAACCAGACCGCCGAACTCGATCTGAACCCGCCCAACCTGGGCCCGCTGAAGGTGGTGCTGAACGTGGTCAACGACCAGGCCCAGGCGCAGTTCGTATCGCCGCACCAGACCGTGCGCGCCGCCGTGGAGGCCGCATTGCCGCACCTGCGCACGTCGATGGCCGAAGCGGGCATCCAGCTTGGCCAGACATCGGTGGGCGCCGACAGCTTTGCGCAAGCCAACTCGGGTGGTCAGCAACAGCAGCCGCAACGCCAGGCCGGCAACGGCGGCAGCTTCGGCCAGGCCATGGGCTTCGGCAACGACACGGCGGCGCCTGCCGCCCCCGCCACACCGCGCGCCCCGCGCACGCTGGCACGTGGCGAGGTCGATACGTTCGCCTGACGCACAGGGTCGTCCCGACCCCGCAAAGCCCGCCCTTTCCCCCGCCTTGCGGGAAGGAAGGCGGGCTTTTTTCATGCTGGCAACCCGGAACTTAAGCGCGCACGGGGCGGTCATTTGAGCGACCATATCCACACCCGTCCCCTCGCTCCCTCGCCCCCTGGCCAATGACCATGCCCAGCCTTCGCCCGCCCCTCGTTCGTCCGACCCAGCTTGCCGCGCTCGCGCTGGCGACCGCCTTCGCAACCCTCACCACCCTCGCCCCGCCCGTCCACGCGGCCGGCGCAACCGATGGCGGCCCCGCCTACGGCCCCGAGCTGGAAGGCTTCGACTACCCCTATCCGGTCCAACGCTACAAGTTCCCGTCGCAGGGACAGCCCCTGGAGATGGCGTTCATGGACGTCAAACCCGAAAAACCGAACGGCCGCGCAGTGGTGCTGCTGCACGGCAAGAACTTCTGCGGCGCCACGTGGCAGGAGACCATCCGCCAGCTCAGCAGCGCCGGCTACCGGGTGGTGGCACCCGATCAGGTGGGCTTCTGCAAGTCGACCAAACCGGCGCACTACCAGTACACGTTCCAGCAACTGGCGCGTAACACGCATGACCTGCTGGCATCGATCGGCATTCGCGACGTCACCGTGATCGGGCACTCCACGGGCGGCATGCTGGGCATGCGCTATGCGCTGATGTATCCGCAGGAAACGAAGCAGCTGGTGCTGGTGAACCCGATCGGGCTGGAGGACTGGAAGGCCAAAGGTGTGCCTTCGCTATCGGTGGACCAGTGGTACGCCCGCGAGCTGAACACCACGGCAGATCGCATCCGCAACTACGAGAAATCCACGTACTACGTGAACCAGTGGAAGCCGGAATACGAGCCGTGGGTGCAGATGCTGGCTGGCATGTATCGCGGCCCGGGCAAGCAGATCGTGGCATGGAACTCCGCCCTGCTCTACGACATGATCTACACCCAGCCCGTTGTCTACGAAATGGGCGCCATCCAGGCTCCCACGCTGCTGATGATCGGCGACAAGGACACCACGGCCATCGGCAAGGACGCCGCCCCGGCCGACGTGCAGCCAAAGCTGGGCCGCTACCCGGAGCTGGCCCAGACCACGGCCAAGGCCATCCCGAACACGACGCTGGTGGAATTCCCGGAACTGGGCCACGCCCCGCAGATGCAGGATGCGGCGGCGTTTCACAAGGCCTTGCTGGAGGGGATGGGGAAGGTGTCGCGATAGGTTGTCGCCGACGGCTATATCACCGACCTGAATGCGGACAGCGACTTCACTGTCCGCGTCAGGCCCAATCTCGTGAAATTGGCCAGAAAGCGATCCACTCCCATGATAGAGGACGCACGCATCATAAAGCGCAGTAAAGGTCGAACATCTCATTCGTAGCCCATGCCCAGGGCCTGTGCTTCACGAACCAACTCATCCATCAGCCTCTCGCTCTCCGCGTCCCGTGCGGCCTTGTAGGCCATGAGGTCCGAGAAACGGATACGGCGGTGCTTGCCGGTCTTGTGGAACGGCAGCTCGCCAGCTTCGAGCAGGCTGACCAGATAGGGTCGGGACACGTTCAGCAAGTCCGCAGCTTCCTGGGTCGTCAGTTCGGCATGTACCGGAACGACTTGCACCGCATTGCCAGCCGCCAGTTCCGCCAGGATATCGAGCAGCAAGCGTAGGGCTGTGGTTGGCAACTCAATTTGATGCGCCTCATCCTTCTCATCGAAAATCTGGATGCGCTGTGTGTCAATGTGTGTCCGAAGGTAGGCCGCAAGCTCGCGCTGGCCGCGCAGGGCAATTTCGACTTCCTTGTCGGCGGGGAGCGTGGTGCGAGGGTCGAGGATGGTCATATGTCACTCCTTGCTGCATTGCCCGACCATAATCGAAATAAACGAAACGGGCAATCCACGTCGTCAACGAAACGACACGACGGCGGCCACCCGGTATGATCGGCCTGCACCCTGACTGCCATGACCTTCGACCTCTTCGACGCCCTTCCTGCCGATCCCGATACGCCGCCAGCCGTTGAGCCATTGGGTCCCGGTGCCGTTGTCCTGCGGGGCTTTGCGCGTGACATCGGGCCTGCGCTGCTGCAGGCGGTGGGCGAAGTCAGCGCCGGCTCACCGTTTCGGCACCTGATCACGCCGGGCGGGCTGCGGATGTCGGTGGCGATGACCAATTGTGGCGAGCGCGGCTGGGTGTCCGACCGTACCGGGTATCGCTATGACCCGATCGATCCCGATACCGGGCGGCCCTGGCCGGACATGCCGGGGGCGTTCCGGCGCCTGGCGCTCGATGCCGCCGAGGCGGCCGGGTATCCCGGTTTTGTGCCCGATGCGTGCCTGATCAACCGCTATCTGCCCGGTACACGGCTTTCTTTGCATCAGGACCGCGATGAACTCGACTTGCGGGCGCCCATCGTGTCGGTGTCGCTGGGCTTGCCGGCCATCTTTCTGTGGGGCGGCCAGCGCCGGGCCGACCGCCCGTCGCGGGTGCGGCTGGCGCATGGCGACGTAGTGGTCTGGGGCGGCCCCTCGCGGCTGGTGTTCCACGGCATCGCGCCGCTGGCTGCGGGGGACCACGCACTGACCGGCAGCGCGCGTATCAACCTGACGTTCCGCAAAACACGCTGACCCGCGCGCGGCAGTTGCCCGCTTCATCAGACAACCATACGATAGCGGCTCAGCACTTTTGCTCATAAAACAAGACCGGCGTCCCAGGCGACCGGCCCCGCTCGCGAGACAGATCCCAGATGTCAGCCACACCCGGCAGCGCCCAAGCACGCCCCGAAGCCACACCCCCGACGCCCCCTTCCGCTCCCAAGCCCGCGCCACTGGCCGGCCGCCCTGCCGATTCGATCCGTGCCGCGCTGCTGATTGGCGCCTGCATCAGCGCCGTCTGGATTGCGGGCAGCGCCCTGCATGCCCCGCCGGCGCTGATCTGGGCCGGCGCGCTGGTGCTGTCGACCGTATCCTGCTGGGCCGTTGGCGTGCTGCCGGAACCCACGGCCACGCTGCTGTTCTTCCTGTCAGCGGTGGTATTCCATATCGCACCGCCCACCGTGGTGTTTTCGGGATTCACCTCGACGGCATGGTGGCTGATGTTCGGTGGCGCCGTGACCGGCGTGGCGCTGCGCAGTACCGGGCTGGCGCTACGGCTGGCGGACATCATCTTCCACAAGCGGGTGGGCACTTACCCTCAGGTGATCACCACGGTGGCGCTGAGCGCGGTCGGGCTGGCGTTCCTGATGCCCTCCACCACCGGCCGCGTGCTGCTGCTGATGCCGATCGTGCTCGCACTGGCCGACCGGCTGGGCTTCGCCGCCGGGTCGAACGGCCGCATCGGCATGGTAATGACCGTCGCGGCGGCCAGCTACATGCCACCCACCACCATCCTGCCGGCCAACATCCCGAACAGCGTGCTGCTGGGCGCGGCCAGCTCGCTCTATCACATCAACCTCAGCTACGGCAGCTACCTGCTGCTGCATTTCCCGGTGCTGGGCGCGCTGAAGACCGTGGTGCTCATCTGGCTAATCTGCAAGCTGTTCCCGGAAAACGGTCCGATGCCGGCGCAGGCGCCTGTCACGCAGACCGCGATGGGGGCCCAGGAGCGCGCGCTGGCCGTCATCCTTGCGCTGGCGGTGGCCGGGTTCGCCACCGACGCGTGGCATGGCATCTCGCCAGCCTGGATTTCGCTGGCGGCGTGCATCGTCTGCCTGCTCCCCGGCATCGGCCTGGTATCGCCCAAGGCGCTGACCGAGCAGGTGCATCTGGTACCGCTGATCTATGTGGCCGGCTTTCTGGGGCTCGGGGCCGTGGTGGAATCCACCGGACTGGGCAGCGCCATCAGTGCCGGCCTGCTGCAGGTGCTGCCGCTGACACCCGGCCATACGGCGGCCAACGTGGGCACCATCGGCGCCATGGGTGCGGTACTGGGCCTGATGTCGACGCTACCCGCGCTGCCGGCCGTGCTCACGCCGCTGGCGCGCGACCTGGCCAATGCCACGGGGCTGCCGCTGGAATCGGTGCTGATGCTGCAGGTGCCGGTGTTCTCGACGGTGTTCTTCCCGTACCAGTCGCCGCCGATCGTGATTGCGATGCAACTTGGGGGCGTAGGCTTGCGGCACGGCACGCGGCTTTGCCTGACCATGGCCGCCATCACGCTGGTGGTGTTGCTGCCGCTCGATTACCTCTGGTGGAAGCTGCTGGGCTATCTGCCCTGACGGGCCGGGCGCGGCGCACGCAGGCCCGCGCCGGCTACCATTCGAGCTTCTCCAGCAACGCATCGCGCACGGCGCGGGGCTCGACGATCAGATCCATGCCGTAGGCCCCCAGCAGCGCCAGCAACTGGGCGACGCTGATGGTCTCCGGATTCAGCTCCATATGGGAAATGCGGCTCTGGCTGATGGCCAGCCGTGCGGCGGCGTCGGCCTGGGTCAGGCCTGCGATCTTGCGCGCGCCCTGGAGCACCTGCCCCAGTTGATCGCTGCTGGTAATGGTGACTCTGGCGGACATCTTGGTCTACCCGGCAATAAATACCTCCGAAATCTATCAATTTCCGCCAGCAATCGACAAATCCTTCGTGATTGACGAATGCATTGAAGCTGTCATTACCCATGTAGTGGGTAGATGGCGGGCGAGCCGTTGCCAAAAACAAACGCCCTGACCCGATTCGGGCCGGCGGGCGCGGCTTTAGCGCAGGTAGTCGCGGAAGCGCGAGCGGATGTCCTCGACGTTGGCCAGGGTGCCGGTCAGGTGGTCGCGCAGCGCGGTCTCGGCGGCAGCCACGTCACCGGCGGCGATGGCGTCGATGATCGCGGTATGGTCGCGCAGCACTGCATTGGCCTTGCCCGGAATCGGCAGGTGCAGCCGGCGCAGGCGGTCCAGATGGCCGCTCTGGCGGCGCACCAGCCCGAACAGGTCCGGCACGGCGGCGGCCTCGTAGAGCTGGCGATGGAAATACTGGTCGTTCGCGGTGAATTCGGCCAGGTCGTCGAGTTCCAGCATGCGCTGCTGGCGTGCCACCGTGGCGCGCAGCCGTTCCACCAGGGCCTCATCGGGCGCGCCGGCCAGGGTCCGGACGATCTCCACCTCCACCGAGCGGCGCAGAAAGTGCGCCTGCCGCGCCAGTGCCACGTCGATGCGGCTGACGCGTGTGGCGTGCTGGGGAAACACATCGACCAGCCCTTCTTCGGCCAGCCGCATCAGCGCATCGCGCACCGGCGTCTGGCTGATGCCGTATTGCAGCGCCAGTTCGGGGCGCGACAGCACCGTGCCGGGCGGCAGCGCCATCGAGATGATCTGGTCGCGCATATGCTCGAACACCTGCGGCGCCGCCTGGCGCGTGCGGTCGAACTGAAACTGCGTGGACGGATTGGGGAGCGTGGCGGCCATGCGTAAATGACTGGAATGTTGCGCGCGATTCTAGCCGAACCGGCTGCGGAAATCCCTGCGTTGACGTACTAATATATTAGTGCTTTAATTCCCGAAACCCCAGTCGTCGTACAACTACGCGACCGGCAGGATTCCAGGTGGAAGAGACAACGATGACGGCACATAAGAAAACGCCGGACCAGCTGCGCAGCGCGCGCTGGTTCGCGCCCGACGACTTGCGCTCGTCCGGGCATCGCTCGCGGATCATGCAGATGGGCTACGCGCCCGATGAATGGATGGGCAAGCCGCTCATCGCCATCATCAACACATGGTCCGATATCAACCCCTGCCACGCGCACTTCAAGCAGCGCGTGGACGACGTGAAGCGCGGCATCCTGCAGGCCGGTGGTTTCCCCGTGGAACTACCGGCCATTTCCTTGTCCGAGAGCTCGGTCAAGCCGACCACCATGCTCTACCGCAACCTGCTTGCCATCGAGACCGAAGAGCTGATCCGCTCGCATCCGATCGACGGCGCGGTGCTGATGGGCGGATGCGACAAGACCACCCCGGGCCTGCTGATGGGCGCCACCAGCGCCGGTGTGCCGGCCATCTACGTGCCCGCCGGCCCCATGCTGCGCGGCAACTACAAGGGCCAGGTGCTGGGATCGGGCTCCGACGCCTGGAAGTTCTGGGACGAGCGCCGCGCCGGCAATATCAGCAAGACGGAGTGGATCGGCATCGAGGGCGGCATCGCGCGCAGCCACGGCACGTGCATGACGATGGGCACGGCCAGCACGATGACCGCGATTGCCGAGACCATCGGCATGACGCTGCCCGGCGCATCGTCGATTCCGGCGGCCGACGCCAACCACATCCGCATGTGCTCCGAGGCCGGCCGGCGCATCGTCGGCATGGTCTGGGAAGACCTGACGCCGCAGCGCATCCAGACACATGCATCGTTCCAGAACGCGATTGCCGTGGCCATGGCGATGGGCTGCTCCACCAACGCCATCATCCACGTGATTGCCATGGCGCGTCGCGCCGGCCACGACATCGGCCTGGACGACTTCGACCGCGCCAGCCGCCATGTGCCGGTGATCGCCAACATCCGGCCCAGCGGCGACACCTACCTGATGGAGGACTTCTTCTACGCGGGCGGATTGCCGGCACTGATGAACCGCATCCGCGACAAGCTTCACCTCGACGCCCCCACGGTCACCGGCCGCACGCTGGGCGAGAACATTGCGGGCGCCGAGGTCCACAACGACGACGTGATCCGGACCTGCGAGAACGCGCTGTACCAGGAAGGCGCGCTGGCCGTGCTGCGCGGCAATATCGCGCCCGACGGCTGCGTGATCAAGCCCAGCGCGTGCGAGAAGCGATTCTTCAAACATACGGGCCCGGCGCTGGTGTTCGACGACTACCCGTCGATGAAGGCCGCTGTCGAGAACGAGGACCTCGACGTCACGGCCGACCACATCCTGATCCTGCGCAACGCCGGCCCGCAGGGCGGCCCCGGCATGCCCGAGTGGGGCATGCTGCCGATCCCGAAAAAGCTCGTGAAGCAGGGCGTGCGCGACATGCTGCGGATGTCCGATGCGCGCATGAGCGGCACCAGCTACGGCGCCTGCATCCTGCACGTGGCCCCCGAGGCCTACATCGGGGGTCCGTTCGCCCTGGTGAAGACGGGCGACCTGATCTCGGTCGACATCGACCGGCGCAGCATCCATCTGGAAGTGTCCGACGAGGAACTGGCCGCGCGCCGCGCCGCATGGACCCCGCTGCCGCCGCGCTATATGCGCGGCTACGGCTACATGTTCTCGCGCCATGTGCGCCAGGCCAACGACGGCTGCGATTTCGACTTCCTGCAAACCGATTTCGGCGAGCCCGTGGGCGAACCGAGCATCTACTGAGGCCACCCCATGACCCCGCTCGGTTCCGGTCTGCGCGACGCGCTGAAGACCGTCAGCACCGCCACGCTCTGCACCGCGCTGTTCAAGCGCGGCCTGCGCAACCAGTTCATCCAGGACGTACGCCCGCTCAACCCCGACGCCGGCACGATGGTCGGCGAAGCGTTCACGCTGCGCTATATCCCGGCGCGCGAGGACCTGAATCCCATCACCGTGTTCCAGGACCCGAACCATCCGCAGCGCCAGGCCATCGAGCAGTGCCCACCCGGCGCCGTGCTGGTGATCGACAGCCGCAAGGACGCGCGCGCCGCCTCGGCCGGTTCGATCCTGGTCACGCGGCTGATGCAGCGCGGCGGCGCGGGCATCGTCACCGACGGTGGCTTCCGCGATTCGCCCGAGATCGCGCAGATGGCCATGCCCGCCTACCACCATCGTCCGTCGGCGCCCACCAACCTGACGCTGCACCAGGCGCTGGAATTCAACGTGCCGATCGGCTGCGGCGACGTGGCGGTGTTCCCCGGCGATGTGATCGTGGGCGATGCCGAAGGCGTGGTCGTCATTCCGTGGCACATCGCCGAGGAGATCGCCGCCGAGGCCGTGGAAATGACCGCGTTCGAGGACTTCGTGACCGAGGAAGTGCGCAACGGGCGCTCGATCATCGGGCTCTATCCGCCGACCACCGAACAGGCACGCAACGATTTCGCGGCCTGGCGCAACGCCCGCGGCCGCTGACGCGCAATCCCAGACATAGAAACCTAAAACAATTCCGGAGACAAACCCATGTTGAAGACTGCCCGCATTGCCGCCGCCGCGGCCCTGGCCGTCACGGCTGCCTTTGGCGCCCACGCGCAGGGCGACTGGCCGACCCGGCCCGTCACCATCATCGTGCCGTTCACGCCCGGCGGCGGCACCGACATCGGCACGCGGCTCGTCGCACAGCGGCTGTCGCAGATCTGGAGCCAGCCCGTGGTGGTGGACAACCGCCCCGGCGCCGCGGGCAACGTCGGCCTGGAACTGACCGCGCGCGCCAAACCCGATGGCTACACGCTGGTGGCCGGCAACGTCGGCACGCAGTCGATCAACCCGTTCCTGTACAAGAAGCTCAACTACAAGCCCGACAGCTTCGTGCCGGTGACGATGATGGCCGAACTGCCGTTCGCGCTGGTGGTCACGCCGGGCCTGCCCGCGAAAACGCCGAAGGAACTGGTGGCGCTGGCCAAGGCCAGGCCCGGCACGCTGACGTTCGCCAGCTCCGGCACGGGGGGTTCGCCGCACCTGTCCGGCGAGATCTTCAAGGCCGCCACCGGCACCGACATGCTGCACGTGCCCTACAAGGGCGGCGGCGCGGCCATGACCGACCTGATGGCCGGCAACGTGGACATGCTGTTCGCGTCGATCCTGGAAACCACCGGCCACGTGAAGGCCGGCAAGCTGCGTGCGCTGGCCGTGACCGGCCATGTGCGTTCGCCGTCGATGCCCGACGTGCCCACGCTGGCCGAGGTCGGCATCCAGAACGCCGAGTCGGGTTCCTGGGTGGGCCTGCTGGCGCCCGCCGGCACGCCGAAGGACATCGTCGACAAGATCGCCGCCGACGTGAAGAAGGTGGTGGCCATGCCGGAGGTGAAGAAACAGCTGATCGAACAGGGTGCGATTCCCGTCGGCAGCACCCCGCAGCAGTTTGCCGAGACCATCGCCAACGACCGCAAGCGTTACGCAAGGATCATCGCCGATAATCACCTGAGCGCCGACTGACCCGCGCGCCCGGACACTTCCATCAGAAAAGGACTCTTCTCGCATGAAACCCCGCCTCCTGCAGCACGGCCGGCTCCCGGAACAGACCGAAGCCCGTCTGGCCGAGCATTTCGACGTGCATCCGCTCTGGGCCGAAAGCGATCCTGCCGCCTACCTGGCGCAGCACGGTAGCCAGTTCGTGGCAATGACCACGCGCGCCGCCACCGGCGTGGACGCCGCGATGCTGGCCACGCTGCCGAACCTGCGCGTGATTTCCAGCTTCGGCGTGGGCCTGGACAAGCTGGACCTGGACACCGCCCGCGCACGCGGCATTGCCGTCGGCTACACGCCCGACGTGCTCAACGACTGCGTGGCCGACACCGCGTTCGCGCTGCTGATGGACGCCGCGCGCCAGGTCAGCGCCGCCGACCGCTACGTGCGCCGTGGCGACTGGCTCAAGGGCCCGTATCCGCTGACCACACGCGTCAGCGGAAAGCGGCTGGGCATCGTCGGCATGGGCCGCATCGGCCGCGTCATCGCCAAACGGTCGAGCGGCTTCGACATGGCGGTGCGCTACTTCGGCCGCAAGGCGCAGGAAGGGGTGCCCTATGGCTTCGAGCCGTCGCTCCAGGCGCTGGCCGAGTGGGCCGATTTTCTGGTGATCGCCGCTTCGGGCGGGCCCGAGACGCGCCATCTGGTGTCCGCTGACGTACTGAAGGCGCTGGGTCCGAAGGGCTATCTGATCAATATCGCCCGTGGCACGGTGGTGGATGAAGCGGCGCTGGTCGATGCCCTGACGCACAAGCGCATTGCCGGCGCCGGGCTGGACGTGTTCGAGCACGAGCCCAGGGTGCCCGAAGCCCTGTTCGCGCTGGACAACGTGGTGCTGTTGCCGCACGTGGCCAGCGGCACGCACGAGACCCGGGCGGCAATGGCCGGGCTGGTGTTCGACAACCTGCAGAGCTTCTTCGCCACTGGCGCGGTCCTGAAGTCGGCCATCTGAGCGCCGTCCAACGGCCGGCCGCCGTCGAAAAGCGTAGCCGGGGCGACACAGCGCGGACTTGCTGCGCCCGCGCCCAGGCGTTACCTGCCTCCATCTGCCCTGATCCGCCCCCCCTCTGCCGCTTGGCCGCTTCGGCGGCCCGCCTGTCTGGCCTCCTGGCGATCCCTCGCATATGATGCCTTCGCCACAGCCAGGCCTGCCACCACCCCGCCATCGGGATGAATCCGGGCGTAGACAAATATCCCTTACCCTGTGGTCACGGCTGTGCCGCCTGTCGGGCGACGGCCCGCGTGTCGCGCGTCGGCATGGCAAAAACAGGCGCAAAGTATCAAACGTGCGCGGTGATTGTTAGCTATGCTCCCCAGAGCAGGCAGGCGATTTGTGGTGCAGCAACGCAAGACTTCCCCGCTCCAGATATCAGGCAACACTGACAAGACTGTCGAATCCGGTTTGTGTGTTTGTGAATGGGACGGCGCGCACCGCGCCGTGGGCGCCCTCCGTGGCGCACTCTCCTGAGGGCTCCCGATGCAGCGCAGCTGGTTCCTGGTGGTGACGATCGTGCTGGCGACGATGGCCACGCTGTTCCCGGTGGGGATCGGCGTATTCATGGCCCAGCTCGAAGCCAGCCGGCGCGAATCGGAGCAGCTGAGCGTGTTCGCCGATGCGGCTGTCACGCGCGCCGAGACGGTCATGACCCAGGCACTCAATGCACTGCAGGACCTGGAATCGCTGCGCGAGGACCCCTGCGCGGCGTCGCACCTGGTGGAGATGCGGCGCATCACCTATACCTATCGGCATATCCAGGATGCGGGCGCCTACCGGGGCGGCAAGCGGCTGTGCTCGGCCCTGCTGGGCGCGGTGCAGGCCGACCAGTTCATCCTGCCGCCGCCGGACTGGCGCACGCCAGACGGCCTGGATTACTGGTTCGACCAGCCCAACCCGTTTGCCGCGCCGCGCCGGTCGATGCTGCTGGGCCGCAACGGCAGCTATGTCGGGCTCGACCCGCAGACCTTCGTCGACGTGGTGGACCGCGAATCGCGCATGCTGGCCGCCGTGCAGACCGATGCCGGGCGCATCTTCGCCGCGTCGCAGGGCGCCAACCTGCCGCGGCTGCAACGCGCCTACGCCGACCACGCCTATGGATCGGGCGGCGACGCGGCCAACGACGACGATGCGTCGATCGTCCTGCGCAAGTCGCGCACGATGCCGCTGGCGGTGGTGGTGCTGGCGCCGCGCGCCGCGCTGCTGGCCAACTGGAAGGCGCTGCTGGTGGGCGGGCTGGTCGTCGGGCTGGCCGCCGGGGTGCCGCTGGGCATCCTGGTCTGGCGCCGTGCCACCCGCCGCTTCAGCCTGGAGGGCGAGTTGCGCGGGGCGGTGCGGCGCCACGAGATGGCGGTGCACTACCAGCCCATCGTGTCGCTGTCGGACAACCAGTGCGTGGGCGTCGAAGCGCTGGTGCGCTGGCGCCGCCACGGCCGGCTGGTACGCCCCAACCTGTTCATCCCGATGGCGGAGAACGCTGGCCTGATCCAGCAGATCACCGACCAGGTGCTCGACATCGTGCTGGCCGAACTGGGCACGCTGCTGCGCCGGCATCCATCGTTCTACGTATCGATCAACGTCGGCACGGAAGACCTGAAGAGCCGCCGCTTCCTGGGCGTACTGACCGCGCGCCTGCGCGGCACCGGCATCTCGCCGGAACAGATCCGCATCGAGGCCACCGAGCGCGGCTTCCTGGAACCGGACGTGGCGCGCGACACGATCCAGGCGTTCCGCGACGCGGGCCACCCGGTCTATATCGACGACTTCGGCACGGGCTACTCCAGCCTGTCTTACCTGCAGAGCTTCAAGGTGGATGCGCTGAAGATCGACAAGTCCTTTGTCGACACGATCGGGCAGGAGGCGGCGTCGAGCACCGTGGCGCCGCACATCATCGCCATGGCCCAGTCGCTGGGCCTGCAGGTGGTGGCCGAAGGCATCGAGGACCGCGCCCAGGCCGATTTCCTGCGCGCGCAGGGCGTGGACTACGGCCAGGGCTGGCTGTTCGGCCGGCCGGTGCCGGCCGTGGAACTGGCGCAGATGCTGGCGCGCGGGGTGGCCCCGGCGGCCGCCTGAGCGCGCTTATTCGGCCTTCGCGCCCGAATCCCTGGCCACCTTGGTCCACTTGGTGGTTTCGGTCTTGATGAAGCCGGCCAGCTGCTGCGGCGTCATGTCGCCGGCGGTCACGCCCTGTTCGTCGAATCGCTTCTGCACGTCGGGCTGCTTCAGCACCTTGGCCAGCTCCGCGCTCACGCGCTGGCGCACCGCCTCGGGCGTGCCATGCGGCGCCATCAGCGCATACCAGGTGGTGACCTCATAGCCGGGCACGCCGCTTTCGGCCACCGTCGGCACGCCGGGATAGGCGGCCGAACGCCTGGCCGACGTCACGGCCAGCGCCTTGACCTTGCCGCTCTTGATATGCGGATTGGCCGACGGGCTGGTCTCGATCGCCATCTGGATCTGGCCCGCGATCAGGTCGGTCATCATCGGCGCGCCACCCTTGTACGGCACATGCGAGATATCGGTGCCCGTGGACGCACGGAACAGCTCGCCAGACAGGTGCTCGGTGCTGCCGATGCCGGCCGATCCATAGTTGACCTTGCCCGGATTGGCCTTGATGTAGGCCACCAGTTCCTGAACCGTCCTGGCCGGAATCGACGGATTGACGATCAGCACGTTCGGCGTCAGCGCCACCATGCCGATCGGTTCCAGGTCCTTCTGGAAATCGTACGGCAGCGTCTTGTAGATGCCGGGGGCCATTGTATGGGCCACGGTAGCCAGCAGGAACGTGTAGCCGTCCGGGTTGGCGCGCGCCACCAGCGCCCCGCCGATGGTGCCGCCGGCGCCGGGCCGGTTATCGACCACCACGGGCTGGCCCAGTGCCTCGCCCAGCCGCTGGCCCACCGCACGGCCGATGATGTCGGTGGTGCCACCCGACGCAAACGGCACGACCAGCGTGATTGGCTTGGACGGCCAGGCATCGGCGGCGAACGCAGCGGTGGTGAAAGGGGCCGGGATGGCGGCAGCCAGGGCCAGGGCGCCGAGCGCCTTCAGCGCGATGCGGCGCGGCATGCGTGGGGTCATGCGAGTCTCCTGCAGGAATCGTTGGAATCGTTCGAATGCCACGACTCTACGGACCGTGCACCGTGTGCACCAGCCCCCACGCAGCAGACGGTGTTCAGGATTTGTGAAGGGTGGCACCCGGCCAGCGCCCGGCCGTCACCAGTTCGCGCGCCACCTGCTCCAGCACGCTTCGCGCGGCAAGACCGGCGGGCGACAGTTCATCGTCCGACAGGCTCACCAGCATGTTGGGCCGGCTCACCCCCGCGTCGACGATTTCGATCAGCCTCAGCGGGTCGCCCAGATGGCGGGCCACGGCCGCGCCGGGCTGGATGGTGGCACCAATGCCGGCGCGCACGGCATCCATCAGCATCGCCAGGCCATCGATCTCCGCCACCACATTCAGCGGGCGCGGGTTACGCGCCGATGCGGCGTTGAGCACCGCGCGCAGCCCGTGGGCGCCGCTTGGCAGGATCAGCGGCAGGTCGCCGATGGCCCTCAGCGGCATGGTCTCGGCGGCCGGCAGGCCAGGCTGGTCGGGCCGTGCGATCACGAACAGCCGTTCTTCCAGCAACGGCATGCTGCTCCAGCGTTGTCCCGGCTCGAGCTGGAACAGTACGGCCAGGTCGAGCTGGCGCGCGCCGATCATCGCGGCCAGGCCGCCCGACAGGCTTTCGACCAGGTGCAGGCGGATATCGGGATACCGGTCGCGCATGGCCAGCATGAACGACGGCCCCAGCACGGCAAGCGTGCTTGGCGCCATGCCTACGCTGACATGGCCCGACAGCCGCGCCGTACGCGCCGCATGTGCGGCGTCGTCGGCATGACGCAGCGCCAGTTGCGCCTGGCGCCAGAACGCCAGCCCGGCATCGGTGGGCACCACGCCACTGGACGTACGCTGCAGCAGCCGCGTGGACAGTTCGCTCTCCAGGCGGCTGATCTGCTGGCTCAACGCAGACGTGACCACGCCCAGCCGTTGGGCTGCCTGCCCCATGCTGCCCAGCTCCACCACGTGCACGAAGTAGCGCAGTTGCCGCAGTTCCATTTCCTCTCCTGGTGGCGATCCGCCTGAATGTCCGGCCCCGTATTGTGCCTGCGGCACGACGGCGGGCGCCAGTTGTGACCGGGCCGGCTTACGCGACCTGTCTGGCCCGTGCATCGCGAATCGCGAAGGGGAACCGGGATATCCGCCGTTGACCCGTGGTCTGTCATGGATAACGATGTGGTGGTCGGCCCAAGGGATGCCACGATGGCCTGCCGTAGAGCCGGCATCACCCCGAACGGTCACACTGTTCCATCGACTTGTACATGCGGCGCTTGCTGCACCGCCCGCGATGTACCACGCGTTTTTCACCGGTTTCCAACCTGGAGTTTTCCAGCATGCAAAGCCAACCTACGAACCCCTGGGCCAACTGGCCGTTCCAGCCGTTCGCTTTTCCGCCTGCCTTCCAGCCGTTTGCGATGTTCGACAACAAGCTGCTGGAAAACTGGCAAAAGATGATGGGCCTGAATGCCGACTTCTCGCGGTCGATCGTGGAGGAAACCCAGTTCGACTGGGCCTCATGCTTCATGCCGCAAGATCCCGAGGAACTCTACGCGCGGCAGTGGACCAGCCAGATGCCGCTGATGTCGATCCCGCTGCACTACGCCAACGCCATGCTGGAGCTGGGCGCGGCCACCCAGCGTGCCTGGATGGATGCCTTGGGCCACTGGCTCGGCGTTCCGGTGCTGCTGCCGGCCATCCCGGTGATGCCCGACATCGCGGCCGTGGCCACCGCCAAGGGGGACGTGGTCGATGTGCCGGCCGTGCATGTGCGCGAGACGGCGCGCGAGCGCAAGGGCAATTCCCACTGACGAACACCGTGCCGGCGCTGGCATGGCCTGCCGTCGGCATGTTCCAGCGGCAAGGTCTATCCTTGCAAATGACAGCAATCTCAGACTTGCGTCATGCCGCCTGCCCGATGGCTTGATGGGCGCACTCGGGCGGGCCCTTGAATCGCGCCCCCAATCTGGCGAGGCTCCCATGAGCAAGACACTTCTTTCCAGCCTGATCGTCGCCGCGGCAGCCGTGGCCATGGCTCCACTTGCGCACGCGCAGACCAAGCAGTTCGATCCGTATTCGCAGGGCGCCAAGGCCGGCAAGGCCGACCCGTACACCGACGGCGCCAAGGGCAAGCCCGATCCCTACACCGATGGCGCCAAGGCCGGCAAGTTCGACCCCTATACCGAAGGCGCGAACAAGTCGACCCGCAGCGACCTGGCCCCGTCGGCCAAGGCCGATCCGTACACTGACGGCGCCAAGTCGGACAAGTACAACCCGTACACCGACGGCGCGCGCGTAGGCAAACCCGATCCGTACACCGACGGCGCCAAGACCGGCAATCCAGACCCCTATACCGACGGGGCGAAGTCCAAGTAACGCTGGTCCAGCACGGTCGATCCCGCCCATTCACCCGCTGCGGCCGCAGGGCCGTGCCGGACGTTCGGCTTTCCGGTCGGCAATAAAAAACCCCGCACGCGCTTGCACGCGGGCGGGGTTCATCAATCATCAGGCCGTTTCGCCGCCAGGCTGCCACTGCAACTGCCGTGGCGGAGAAACGTGCGTCAGATTGTCACGGTATCGGCCACTTCCTTGAAGTCTTCGATCTGGTCGAAGTTCATGTACTTGTAGATCTTGTCGCCATTGGCGTTCAGCACGCCCATGTCGGCCATGTACTCTTCCTTGTTCGGGATACGGCCAAGGCGCGAGCAGATGGCGGCCAGTTCGGCGGAGCCAAGGTACACGTTGGTGTTCTTGCCCAGACGGTTCGGGAAGTTACGCGTCGAGGTCGACATCACCGTGGCGCCTTCGCGCACCTGTGCCTGGTTGCCCATGCACAGCGAGCAGCCCGGCATTTCGGTACGCGCACCGGCCGTGCCGAACACGCCGTAGTGGCCTTCCTCGGTCAGCTGCTTCTGATCCATCTTGGTCGGCGGGGCGACCCACAGCTTCACGGGGATGTCGCGCTTGCCTTCCAGCAGCTTCGACGCGGCACGGAAGTGGCCGATGTTGGTCATGCACGAACCGATGAACACTTCGTCGATCTTGGCGCCAGCCACGTCCGACAGCGTCTTCACGTCGTCCGGATCGTTCGGGCAGGCCACGATCGGCTCGTGCACGTCGGCCAGGTCGATTTCGATCACGGCAGCGTACTCGGCGTCGGCGTCCGGAGCCAGCAGCTTCGGATCGGCCAGCCATGCTTCCATGGCCTTGATACGGCGCTGCAGGCTGCGCGGGTCCTGGTAGCCTTCGGCGATCATCCACTTCAGCAGCGTGATGTTGCTGTTGATGTATTCGATGATCGGTTCCTTGTTCAGGCGCACGGTGCAGCCGGCTGCCGAACGCTCTGCCGAGGCGTCCGACAGTTCGAAGGCCTGTTCCACCTTCAGGTCGGGCAGACCTTCGATTTCGAGGATACGGCCCGAGAAAATGTTCTGCTTGCCTTGCTTGGCCACGGTCAGCAGGCCCTGCTTGATCGCGTACAGCGGAATGGCGTTGACCAGGTCGCGCAGCGTCACGCCGGGCTGCATCTTGCCCTTGAAGCGGACCAGCACCGATTCCGGCATGTCCAGCGGCATCACGCCGGTGGCGGCGGCAAAGGCCACCAGACCCGAACCGGCCGGGAAGCTGATGCCGATCGGGAAGCGGGTGTGCGAATCGCCGCCAGTGCCGACGGTGTCGGGCAGCAGCATGCGGTTCAGCCACGAGTGGATCACGC
Organism: Cupriavidus sp. 86D6; assembly: GCF_057815095.1. Lineage (NCBI taxonomy): Bacteria > Pseudomonadati > Pseudomonadota > Betaproteobacteria > Burkholderiales > Burkholderiaceae > Cupriavidus > Cupriavidus sp. 86D6. The sequence continues at coordinate 208,774 of NZ_JBYPSB010000005.1, read as the reverse complement.
CGTCGCCCGGGCGCAGCGAGATGCCGCCACGGGTGCTGATGAATTGCGGCAGCGTGTGGTGCGTCTTCACGTCAACCGGCTTCGGATACGCGGCGGTGTGGCAGAACGACTGCATCACCAGGTCGGCCGAGAAGCCCAGGCAGGCCAGATCCTTCAGCTCGTCGCGCGTCATCGGGCCGGTGGTGTCCTGCGAGCCCACCGAAGTCATCTTCGGTTCGCAGTACGTGCCCGGGCGGATGCCCTTGCCTTCGGCCAGGCCACAGGCGCGGCCAACCATCTTCTGGGCCAGCGTGAAACCGCGGCCAGTGTCGACCGGGTTCTGCGGCAGGCGGAACAGCGTCGACGGGGCCAGGCCCAGCGCCTCGCGGGCCTTGGCGGTCAGGCCACGGCCGATGATCAGCGGAATGCGGCCGCCGGCGCGCACTTCGTCGAACAGCACATCCGACTTGACCTTGAATTCGGCGATCACGGCGCCGTTCTTCAGGGCCTTGCCTTCGTACGGGCGCAGTTCCACGACGTCGCCCATTTCCATCTGCGACACGTCGAGTTCGATCGGCAGCGCGCCGGCATCTTCCATCGTGTTGTAGAAGATCGGGGCGATCTTGCTGCCCAGGCACACGCCGCCGAAACGCTTGTTCGGCACGAAGGGGATGTCTTCGCCCGTGAACCACAGCACCGAGTTGGTGGCCGACTTGCGGCTGGAACCCGTACCGACCACGTCACCGACGTAGGCCACCAGGTTGCCCTTGTCCTTGAGCGATTCGATGAATGCCACCGGGCCGCGCTTGCCGTCTTCTTCCGGCTGGAACGCTGCGCCTTCGCGCTTGTTCTTCAGCATGGCCAGCGCGTGCATCGGGATGTCCGGGCGCGTGGTGGCATCGGGGGCCGGCGACAGGTCGTCGGTGTTGGTCTCGCCCGGCACCTTGAACACGGTGATCGTCAGCGATTGCGGCAGTTCCGGGCGGCTCGTGAACCACTCGGCGTCGGCCCAGCTCTGCAGCACGGCCTTTGCGTGGGCGTTGCCCTTGTCGGCCTTTTCCTTCACGTCGTGGAAGGCGTCGAACATCAGCAGCGTCTTCTTCAGCGCGTCGGCGGCCACGGCGCCCACTTCGGCGTCGTCCAGCAGTTCGATCAGCGGCGAGATGTTGTAGCCGCCCAGCATCGTGCCGAGCAGTTCGGTGGCGCGGGCGCGCGAGATCAGTGCGGTCTTTTCCGAACCCAGGGCCACGGCGGCCAGGTACGAAGCCTTGACCTTGGCAGCGTCGTCCACGCCAGCCGGCACGCGGTACGTAATCAGGTCCACCAGGGTCTGCTCTTCACCCGCCGGCGGGTTCTTGATCAGTTCGATCAGCTCGGCCGTCTGCTTGGCGGTCAGCGGCAGAGGAGGAATGCCAAGCGCAGCGCGTTCGGCGACATGGGCGCGATAGGTATCAAGCATGGGAACCTGCTGTTAATAGGGTTGTAACGGGTACTGCCTTGTCTCTTGTGGGCCGGCGGCGCAATACCGCCAGCGGCCGCGTGATTGTAATCCGAAGTCCGCCGGAGATCAAATGTCTTATATCTTATATAAGAGTTAAATTGGCGGAAACACGATACGACAAGGCTTCGCGGGCGAAGGAATGTTGCAAAGCTGCAGATGAGAACGGTTCCGGCAGCAGGCAAGGCCGCAGGGCAGCGTCGGACCAAAAGCGGCTCATGGATTACTTTTACATCACGATTCGCGGGATTCCCGACATGCACGTCTTAAGTTCCGCGCCCCGTTATCGTTAACCAGCGTAGCAGGCGCAAATGGCGCGCCAATGCGCCCCTGCGCCCGATGCCCGCTGGCTCAAACGGCCAAGCTAAGCGGGTTTCCCCCTTTTTATCGGCCCTTTGCTTACCTGCGATTCAGGAAGAATGGCAGGCATTCCGACACAGGCATCTCATGGCGAACACGCTTTCCCCCTCCCAGACTGGCGGCACTTCGAGCAAGCGCGGCCGACTGCTGCTGATTGGCGGCGGCGTGCTGGTAGTGGTGCTGGCTGCTGGCGGCTTTTTCCTTGGCAGCATCCTCAGCAGCAATCACCAGCCGGCAGCTCCGGCTGCCCCGGTGGTGCCGCCGCCGATCTTCGTGCCGCTGGATGCGTTCACCGTCAACCTCAAGAGCGATGACGGCGACCGCTTCCTGCACACCGGCCTGTCGCTGAAGGTGGCGGATGCCGACACCCAGGGACGTCTGGCGCAGTATCAGCCGGAAGCACGCAGCCGCATCCTGCTGCTGCTCTCGGCACGCCAGCCGGCCGATCTGGCCACGGTGGAAGGCAAGCGCAAGCTGGCCCAGGACATCCAGGCGGCGATCAGCCAGCCGTTTGCCCCGGGTCTGCCGCCGCAGAAGATCCTGGATGTCTTGTTTACTTCGTTCGTGGTGCAGTAACACTGCTGTCCGCACCGCGAACCCTGAGCCAAACCGATAGATATGAAACTGCCCGCCGAACTTCTTTCCTGCCGTCGCGTGACGCGCGACGTCTGAAGCCGGACATGGACCGTTTCATCCTCACAGCCGTTCACGGGGCAGGACACTAGATGGCCTACGACAAGTTCCTCTCGCAGGACGAGGTAGACGAACTACTGAAAGGCGTATCCGGCGAAGCCGATACGCCAGCGGCCAGCGCACCGGTCGTCGAAGAAGGCGGTGTGCGGCCGTACAACCTGGCCAACCAGGAACGTATCGTCCGCGGCCGCCTGCACACGCTCGAAATCATCAACGAGCGTTTTGCCCGGGCACTGCGTACCGCGCTGTTCAACTTCATCCGCCGCGGCGCCGACATCTCGGTCGGCACGGTCAGGATCGAGAAGTACGGCGATTTCGTGCGCAACCTGCCGGTGCCGACCAACCTGAACCTGGTTCACATGAAGCCGCTGCGGGGCACCGCACTGTTCGTGTACGACCCGAACCTGGTGTTCCTGGTGGTCGACAACCTGTTCGGCGGCGACGGACGCTTCCACACCCGCGTGGAAGGCCGCGACTTTACCCAGACCGAGCAGCGCATCATCCGCCGTATGCTGGACCTGACGCTGAACAGCTACAGCCAGGCCTGGCGCACCGTGCATCCGATCGAGTTCGACTATGTCCGCTCCGAGATGCACACCAAGTTCGCCAACGTGGCCGGCCCGAACGATGCCGTGGTCACCACGGCGTTCCACATCGAACTGGGCGCCGTGGGCGGGCAACTGCATATCTGTATCCCCTTCTCGATGATCGAGCCGCTGCGCGATCTGCTGATGAATCCGCTGCAGGACGAAGTCGAGGTGGACAAACGCTGGCTGGGCCAGCTTTCCAACCAGCTGCGTGCCGCCGAAGTGGAACTGGTGGCCGAATTCGCGCACCTGCGCAGCACCGTGGCCGAGGTTCTGGCCATGCGTGAAGGCGACGTGCTGCCGATCGAATTGCCGGAGAAGATCTTCGGCAAGGTTGACGGCGTGCCCGTCATGCAGTGCGGTTTCGGCACGATGAACGGCCAGTACGCACTGCGCGTGGAACGAATGATCAATTACCAAGACAGCGATCCCAACAAGGAAACCGATCATGACTGACGGCACTCAGGACAAGCCGGTCGATCCGATGGACGATTGGGCCAGCGCCCTGGCGGAGCAGACCAGCGTCGAACAGGCTGCGCCCGCTGCCGAAGCGGCCACTACCACGGCACCGGCGGCCTCGGCCATGGCGACCGCCACGCCCGCGGCTTCCACCGTATTCCCGCCCCTGGCACAGGAGGCACCGAGCGGCTTCCACAACGATATCGGGATGATCCTCGATATCCCCGTGCAACTGACCGTGGAACTGGGCCGCACCAAGGTGCCCATCAAGAACCTGCTGCAACTGGCGCAGGGCTCGGTGGTGGAACTCGACGGCCTGGCCGGCGAACCGATGGACGTACTCGTGAACGGCTACCTGATCGCCCAGGGCGAAGTGGTGGTGGTGAACGACAAGTTCGGCATTCGCCTGACGGACATCATCACGCCGTCCGAACGTATCCGGAAGCTCAACAAATGACAGCCGCCTCGCGCCGGTCCGCAGTTGCCGCGCGCATTGCCTCGGGCATCGTCCTCACGGGCCTTGCCGCGACCGGCGCGCAGGCCGCTGATGCCGTGCGCGGCACCGCCCCGGCGGGCTACCCCGCCAGCAGTGCCGCCGCCAGCCACGCGTTCGCCAGCAACGCGCCGGCGATCAGCAGCAGCGGCAGCCTGGCCCAGGCGGGCCTGGGCCTCTTCGCGGTCATCGCGCTGATCCTGGGCATGGCCTGGGTCGCGCGCCGCACCGGCCTGGTGCGCCACGGCGCCGGCAACGCATCGATCAAGGTCGTGAACAGCCTGGCGCTGGGCACGCGCCAGAAGGTTGTGACCGTGGAAGTGGGCGATACCTGGCTCGTGCTCGGTGTCTCGCCCAACGAAATCCGCCCGCTCCATACGCTTCCGGCACAGCCGGACAGCGGCGCGCCCACCGGCTCGCCGCCGACCCCGCCCATGCAGGGCGGCTTCGGCGAACGCCTGATGCGCGCCATGCAGGAAAACCTCAAGAAATGAAATCGCCGCGTGCCGCCGCTGTCCAGCGGCTACCCGTGAAGCCCTTCGTGCGTCCGTCGCGCGTGGCGGCCGCCCTGCTGGCCCTGCTGCCGCTGGCGCTGTGGCTCGCACCCGACGCCGCGCTGGCGCAGTCGCTGCCGGGCGTCACCAGCCGCGCCGCCGCCGGTGGCGGCCAGGTCTGGTCGCTGTCGATCCAGACGCTGGTCCTGCTCACGTCGCTGTCGTTCCTGCCGGCGGCCATGCTGATGATGACGGGCTTCACGCGCATCATCATCGTGCTGGGCCTGCTGCGCAACGCGCTGGGCACGGCGTCGTCGCCGCCCAACCAGGTGCTGGTGGGCCTGTCGCTGTTCCTGACGTTCTTCGTCATGTCGCCGGTGCTCGACAAGGTCTACGCCGACGCCTACAAGCCGCTGTCCGAAAACCGCATCAGCCTGGAGGCCGCCGCGGAGCGCGCCGCGGTGCCGGTACGTGCCTTCATGCTGCGCCAGACGCGCGAGAAAGACCTGGCGCTGTTCGCCCAGATGGCCAAGACGCCCGAAATGCAGAGCCCGGACGACGTGCCGTTCTCGGTGCTGGTGCCGGCCTTCGTCACAAGCGAGCTGAAGACCGCGTTCCAGATCGGCTTCACGATCTTCATTCCGTTCCTGATCATCGACCTCGTCGTGGCCAGCGTGCTGATGGCGATGGGGATGATGATGGTGCCACCCGCCACCATTTCGCTGCCGTTCAAGCTGATGCTGTTCGTGCTGGTCGATGGCTGGCAACTGCTGCTGGGGTCCCTGGCGCAGAGCTTCATGAATTGACGGGAGCTTGAGATGACACCCGAGATGGTCATGACGATCGCCACGCAGGCGATGAAGATGACGCTGATGCTGTCCGCCCCGCTGCTGCTGGTGGCGCTGGCCGCCGGTCTGGTGGTGAGCCTGTTCCAGGCCGCCACGCAGATCAATGAAATGACGCTGACGTTCATTCCGAAGCTGGTCGCGCTGTTCGTGACGATGGTGCTGGTCGGCCCGTGGATGATCAACACGTTCGTCGACTACATGCGCGAAGTGTTCCAGGGCATCCCCGCCCTGGCGCACTGATCCTCCCCCGCTTCCCCGCAGGACCCAGGCACCGTGTTCGAGGTCACCACCGACCAGATGTACGGGTGGATCGCCGCCTTTCTCTGGCCGATGTTCCGGCTGATGGCGTTGATCTCGACCGCGCCCCTGTTCAGCGAGTCCACCATTCCGCGCCGCGCGAAGATCCTGCTGGCGGCCGCGCTGGCCACGATCGTGTCGCCCACGATCGGGCACATTCCCACGGCACCGATCTATTCGTACGAAGGCCTGCTGGTCGTCATGAACGAGGTGGGCATTGGCGTGGCCATGGGCTTCTCGATGCGGCTGATCTTTGCCGCCGTGCAGATGGCCGGTGAAATCATCGGCCTGCAGATGGGCCTGTCGTTCGCGGCGTTCTACGACCGGTCGTCGGGCGGGCAGACGATGGTGCTGTCGCGCTTTCTCAATATCGTGGCCACGCTGATGTTCCTGTCGCTGGACGGCCACCTGATGATGCTGGCCGCCCTGGTGGACAGCTTCCAGGGCGTGCCGATTGCCGGCGTGCCGCTGTCCGGGCACGGGTGGGGCGTGGTGGCGCGTGCAGGATCGATGGTCTTTTCCTCCAGCATGCTGCTGGCGCTGCCGATGATTGCCGCGCTGCTGACGCTGAACCTGGCCATGGGTATCCTGAACCGCGCGTCGCCGCAGCTGTCGATCTTCGCGGTCGGCTTCCCGGTGACCCTGCTCGGCGGCATGCTGGTGATGTCGCTGTGCATGCCGGAGATGGGCGTCTACATGCAGCACCTGGTCGACACCGGCCTGCAGACCGCTGCCCAGGTACTCGATCAGCTGGCGCCCTGATCCCCGGCCGGCGCTACGCCGTCAAGGCAGCGCGCCCACCTGCTTGAGCACCGCGCGGGCAATCTCCTGCCGCTTTGCGCCCACCTCGGGGCGCGGCATGTCCAGGTTCATCGCGAACACATAGGTATCGTCGCCGCGCGTGACCCAGCCGACCCACCAGCCCACATCGACCTTGCCCGATGTGGCCCAGCCGGTCTTGGCGCGCAGCGTGTAGGCCGGCGTGCTTTCGATGGTCAGGATATCGTCGAGCGCCGCGAAGCTGTGCTCCGAGATCAGCGGCACCTTGTGCGCGGCGGCGTTGCCAAGGAAATCGATCTGCTGGTACGTAGTGATCTGCAGGCGGCCGTTAAGCCAGAAGCGGTCCACCGGGCCATCGACATCGGCGTTGCCGAATTTGGCGGCGCGCAGGTACTTGCGGTACTGCGCGGCCCCCACCCGGCGCGCGAGCGCCTGGTAGGCCGGCACGCAGGAGTTCTTCAGTGCCACGCGCAGCGCCACGTCGCCATTGCAGACTTCCGGCAGGATCGGCTTGCCATGGTGCATCCACACCTTGCCGTCCCACGGCAGCTTGTCGTTGTCGACGTCGGCCACGGCGCCGGTCTCCAGGCCGATCAGCGAATTGAAGATCTTGAAGGTCGATGCCGGCGAATACGGGGTGGCCGCGCGCCTGGGGTTGTAGGTCAGCATGCGCTGCTGGCGCACGTCGTAGACCACCATGGTGCCATCCACGCCGGCGGCATCGAACAGCGGCTTGGCATCGAGGGGGACTTCGGCGGCCTGCACGGTCATGGCTGCGCAGGCCAGCCAGAGGGGCATCATTAAAAATCGGGCAAGTCTGTTTCGCATATCAACACGCTATAAGTTTTGTGGTTATCGGGGTTGTCGTCATGCAGACGGTTGGCAATCCAGGCCCGGATCGTGCTGCGGAGCATAGGCGCAGTCCTGCAGGCCGCCAACCGGCGCAGCTGTAACACGCGTAACATGGCGGCCATGCCCGCCCCCGCACCCTCCCGCTCCATCGTCGCCATCGATCTTTCCGGTCCTTACCGGGTGGGTGAACACGCCGCGCGCTACCAGTCGGTCTGGTTGCTCGCGCGAATCTGGCTGGCCGCCTCGCGCGATCGCGAAGACCTGGGCGCGGCCACCGTGCGCGCCCGCTTTGCCGATGCCGCCAACGTGCGCATGATCGTCTCGCGCGCGTTCGGGGACTTCGCCCTGTGGGGTGTGCCGGTGGGCTGGGGCCACGACAAGGCCATCGGCATTTCCGCATTGCGCACCGACGGCCGCAGCCGGGGGCCGTTCTGGATGTCCGCCGCCACGGCGGAACGGCTGCGCTTCACGGCGCACGGCAAGCCGCTGGGCACCGCAGGCGTGGCGCGCTGGCTGGGGCAGTCACCGGCCGGCGATACCACGCCGGCCGCCGAGGCCAGCGGCGAAGGGCTGCAATACGTGATGCGCGACATGGCGTTCTGGCGCCATCTGACGCAGGCGATGCGCGGCGCGCAGGATGGCTTCGCGGGCGTGCTCGACCACGGCGTGGCCGAGTCGTTCCGGGCCGCGCAGCGCACCGCGGCCGACGACTTCCAGCAGGCGCTGTCGCTACTCAAGGAAAGCCTGGCCTGGCGCCGCAGCGATCGGCTGGACAAGAGCCGCGCGGCATTGCGCCGCTTCGAGCGGATCGTGGTGGCCGGCGGCGTCAACGCGGCGCTGCCCACGTTCGCGGCCATGGCGCATGTGGTGCGTGCCTGGGAACACTACGCGCGGGGCGAACTCGACGCGGCGCAGCGCGAACTGGCGCGGCTGTCGGGCGATGCCGAGCTGCGTCCCGTCGTCCGCTATAACCCGCGCATCCGGTTCGAGACGCTGAACCTGGAAGCCCTCATTCACAAGAGCATCGCGCTGCGGCCGGAAGCACCCAGTGGACCCGCCAGGCCGGATCGGGCCGGGCCAGCAACGGCACAGGCCGGTGCGTCGCAGCGCCAGGACGCCGCCCGTCAGGCGCTCGACGCCTTCGCCGGCGCATTGCAGGCGGCCTACGAGGCCGACTCGGTCGATGCGGTACAGCATGCGGCAGCCAATATCGGCTGGTCGCTATGGCTGTTCTGGCGCTATCGGCTGGTCGATGTGGCGCGCGAGATGGCGCCGGAGGATGTCCAGCGGCAGGCCATGCGCTGGCTGGGCCTGTCGGAATGGATCTGCGACCGTTTCGGGGTCGGCGGTGGGTCCGCGTGGAACACGATCTTCCTGCTACGCGTGGCGCGGGGCAGTGTCAGTGACGGCGCGCCGGCGTCGCTGGCCGCGTTCCGCGCCTTGCAGCCTCTGACGATGGCGGCGGCCATCGACGCCCTGCGACCGTTTCACGCGCCGTTTGCGCCAGCCAAGGGCTTTGTGCGCTGGTCGTCCGTGGCGGCGTTCGCGCTGGAGGAACACGACACCGGCCACGTCTGCTACAACGCGCTGCAGCTGGCTAACCTCCTGCTGGAACTGGCCTGGTACCTGACCCACGAGCAGGGCGCCTCCGCGCAGGCGTACGGCGCCATCGAGCGGCTGGCCACGCAACTCGGTGCACTGCGTGCGGCCGAGCGCGGCTTCTTCCATTCGGAGATACGCGGCTTCCCGCCCGAACTGCGCGCGGCTGCCGCAGAGGCCGCCGCGCGCGCCAGGCGCTCGCACTGAGCGTCCGGGCCGGCGGCGCGGGCGTCATATTTCTTTCACACCACGCAGGTACGGTGTCGCCCCACACAGGGGAGAAACCAGAATGCGCGCACAAAAGACCTTCGGCTTCGTGGCCGGCGTGGCGGCGCTCGCTACCGTGGCGGCTTTGCACGGCTGCGGCAGCGACGACAACAACAGCAATGGCGGCACCAACAATCCGCCGGCGGCCACACCCACGCCCGATGCGGCCACGGTCACCGCCAACATCCAGGCCGCGTGGGTCGAGATCGGCGACGGCAACCAGGCCATTGCCCGCGTGGTGACCAGCTATACGGCGCCGAGCGGCGCCGCCGCGAATGCGCAGTGCCCGCTGCTGACCGTCGATGGCACCGCGGCACGCATGGCGTTGCGCGTGGGCCCGGCCACCGTGCCGCTGCGCACCACGGCCAGCGCGGCAGCCGACTCGAAGCCGTCCGAATTCCCCGTTTCCGTCTGCGAAGCCACGCTGCCAGCCACCGCCACCAGCGCCGCCATCGGCACGCAGGCGCTGCCGCTGCCGAAGGCCACGCCGCAACGTATCGTGGTGCTGGCCGACACCGGCTGCCGCCTGAAGAAGGCCGACAACGCCTGGCAGGCCTGTACCGACACCGAAGCGTGGCCGCTGGCGTCGCTGGCTGCGACGGCGGCGGGGTTCAATCCTGACCTCGTGCTGCACATCGGCGACTACCACTACCGCGAGAACGCCTGCCCGCCCGACATCGCCGGCTGCCAGGGCAGCCCATGGGGCTATGGCTGGGACACGTGGCAGGCCGACCTGTTCAAGCCCGCCGCGCCGTTGCTGGCCAAGGCACCCTGGGTGGTCGTGCGCGGCAACCACGAGGAATGCGCGCGCGCCGGCCAGGGCTGGGCCCGCTTTCTGGATACCCGCCCCTACGATGCAACGCGCTCGTGCGACGATCCGGCCAATGACGCCATCGCCAACTACGCCGACCCGTATGCGGTGTCGCTGGGCGGTGGCTCGCAGGTAATCGTGTTCGACTCGGCCAAGGCCGGCAAGACCGCACTGGCAACCAGCGATCCGCAGTTCATTGCCTACCAGAAACAGTTCCAGACCGTGGCGACACTGGCCGCGAAGACGGGCATGACCACCACGATCTTCACCAACCACCACCCGATCCTGGGCTTCGCCCCGGTTGCCGGCGCAAATCCGGCGCCAGGCAACCTGGCGCTGCAATCGGTGATGTCGAACCTGAATGCGCAGGCGTACTACCCGCCCGGTATCCAGCTGGCGTTGCATGGCCACGTGCATGACTTCCAGGCCATCAACTTCGCGTCGGCGCATCCGGCGACGATCGTCTCGGGCAACGGCGGCGACAACCTGGATGTGGCCCTGCCCGATCCGCTGCCCGCCGGCAGTGTCCCCGCACCCGGCACGACGATCGACCGCATCACCCATCACGCAAGCTTCGGCTTCCTGGTGATGGACCGTCATGCATCGCCGGCCACGGGCTGGCAGTTCAAGGCCTACACCAAGGCCGGCAAGCTGCTGGCCACCTGCGACCAGACCGGCAGCACGCTTGCCTGCGACAAGACCGGCTTCCTGACGCCCTGATGCGGCATCCGTTTCGCAGAAATGGCGTGCCCGCCGCCCGTGCGATGCTGCTGGCATGGGCGCTGGCATCGCCCGTGCTGGCCGCGGAAACGGTGCTGCTGCCGGGTGCGCCTCCCGCCACGGTGGTGGCCACCATCGGCAGCGGCACACCCAAGGTCGCCGCCAAGGTGGACGCCACCGTTGCCGTGTTCCGTCCGGACCCGGCACTGGTGACGCTGGGCCGCCGCGCGTTCTTCGATGCGCGCCTGTCAATGCCGCGCGGCCAGTCGTGCGCCAGTTGCCATGATCCCGCCCGCGCGTTCTCGGCCACGCTGCCCGCCAATACGCCGGGCGTGACGCAAGGCAGCCGCCCCGGTCATTTCAGCCTGCGCAACCCGCCTTCGCTGCTGTACGTCCGCTACGTGCCACGCCGGCATTTCTACCAGGACGACGATGCTCCCGCCGCCTCGCCGTTCGGCGGGCTGTTCGCCGATGGCCGCGCCGATACCCTTGCCGAGCAGGTGCGCGGGCCGTTGCTGGACCCCAACGAGATGAACAACGGCACGCCTGCCGGCCTGCTTCGCAATGTCAACGGCACCGACCTCGCACCCGCCCTCGCCGCACAGTTCGGCCCCGATGTGCGCCGCGACCCGGAGGCGCTGCTGCGCGCGCTGGGCGCCGCGCTGCAGGCCTACATGCAGAGCGACGAGATGGCGCCGTTCACGTCGCGCTTCGATGACTACCTGCGCCGCCGCACGCCACTCACCGTTCAGGAAACCCGTGGGCTGGCGCTGTTCAAGAATCCTGACAAGGGCAATTGCATGAGCTGCCACACGCTGTCCGATACGGCGAGCCGCCCCGAACGTTCGCTGTTCACCGACTTCGGCTACGACGCGATTGCCGTGCCACGCAATCGCGCGCTGCCCGCCAACCGCGATCCAAAGCATTTCGACAACGGCCTGTGCGACACCGCGCGGCGCCTGCGCTGGCCCGAGCCCACGCAGTGGTGTGGCTATCTGCGTACGCCGGGCCTGCGCAACGTGGCGGTGCGCCAGCGTTTCATGCACAACGGCGTGTTCACCACGCTGCGCGACGCCGTGGCGTTCTACAACACACGCTCGATCGATCCGGGCAAGTGGTACCGCGGCGGCAAGGTCTTCGACGACGTTCCCGCCGCCTACCGCGACAACATCAACGTGAACTCGCCGCCGATGAACCGCAAGCCGGGCATGCCGGCCGCACTCACCGACGGCGAGATCGATGACATCGTGGCGTTCCTGCGCACCCTGACCGATGCCGCTTACGTGAACGCGATGCCGCCCGTCGAGGCCAGGCGCTGACCTGCCGCCTGGGCTGCCTGGCCGCGCTGACCGCCGTTGCCCGGCAGCTTGAAGAAGGCCACGGCATCGGTCAGCATCTTGCCCTGCTCTTCGAGGGATTTCGACGCAACGGCCGCTTCATGCACCAGCGACGCGTTCTGCTGCGTCACCTGATCGATCTGCACGATGGCCTGGTTCACCTGCTCGATGCCACGGTTCTGCTCGGCCGACGCCGCCGCGATTTCGCCGACGATATGGGTCACGCTCGCCACGGCCTGGGTGACTTCGACCATGGTCTGGCCGGCCTCGCTGGCCAGCGTCGAACCGGCCCGCACCTGCGCCACCGAGGCGTCGATCAGTTCCTTGATCTCCTTGGCGGCGTTCGATGAGCGCTGCGCCAGACTGCGCACCTCGCTGGCCACCACCGCGAAGCCACGACCCTGTTCGCCCGCGCGCGCAGCCTCCACCGCCGCGTTCAGCGCCAGGATATTGGTCTGGAACGCGATGCTCTCGATGATGCCGGTGATGTCAGCGATCTTCGACGAACTGGCGCTGATGCCCTCCATCGTATCGACCACGAGCCCCACCCTGCCGCTGCCCTGCTGCGCCACTGCGGCGGCATTGCGCGCCAGTTCGCTGGCCTGCCGGGCGTTGTCGGTGTTGTGGCGTACCGTGGCGGTCAGTTCTTCGATGCTTGCCGCCGTTTCCTCCAGCGACGCCGCCTGCTGTTCGGTACGGCTGGACAGGTCCATGTTGCCGCTGGCGATCTCGCCGGTGGCAATCGCGATACTGCCGCTGCTTTCGCGCACGCGCACGACCGTTTCGGCCAGCCGGTCGTTCATGTCGCGCAGCGCGGCCAGCAGGCGGCCCGGCTCGTCCTGGGAATCCACCTCGATCCGCATGCCGACCTCGCCCCGGGCCACCGTGCGCGCCACCTCGACCGCGCGCTGGATCGGGCCGGTAATGGCCCGCGTCAGCAGCAGCCCGCCGAAGATGCCGAACGCCACGGCGGCAATCGCCACCACGATCAGGAACGCGCGTTGCCGCGCGTAGTCGTCGTCGAGGTTGCGGATCATCTCCTCCTGGCGCTCGCGCGTGAAATCCGCGTAGTCGCGCGTGGCCTTGACCAGCGCGGCCAGCAGCGGCCGGCATTCAGCGTTCATCTTGGCAATCGCGGCGTCCTTCTTGCCGTCTAGCGCCAGTCCGACGATGTCGGTCGCCACGGGACCGTAGCGCGATTCGATGCGGTCGATCTCGGACACCAGGCTGCGCGCGCCTTCGCTGACCCCCTCGGCCATGACCATCTGCTTGAGCTTTCCAAGGCGCGCACCCACATCGTCGTGGGCCTTGAGCACCTCGGCCTTTTCGGTGTCCAGAGCGGCCTGCGTGGTCACCAGCACCAGGTTACGCGCGGCAATGGCCCGACGGTCCACGGCGGTGCGCACCTGGGAGGCCACTTCGGCCCGGGCATTGAGCCCGTTGATATAGGCGGCAAAGCTCTCGGTAGACCGGCTCAGCGCACGGAGCGACAACCCGGACACCACCAGCACGACGAGCGCCAGCGTGCCAAACCCCGCCAGGAGCTTGGTCTTGATCGAAAGATCCCTGAATTTCACGGTGCTTCTCCCTCTTTTCCCGATTCAGCGGCCCAACGTCAGGCCAAAACACGATTGGAGCCACGGCGTGCGCCATGACCGACATCGCTGAGAGAACCCGTTCTAGTGGTATTGGCGGGCGTCGTTGCGCGCCGCTCTGATCAATGTCTGCTTTGTGTGGCTAACGGGTAGACATGGCTTCGATTTACCCCTACGCGAGGAGGGGTTGAGGGTAAATCGCCTCGGTGTTTTCACTTACGCAACGGATTTCATGCAGCGCCGCCTCAATAAATTGCATTTCATATGCATCTTTCCTAGAATCGATTCCGTCACACCGCACGTTCCTGCACGTCATCATCCCTTCGCGCTTCTCACCATGTCCGTCCTGCTGCAGATCTCCCCACCTTCGCGCGCGCCCGCCTATCGCGGCCTGCCCATCCTGGCGCTCGGCTTCCGTCCCTTCTACCTGCTGGCCGCGGCATTCGGCGCGATGGCCATGGCGGCCTGGGTGGCGATGTATCTGGGCTGGTGGATACCAGCCACGCAGCCGTGGCTGGGCAGCATGGCGTGGCACGCCCACGAGATGGTGTTCGGGTTCTCGGGCGCCGTCGTCGTGGGCTTTCTCTTTACGGCGGGCAAGAACTGGACTGGCCTGCAAACCCCGCAGGGCGCCTGGCTCGGTGCGCTGGCCGGCGTATGGCTGCTGGCCCGCGTGCTGATGTGGACCGGGCCGGCCTGGGCGGCCATTGCGGCCGATGTGGCCTTCCTTCCCCTATGCAGCCTGAGCTTCTACAGCATCCTGCGCCGGGCCAGGAGCCAGCGAAACTACGGGCTGGCGATCGCGCTGGGCATCATGGGCGCGCTCAATATCGGGTTTCACGGCGCCCTTCAGGCAGGCCGCATCGACTGGGCACTGCATGCGGCCGAAGCGGCCACCGGTCTGGTGGCGATTTTCGTGACCGTGATCGGCGGGCGCGTGATTCCGATGTTCACCGCCAATGCGATTCCCGGCGTGCGCATCCGCCGCTGGCAGACGGTGGAACGCGGCGTGGTCGCGCTGACCCTGCTGGCCACGGTTGCCGCCACACTGCAGGCGCCCGCGTGGCTGACCGGCATGCTGGCACTGGCAGCGGCGGTTGCCCATGGCGTCCGCCTGCATGGCTGGGATTCGCATCGCACACTTCGCAGGCCCATTGTCAGCATCCTGCACGTCGCCTACGCGTTCCTGCCGATCGGCTTCGTCCTGATCGCCGCTGCCGCCGCCGGCTGGCTCGACCGCTCCACGGCGCTGCATGCCCTGACCGTCGGCGTGATCGGCTGCGCCATCATCGCGATGGTCACGCGCACCGCCCTTGGCCATACCGGCCGCCGGCTTGAAACTGGCCGCATGGAACACCTTGCCTATCTGTTTATGGTGCTGGCTGCCGTGATACGGGCGGCTGGCCCGCTTTGGCTGCCAGAACTGAAGCCACAGGCCATCGCGCTATCCGGCGCGCTGTGGGTGCTGTCCCTGGTCCTGTACCTCGTGAAATACACCCCCTTCCTGGCCCGTCCGCGCCTGGATGGCAAGGAGGGCTGACCCGCTGTCTCCCGGCCGCATGTCACGCGTTGCGGTTCTGCCCCGCTGTGATACGATGACGTACAACTGCTCGCGACGACATTCCACGCGGCGGTTGCCATCGACCCACCCAGGCACAACAGAACAAATGGGAGACATCATGCGTAGATTCACCGCGGCGCTCGGCGCCGCCATCTTGCTGGGCATCGCCGCCACGCCGGCCGTGGCGCAATCGTCCGACCAGGCCGTCACCGCCGCCGCCGAAAAGCTGCGCGTGGCCATGGTTGATCCGGACCAGGCCACCCTGTCAGGCCTGGTGGCCGATTCGCTGAGCTACGGCCACTCCGGCGGCCGCATCGACACCAAGACCAGCTTTATCGGCGACCTGCTCGACAAGAAGTCGGACTTCGTCAGCATCACCATTACCGACCAGACCGTGCATGTGTCAGGCGACGTCGCGGTAATCCGCCATACGCTGTCCGGCGAGACGCTCGACAGCGGCAAGCAGGGAACCGTGCTGCTCAAGGTGCTACAGGTATGGCAAAAGCAAGGCGGGCAGTGGAAGCTGATTGCGCGCCAGGCGGTGAAGGCGGCTGCCTGAGCGACGCTACCTGTCTGGAAGTCCGGGCATTGATAGGATGTCTGACATCCTCCGATAGAGTTTAGATAGCAGGGAAAGGGGCGCACCCGGCAAGGGGTAGCGCCCTTTTTCCGTCCGCGCCGGCGTGCAAATGCGCACAACGCCGCAGCATCCGTGCGTCAGAGGACTTCCTGTACCATGTGGGCACGCATCCTTATGCATCGCTGCCACGCCGGGCGGTGCGCTCGCCGCACACTTCGGGACCATCGGATCATCACCCGCGTGACTGAACACTCGACCCCATCCAGCCCTGCCTCACCATCGCCCACTTTGCGTGACGTGCTGGCCGCACTGCGCGCCGCCACGTCGGCCAGCGTGCGCGAGCCGGCAGAGATCGCGCACGCTGGCGCGGGGGCGCAGCGGGCGTTCAACGATCTGCTGGCTCGTGTTGCCGCGCACGCCGAATCCGGCGCGTGGTAGCCGCGCGATACGCTGATGCCCGACGCTCTCGAACAACAGCCACCGCTCCAACGTGCGTTTGATACGGGGGCGCTGTTCGACGCCCTGCCCGAGTCCTATCTGGTGCTAAATGCGGCGTTCGAAGTCGTGGCCGCCAATGCCCGTTACCTGGCCATGGCCGGCCGCTCGCGCAACGATGTCATGGGCAAGTCGGTCTTCGACATCAATCCCTCGCTGTCCGAATCCCAGATGGCGGCACGCCGGGATTGGCTTGCCAGCACGCTCGACGACCTGCTGGAAGGCGAATCGCGCCTGTCGCCGCTGATCCGCTACGACGGCCACCCCGCCGGCACCGGCAATACCGAACGATACTGGCAGGCGAAGGCGACGCGGCTGGATGGCGTATCGGACGCGGCATTCGTGCTCCAGGTCATGGACGTGACCGATCACATCGTCAAGACCGAACAGACCCGCCGCGAGCACGCCAAGCTGCGGTCGCAGGCGCGGCTGCGCCAGGTGCTGGTGGAAGAAGCCAATGCGGCGCTGCAAACGCACCGCAAACAGCTTGAGGAGCTGCTCGCGTTTGCCAAGGTTGGCGCGTGGGAACTCGACGTCGCCACCGGGTTCATGGCCTGTACCGACCAGTGCAAGGCCAACATGGGGCTGCAGCCGGACGACGCCATCAATGAGGCGCGGGTCTTTGGCGAACTGATGCACGTGGACGACCGCGAGATGGTGCGTACCGCCATGACAGCGGCCATCGCCAGCCGCGCGCATTTCGAGGTGGAGTACCGCGTGCTCTGGCAGGACGGCGCCATGCGCTGGCTGATGTCGCGCGGCGCCGCACGCTATCTCGAGGACGGCTCGGCCCAGTCGTTGATCGGCTTCACGATCGACATCACGGCGCGCAAGGCGTCGGAACTGCACTACCAGGCAGTGGCCGAGGAAGAGCAGCGCGCCCGCGAAGTGAGCGAGCGCGGTGCCCGCGCCATGGACCATTTCGTGGCAGCGGTCAGCCACGAACTACGCTCGCCGCTGCACGCCATCCTGTGGTGGACCACGCTGCTGGAGCGCGGCACCGACCCGGCCCACGTGCGGCGTGCCGGGGAGGTCATCGAACGCAATACCCGCCAGCTGGCCCGCATGGTGGACGATCTGCTCGACAGCGGTGCCATTGCCACCGGCAAGCTGTCGGTGGATCTGCGCCTGCTGGACATGGCGGCCCTGGCGGCCACGGTGGCCGAAGATCTGCGTCTGGATGCGGAGTCGAGGAACGTGACGCTGATCGTCGCGCCGGCGCTGCCCTGCCTGGTGATGGCCGACGAGCATCGGATCAAGCAGGTGGTGCTGAACCTGCTGACCAATGCGCTGAAGTTCGCGGAGCGCGGCACCGTGGAACTGGCCGTCGCGTCGGACGGCGCGCACGTCGTGCTATCCGTGCGGGATTCCGGCGTGGGCATCGCGCCCGAAGCACTCGAGCGCATCTTCGAGCGGTTCGAACAGGCCCACCGCGAACACGCCAATCGCGCGCCGGGCCTGGGCCTGGGGCTGTGGATGGTCAAGAATCTGGTGCTGATGCACAACGGCAGCGTGAGCGCGCACAGCGACGGACTGGGCAAGGGATCGATGTTCCGCGTGCAACTGCCTCGGGCGCAACTGGCGGGCGGCGCGCGCTAGCGCCGCGCAGGCTAGCGCGAGTACGGCGGCGGCTCGTTCAGCACGGCCCAGAATACGCCCAGGTCGTTGATGGCGGCCATGAAATCGTCAAACTCGACCGGCTTCACCACATAGGCATTGACGCCCAGGTCATAGCTCCTGAGCAGGTCGCGTTCCTCGCGCGACGATGTCAGCATCACGACCGGCACGCGGCGCAGCCGATCGTCCGCGCGCACCTCGCGCAGCACCTCGTGGCCGTCCACCTTCGGCAGCTTCTTGTCCAGCAGGATCACCGCCGGATTCTCTTCCGGGCGATCGGCATAGGCGCCTTCGCGGCGCAGGAAATCGAGCGCCTCCGCACCGTCGCGCACCGACACCACCGGGTTGGCAAGGCGGGTTTTCTGCAGCGCGATCAACGTCAGCTCGATGTCGTCAGGATTGTCTTCCACCAGCAGGATCGGCCTCAGCACGCTCGTTCTCCGGGTTTCTTGCATCTTTCAACACGGGCCGGTACGGCTGGCCCGACGACACCGCTGCCAGCCGGGCCGCGGCCTCGGCGGCCGTTTCATTGACACCGGCGGTGCCCTCCGGCACGAAATCACGCGGCAACGAAAACCAGATCGTGGCCCCGCGATCGACCTCGCCTTCGGCCCACGCCTTGCCGCCATGACGCTCGACAATACGCCGCACGCTGGCCAGTCCGATGCCGGTACCGGGGAATTCCTCCACGCGGTGCAGTCGCTGGAACACGCCAAACAGCTTGTCGGCGTAGCGCATGTCGAAGCCCACGCCGTTGTCGCGCACGAAGAACAGGTCCTGGCCTTCGAAGGCTGCCTCGCCGGGCATCGTGCCCACCTCGACCATGCCGGCAGGGCCCTCGGCATCGGCGCCGCGCGTGCCGGTGAATTTTATCGCGTTGGCGATCAGGTTCCGCAGCACCACGTCCATCAGCACCGGATCTGCCGTCACCTGACCCAGCGCGCCGACCTTGTATTGCAGGCGCCGCGTGCCAAGCCCCTTGGTTTCCTCGGCCAGCAGGCGCTCGGCCAGCGCCCGCAGGTCCACGCGCTGCGGACGCAGGGCGGCGCGCCCCATCTGCGAGAACGCCAGCAGGTCGTCCACGAGCTTGCCGCCGAAACGTGCCTGCGCAATGATGCGCTCGACAAAATGCCGGCCGCGCTCCGACAGCCGGTCCTGGTCCATCTCGCGCAGCAGATCGGCAAACCCGACGATATGACGCAGCGGCGCGCGCAGGTCATGCGACACCGAATACGAGAACCCTTCGAGTTCGCGGTTCACGCGGCCAAGCTCCAGCGCCAAATGGGCCAGTTCCTCGGCTCGCCGCAGCACGATGCCCAGCAACGCACCGCGAAACTCGGTGGCCATTTCCAGTTCCGCCGCCCGCCACGGTTCGCTCCGGCCGCGCACCGTCTGCGTCCAGACATCGAAGCTCTCGCGCGGCGACAGCGACGCCGACAGGTCCGCCAGCCTGGCGCGCGGGTCGCCCGCCCAGCGGATGGTGCGCACCACCTCGGCCCGGAACCAGATCACGTAGTTGCGGAACATGCGCGACAGCGGCACCACCAGCATGCCGGCTGCCTCGGGGCCCATGCCTTGCGCGGCGGCATCGGTCCATTCGGTCGCGAGCTGGTCGGTGGCATAGACGTCCTCGCCGCGCGTGTCCAGCCACGCCAGCAAGCCTTCGATGGCCGCGTCGGACGGGGCCTCGCCGATCCGGACGATACGGCCCTCGAACACCGCCGCCGCGCCCGTGGCACCCACCAGCGCCAGCAGGTCGTCGGCATCGCCCGAGATGGCCTCGATGAAGTCGTCGGTATTGGCCATGGACGCCAGCAGCCCGGTCTGCCGCCGGCGCAGCGCCAGGCGGTAGCTGGCCTCGTCGTGATCCTCCTTGGCCTCCACCTGCAGCGACAGCACCTGCGCGATGTGCTCGCACGCCGTGCGCACTTCGAACGACGCCACGCGCGCCGTGGCGTGATGGCAGGAGATCAGGCCCCATAACCGCCCGCGCACGACGATCGACATCGACATCGACGCGCAGGTGCCCATGTTCTTCATGTACTGCACGTGCACGGGCGAAATGCTGCGCAGCGATGCATAGGTCAGGTCGGTGGGCTGGCCCGTGGCGGGATGCAGCGCCGGCATCAGCGGGACCGCCACGTAGTCGGCATCGGCAATCAGGCGAATGCGGTTGCGCACGTACAGCGCGCGCGCCTGCGGCGGGATATCAGACGCCGGAAACCGCTGCCCCAGGTAACTGGTGTAGCCGGCATCCGTCGACTCGGCCAGCACGTGGCCGTGCCCTTCGTCGTCGAACGCGTACACCATGGTGCGGCCGAAACCCGTGATGCGATGCACTTCGTCTGCCGCCAGGCGCGCCAGCTCCTGGACGCTGTCCACGTCCTGCAGGCTGTTGATAAAGGTCCGGACCAGCGGATAGATCGATGCGAAGACGTCGGCGGTGCCGCGCGCGGGCTCGAATTCGACGATGCGCGCGCCCTGCCAAATGTGGACGACGATGGCCAGCGGCGAATACAAGCCAGCCGCCGCGCCGTCGCGCAGGCCGCGCGGGTCCGCCACCGATCCGGCATAGAGCGGAATGCCTTCGGCTTTCAGGGTCGCCAGCGCGTCGAGCGCCAGCGCGGCACCGTCACCGACCAGCGCCGCCAGCGGCTGGCCCAGCAACGGATCGATCTCGCCGGACGCCCTGCCGGCCAGCAGTGCCGTGTTGGCGCTGGCCTGCACGACGTTGCCGGCATCGTCGACGCTGACCAGAAAGCCATGCGGCTGAATGCCGCCAGGAATATGAATCGGTTCTTTGGCGCAATCCCCGGCCGCTGCCGCCGCCGTGGATGTGGGGTGGTGAACCATGCTTGCTCCGCCTTGAGGCATGGCGCCGATTTTGGCACAGCCACGCGGCCAGCGCCCGCTTTGTGCGGAATCGACAGCATTAGCGGGCCCCCGGGTAAAAACTGCAAGCGCCACGCCCCGACGGCCGCCCCGCATCGGGTCTACCCGCATTCGTCCCACGTTATGTTGACAATCAAAACTCTGTGACCTACAACTTCGTAAACAAATGAAAACGATTTTGTAGACAATTTTGTAGTCACATCGAAATCAACGATGACCTGCGCAAGGTACGCAAGGCCACCAACGGAGACCCGAAATGCCAGTGACCGCTTCGCCCGCCGTCGATACCCTCGGCACGGACGCCCCCGATAGCAACGCCGTGATCAAGCCAGGCTACGACGAGCGGCTGACCAATGAGGATCTTGCCCCGCTGCGCAAGCAGACCTGGGGCACCTACAACATTTTTGCGTTCTGGATGTCCGACGTGCACAGCGTGGGCGGCTACATCACCGCCGGCAGCCTGTTCGCGCTGGGGCTGTCCAGCTGGCAGGTGCTGCTGGCACTGCTGATCGGCATCGTGATCGTGCAGTGCTTCTGCAACCTGGTGGCCAAACCCAGCCAGGTCACCGGCACGCCCTACCCCGTCATCTGCCGCGCATCGTTCGGCGTGCTGGGCGCCAATATCCCCGCCATCATCCGCGGCCTGATCGCCGTGGCCTGGTATGGCATCCAGACCTACCTGGCCTCCAGCGCGTTCCTGGTGCTGGCGCTGCATTTCTTCCCGCAGCTGACGCCGTACGCCGACCTGAAGCAGCATGGCTTTGCCGGGCTGTCCTCGCTGGGCTGGGCCGCCTTCATGACACTCTGGGTGCTGCAGGCGCTGGTGTTCTGGACCGGCATGGAGACCATCCGCAAGTTCATCGACTGGGCCGGCCCCGCCGTGTACGTGGTGATGATTGCGCTGGCCATCTGGCTGGTCAACAAGGCCGGCATCGAGAACGTCAACTTCACGCTGAGCTTCCTGAAGTACCAGGGCTGGGATTCAGTGCCCGTGATGCTCAGCGCCATCGCGCTGGTGGTGTCGTACTTCTCGGGCCCGATGCTGAACTTCGGCGACTTCTCGCGCTACGCCAAGGACTTCCGGTCCGTGAAGCGCGGCAACTTCTGGGGCCTGCCGGTCAACTTCCTGGGGTTCTCGCTGCTGGTGGTGGTGACCACGTCGGCCACGCTGCCCGTGTTCGGCAAGCTGATCACCGACCCCGTGGAGACCGTCAGCCATATCGACAGCACCTTTGCGATGCTGCTGGGCGCGTTCACGTTCATGACCGCCACCATCGGTATCAACATCGTGGCCAACTTCGTGTCCCCGGCCTTCGACTTCTCGAACGTCTCGCCCAGGTACATCAGCTGGCGCACGGGCGGCATGATCGCGGCGGTGGCATCGATCTTCATCACGCCGTGGAACCTGTATAACCACCCGACGATGATCCACTACACGCTCGACGTGCTGGGTGCGTTCATCGGCCCGCTGTTCGGCATCCTGATCTCCGACTTCTTCCTTGTGCGCCGCCAGCGCGTGGTGGTGGACGACCTCTACACGCTGCGCAAGACCGGCACCTACTGGTACCGCCGCGGCTACAACCCCACCGCCGTGGCCACCATGATCCCCTCGGCCATCGTCCCCGTGCTGTGCGTGGTGATTCCGTCGTGGCAGTGGCTGGCCAGCTACAGCTGGTTCATTGGCATGGGCATTGCTCTGGTGCTGTACCGCGCGCTCGCGCCGCGGCTGATGCCGGCCCACATTGCCGATGCCCGCCAGGCCTGATTTCCCCGTGAACGACACCATGAAAATCAAGATCATCAATCCGAACACCACGCAGAGCATGACCGACAAGATCGGCCAGTGCGCCCGGGCCGTGGCCCACGGCGACACCCGCATCGTGGCCGTCAGTCCCCGCATGGGGCCGGCCTCGATCGAGAGCCACTACGACGAGGCGCTGAGCGTGCCGGGTATCCTGGACGAGATCCTGGCCGGCGAGCGCGAAGGCATCGACGGCTACGTGATCGCCTGCTTCGGCGACCCTGGCCTGTTCGCCGCGCGCGAACTGGCACGCGGGCCCGTGATCGGGGTAGCCGAGGCGGCCATGCATGCGGCCAGCTTCATCGGCACCAGCTTCAGCGTGGTCACCACGCTGTCGCGTACCTGCAATATCGCCTGGCACCTGGCCGAACGCTACGGCATGGCGCGTTTCTGCCGCAACGTGCGCGCCAGCGACCTGCCCGTGCTGGACCTGGAAAGGCCGGGCTCCGACGCACGCCGCATCATCACCGAAGCCTGCCGCCAGGCGCTGGCCGAAGACCGCAGCGACTGCATCGTGCTGGGCTGCGCCGGCATGACCGACCTCTGCGACGAGATTGCCGACGCGATCGGCGCGCCCGTCATCGACGGCGTCACCTGCGCCGTGAAGATGGCCGAGGCGCTGGTCTCGGTACGTCTGGCCACCAGCAAGCTGGGGGATTGGGCGCGCCCGCTGCCCAAGCCTTACGCCGGCATGTTGTCGCATTACGCCCTGAACGCGTGACGCCGGCGCACCGGTCCGGTGCCATCCGGCCCGGCGCAGTGCCATTTTTGTGTACGATACGCGTAACTTTTGTCTTCACTCGCTGCGCCCGCAGCGGGATATCGTCCACGACATGGCAACCCGACGCAAAAAATCCGCGGATTCCGAGCCGCCCGCCGCGCAGGACGGCGGCGAGCCCGCGGCATCCGAGGCCGCCGAATCCTCCGTCAATGCAGGCATCTACCAGGATCTGCTGAACGCGATCATGGAGCATCGGCTGCTGGCCGGCACCAAGCTCGTGGAAGAGCGGCTGTGCGAGGTCACCGGCGCCAGCCGCGCCCGGATCCGCCAGGTATTCGCCCGGCTGGCGCATGAAAAGCTGGTCACGCTGGTACCGAATCGCGGCGCATTCATCTCCAGCCCCAGCATCGAGGAAGCGCGCCAGGTCTTCCAGGCCCGGCGACTGGTGGAACCGGAACTTGCCGGCCTGCTTGCCACCACGGCCAACGCCACGCAGATCCGCAGCCTGCGCCGGCATATCCGCCAGGAAGACGACGCCCGCACGCGCGGCGACCGCGCCGCCGTGATCCGGCTGTCGGGCGAGTTCCACATCGTATTGGCCGAGATGGCCGGCAATGCCATCCTGGAAAAGCTGATTCGCGAAATGGTGTCGCTGACGTGCCTGATCATCACGCTCTACGACCGCCCCGGCGCACCGGCCTGCCCCGAGGACGAGCATCGCGTGCTGGTGGACGCCATCGAGCAGCGCAATGCCGCGCAGGCGCAGGCCGTGATGGCCGAACACCTGGCCCACATCGAAAGCTCGCTGGACCTGACCGTGCGCGAAACCGGCGCACCTGACTTCTACAGCATCTTCAGCAAGGGCTGACCGCCCGCACCGCCCGCCCATGGACAAGCTGCTCGCCCTGAAGATGTATGTCGAGACCGTCGATGCGAAAGGCTTCTCGGCCGCCGCGCGACGCATGAACCTGGCCACGTCGTCGGTCACGCGGATGCTGGACGGCCTGGAGGCCTCGCTGGGCACGGTGCTGCTCAACCGTTCCACGCGGCAGGTCACGGTGACCGAGGCCGGCGCCAGCTACTACCAGCAGGCGCGCCAGATCCTCGAAGCCGTGGCCGAAGCCGATGCCTCGATTGCCGATCACGGCGACCAGCCGGTGGGACAGTTGCGGGTATCGCTGCCGGTCGCGTTCGGGCGCTGCTGCATTTCGCCCCATCTGGGCGCCTGGCTGGCGCGCTATCCGCAGCTCGAACTCGATGTCGAATTGACCGACAGCATCGTTGACCTGCTTGGCGCCCGCGTGGATGTCTCCGTGCGGCTGGGCAGCGCGGCGGCCTATGACAACGTGATCGCCCGCGAGATGGGCCGGTTCCGCCGCCTGGTGGTGGCCAGCCCCGCCTGTCTCGACCAGCACGGCTGGCCTGCCGAGCCCGCCGACCTGGTCAACCACCGCTGCCTGCGCTTCAGCTTTGGCGCCCGCGACCAGGTCTGGCGGTTCCAACCCGGAACCAGTGTCGGCGGCGACCCGATCAGCGTGCCCATCGGCGGGCCGTTCCGCAGCAACAATATCGAAGTGTTGCGGGACATGGCGCTGGCCGGCAACGGCATCGCCCTGCTGCCGGACTGGCTCGTCGATGCCGATATTGCGGCGGGCCGGCTGACCGTGCTGTTCGACGACTGGTCGGTCACGCCGAACCAGTCCAGTTCGGTGGTCACCGCGCTTTACCTGCCGAGCCAGCGCGGCTCGCGGCGCATCGCGGCCTTCCTGGACTTCCTGGCCTCGCTGCCGGGGCCGACCGGCCAGCGCGACTGAATTCGCAGACGGATTTCGGTTTGGCCCGCTTTGCTTGTGGCGCAACGCTGAGTTGCGCCACATTGTGATTCCCGCAACGCCCCCGGGCGCCTACGCTCTGGACATCGCAACCCGATCTCCATCCAGAGCCATGCAAGCCCAAACCTCTCCCATTGCCGGCGCGTCCAGCGCCGCCCCCATGTCCGGCACGCTGGTCGCGCTGTTCTCGCTATGCGCCGGTGTGCTGGTGGCCAACCTGTACTACGCCCAGCCGATCATCGAACTGATCGCGCCTGCCGTGGGCCTGTCCGCGCAGAGCGCCAGCGTGATTGTGTCGCTGACCCAGATCGGCTATGCCATTGGCCTGTTCTTCCTGGTGCCGCTGGCCGACCTGCTCGAAAACCGCCGGCTGCTGATGGTCAGCGGCGTGGCCGCGGCGGCCAGCCTGGTAGGCGCGGCGCTGTCTTCGCAACCGGGCGTGTTCCTGCTGGTGTCGCTACTGCTGGGCCTGAGCTCGGTCAGCGTGCAGATACTGATTCCGCTCGCGGCGCACCTGGCGCCCGAGGCGCTGCGCGGCCGTACCGTCGGCACCATCATGGGCGGCCTGCTGTCGGGCATCCTGCTGTCGCGGCCACTGTCGAGCATGGCGGCGCAGTGGTTCGGCTGGCGCGCGGTATTCTTCATCGCCGCCGCCATGACGCTGGCCACCGTGGCCATCATCGCGATGACGCTGCCGCGCCGCGTCCCCCAGCACCGTGCCAGCTACGGCAGCCTGCTGGCCTCGCTGTGGCACCTGTTCACGCGCTTCGCGGTGCTGCGTCAGCGCGCGCTGCTGCAAGCCCTGCTGTTTGCCGCGTTCAGCCTGTTCTGGACCGCCGCGCCGCTGGAACTGGCCGCGCGCTACGGGCTGTCGCAATCGCAGATCGGCCTGTTCGCGCTGGTCGGCGCGCTCGGCGCCGTGGCCGCACCCATTGCCGGCCGCCTGGCCGATGCCGGCCACACCCGCGTGGCATCGTTCGCGGCGCTGATCGTCGCCGCGCTGGCGTTCATCCCCGGCCTGATCCACGGCCACGCCGGCCTGTACGGCCTGGCACTGACCGGCATCGTGCTCGACTTCGCGGTGCAGATGAACATGGTGCTGGGCCAGCGTGCGGTCTACGCGCTCGACGCCCATAGCCGGGCGCGCCTGAACGCGCTGTACATGACCGCGATCTTTGCCGGCGGTGCGGCGGGTTCGGCCATCGCCAGCGCGCTGTACACGCAAGCGGGGTGGCAAGGCGTGGTGGCGGCAGGCAGCGGGCTGGCACTCGTGGCGCTGGGCGTACTGGCCCTCACCGCCCGCCGCTGAGCACGGTATTCCCTCTGCGCCCCTGGCCCACGTCCGCGCAGAGGGGCGCTGAGCCGTCAGCACCTGCGCAGACAGTGGCTTTGCAGTGCATCAGGCCTCAATTGAACTTTGCGCGGCCGTTTCATAGAATCCAGCGCGATGCTGGTCCGGCCTGTTCGACGCGCACCAGCGCCTCCTCGCGCGGAGAATTGCCGATGAAAGCCGTGCTTGCCCACATCATGCGCAGAAAACTGGCGTATGCGGAACTGCCGCTGTTCGTGCATATGCGCGACGAAAGCCTGCCCCCGCAGATTCGGCTCAGCTTCATGCGCGGCTTCGCATTTTTCGTCATGGCCTTCGGCGACCTCAACCGCCACGTGCTGCGCCGGACGCCGCCCTGCGACACCTGGCAGGAACAGGTCAACCTTCATACCTTCGAAGACGACCATCACTGGCCGTGGTACCTGGAGGATTTCGAGACGCTGGGCTGGGACCGCGTCACCACCACCACCGACGCGATGCGCGAGCTCTGGCGCGACGATACCTGCCGCTGCCGCGTCCTGATGTACGACCTGTGCGCGATCGTGGCCGATGCCCACGGCCCCGAGCGCCTGGCCGTGATCGAAGCCATCGAGGAAACCGGCCATGTGCTGTTCTCGCTTACCACGCCGCTCGCGGACGCGCTCCAGGCGCGCCTGGGCGCCGAGCTGCGCTACCTGGGCGCTTACCATCTCGCGCTCGAATCCGGCCATATGCAGCACGCCGACCATTGGGCGCTGGCAGCCATCACGCTGTCAGACGCGCAGCGGCAGCACTGCGTGGCGCTCGTGGACCGCGTGTTCGACGCCTTCACCCTGTGGACGCACGAGGCCGACGACCAGATCCACCGCGCGGCCGCCCTTGCCGCCTGGCCGTACCCGGCGACGATCCGATCGGTGAGCGCGGGCAGTTCATCGTGATTTCCATGGCCCGCCGCCCACGCTGGCCAGCAAGGTGACGATCGCGTAACCGGGCACGGTGCGCGCGCGGTGCGGGCAAGCCGCGGCTCCGCAGCAACCCGAAGCGGGTTTTCCCGCACTGTCCCGTCAAGCAAAACGGATGTCCCGATAAGTCAAACCGTCAACCGTCATTCCCCGATACTTCGCTGGGTCGCGGCCACTCCGCGACTCGCCAGCAGGCCCCCGGCATTGTGCGGGGCGCCGCTGAGAATATCAGGAGACGGTTCATGTCGGGACTTCGTATTTCACGTCCTCAAGTTTTTGCCAGCGCCCCGAGCGCCCGGGCTTCACGTTATTACCCATGGCTGGTCTTTGCGCTGAGCTTCGGCCTGCTGCTGTCCGACTACATGTCGCGGCAGGTACTCAACGCACTGTTTCCGCTGCTGAAGGCGGAATGGGCGCTCACCGACGCCAATCTTGGCGCGCTGGGCGGCGTGGTGGCGCTGATGGTGGGCGTGCTCACACTGCCGCTTTCGATCCTGGCTGACCGCTGGGGCCGCGTGCGCAGCCTGACGCTGATGGCCGCGCTCTGGAGCCTGGCCACGCTGGGCTGCGCCATCGCCAACTCGTTCGGCGAAATGTTCGTCGCACGGCTCTTCGTGGGCATCGGCGAGGCCGCCTACGGCAGCGTCGGCATCGCACTGGTGCTGTCGGTCTTTCCGCGCCATCTGCGCGCCAGCCTCAGCGCAGCGTTCATTGCCGGCGGCGCATTCGGCTCGGTGCTTGGCATGGCGCTGGGCGGCGTGATATCGGCACATTTCGGCTGGCGTATCGCGTTTGTCAGCATGGCCCTGTTCGGCCTGGTGATGGTGGGCTTCTACCGCCTGCTGGTCACCGAGGAGCGCCTGAAGCTCCAACGCGAGGCGCTCAATGAACAGGCTGCCGAGGAACCCCGCCTGGGTCCGATGCCGCTGCGCGCACTGTGCAGCGCCCTGGTCGCTTCGCGCTCGATCATCTGTGCCTACGTCGGCAGCGCCCTGCAGCTGTTCGTGATGGGTTCGCTGCTGGCCTGGATGCCCAGCTTCCTGGGCCGCTACTACGGCCTGGCCACTGCGCAGGCCGGCCTGGGCGCCGCGTGCTTCGTCCTGGTGGGTGGTGCCGGCATGATCGTGTGCGGCGCGCTGACCGACCGTGTGGCACGCCACGCCCCGGCACGCAAATGGCTGATGGCCGTCACGTACAGCGTGCTGTGCTGCGCATTGCTCGGGACCGCGTTCCATCTGCAGGCAGGCACCGCACAGCTGGCCCTGATCGCCGGCGGCATGATGCTCGCAGGCGGCAGCGCCGGCCCGGCCAGCGCCGCCGTGGCCAACCTGACCGATCCCCGCATCCATGCCAGCGCGTTCGCCACGCTGACCCTGGTGAACAACCTGCTCGGCCTGGCGCCGGGGCCCTTCTTCACCGGCCTGATGGCTGACCACATCGGTCTGGCAGGCGCGCTGCAGTGGATGCCCGTTGCCGGCCTGATTGCCGCGATCTGCTTCCTGCTAGGCCGCCGCACCTATAGCGCGGACCTGCAACGCCTGGCGCAACGCCGCACCGCAGCCTGACCGCGCATCCTCCAACCCGCAAGCGATTCAAAGATGTTCTTGTCCCCCGAAATCACCGTACTGCTGGTGCCAGGGCTGCGCGACCACGTGGCAGACCACTGGCAGACCCTGCTGCAAGCCGAACTGGCGGCCCAAGGCCAGAAAGTGGCATCCGTGCCGCCGCTGGAACACCACAAGCTCAGCTGCGCCGCGCGCATGGTCGCCCTCGACCAGGCCATCGCCGCCATCGACGGACCGGTCGTGCTGGGCGCCCACAGCGCCGGTGTGATGATCACCGTGCACTGGGCCCGGCACCTGCACGGCCGCGTGCCGGCCGGCAAGATCCTTGGCGCGCTGCTAGCCACGCCTGCCGACCTGGAAACGCCGATGCCCCCGGGCTATCCGGAAGTGGCCACGCTGGACCAGAACGGCTGGCTGCCGGTGCCACGTCAGGCGCTGCCGTTTCCGTCGTTGCTCGCGGCCAGCCGCAACGATCCGCTGGCCTCGTTCGAGCGCACCACCGCGATGGCCCGGGACTGGGGCAGCGAACTGGTCGATCTCGGCCACGTGGGCCACCTGAACCCCGCGGCCGGCTTCGGGCCATGGCCGGAAGCCATGGCGCTGCTGGCACGGCTGGCCCGCTGAAACGCGGCACCACGGCAGGAAGCGGCCCAGGCCGCGACACAACAACATTTTCACAACACCGTAGTACCCATTCCGACGGGAACCCCCACTACACAAGACGTAAAAAAGGAGACTGTTTCATGAAGCTCAAGGGCATGGCCGTAGCCGCATTGTTCGCCTGTACCGGCAGCGCATTCGCGCAATCCACCGTCACGCTGTACGGCGTGATAGACGCCAGCGTGGAATACGCGAACCACGTTGCCCCGTACTCGGCGGCAGGCTTTACCCCCAATCCGGGCGCCGGCGATACGGTGTATCGCATGAACTCGGGCGGCCTGTCCGGTTCGCGCTGGGGTCTGCGCGGCACCGAGGATCTGGGCAATGGCCTGAAGAGCCTGTTCGTACTGGAAAGCGGCTTCAGCGGCGACAACGGCACCATGCAGCAGAGCGGCCGCCTGTTCGGCCGCCAGGCATTCGTTGGCCTGCAGCACCAGACGTTCGGCCAGATCACGCTGGGCCGTCAGTACACGTCGCTGTTCGCGGCGATGGCCAACTTCATGCCGACGGCCTACGCCACGCAGTACGAGCCGGCGGCCTTCATGGCCGGCAACAACTTCCGCGAGGACAACGTGCTGGCCTACAACGGCACGTTCGGCCCGCTGACCGCCATGGCGCACTTTTCGTTCGGCGCGGGCGTCCCCAACCTGCCGGCCGGCACAATCGCGTTCGGCGGCAACGGCGAGGTGCCGGGTGCCTTCCGTCGCGACAATGCCTTCGGTGCGGCCGCCGTGTACGCGGCCGGCCCGTTCGGCGCGGCGATTGCCTATGACCAGTGGAATCCGTCGATCAACAACGTGGCCGGCGTCTACCAGGGCAACACCGCCACGCTGAAGAAGGCTTCGGTGGCGGCCAGCTACACGATTGGCGCGGTCGCCAAGATCATGGGCGGCTACCGCTGGGGCAAGGCCGAGAACAACGCCACGAACGCGCAGATCCAGCGTGACGACTACTACTGGATCGGTGTGAACTACCAGGTGACGCCGGCCATTGGCCTGACGCTGGAATACGACTACGACGACCTCAAGCGCGACTACTTCAACCGGACCAATGCGCCGAATCCGTGGCAGGTTGCCTTTGTGGCCAACTACGCGTTCTCGAAGCGCACGGATCTGTACCTGAGCACGGCCTACGCCAAGCATGCCGGCCTGACCCTCGATGGCGCCAACACGAACCAGCTGGCATCGACCGGTGCCACGGGCAACAGCTACATCCTGGGCAACGGCCAGAGCAGCATGGTCGGGGTCAGCCTCGGCATCCGCCACAAGTTCTGATCATGTAGGGATCGGCACAGCTGGACGGGATACTCCTGCACCCCGCCGTCCAGCCGTGTCGAGCTTCGTTTGGCCGCCCCGGCGTGCGCGCTGGCGTGGCCATTTTTTATGGCGCCGGCGCCTTGTCCGCCTGTGCCTGCCGCGCCCGCCACTTCGATACGCTGCAGCCGTACTGCGCGCCGAACCAGCGCGAGAACGCGCTCAGCGACGAGAAGCCCAGCAGCGTGGCCACCTCGGACAGCGGCCGTGCGCGGTTCTCGATATAGCGCGTGGCCAGGCTGGCCCGTGCGTCGTTGAGGATGTCCGAATAGGTGACGCCGTCCTGTGCCAGCCAGCGATGCACGGTGCGCCGGTCCACGTTGAGCTGCTGGGCCACACGATCGACCGAGCACATGCCGCTGGGCAGCAGCGCATGCACGAGCTTGCGCACCTTGTCGGTCATGCTGGTGTCCGACTGCGCCAGCAGCGTGCCCAGGTAGAGCTTGACCTGCTGCGCCATGACCGGATCGTAGGACGGCAACGGCGCTTCCAGGTCCTTGGCCACGCAGACAATGCCGTCGAAGTCCTGCCCGTAAAGCGCCGGCATGCCGAACACGCGCATGCAGGCGGCCTGGCTGTCGGGTGCCCCATGCGTGAAGCAGATGCTGCGCGGACGCCAGGCCGGACCCAGGAACAGCGTCAGCATGCGGAACATCACGCCCGCCGCCAGTTCGGTGGCCTGACGCAGGCTGCCCGGGGTGTCGCTCAGGATATGCAGGCGGATCAGCACCACGTCGTCCACATCTTCCACCCGCATGACCAGCGCCTCGTTCTGCAGGCCCATGTAGCGGACCATCGACTCCAGCGCGCGGCGCAGCGTGGGTTCCTCGCGCACCACGAAGGCCAGGGGGCCGAGGTTCGCGAACGGGCGCAGTTCGGCCATGCGCAGGCCGAAATCGTCCACTTGCGCGGCGCTGGCCGAGGCCTCCAGCAGCTTGCCCACCAGCGCGGCGGGGATGCGGATGTCGGGGTCCAGCAACGCATTGCGGCTGATGCGTGCGGCACGCAGCATCTGGTGGGGATCGAGCCCGACGGCCCGTGCCACATCCACGTAGTTGGTAAGGCTGGCACTGCGCAGAAAGTAGGACATCGCGTTTTCCCTGACTGTCCCCAAATGTAAATCGAGCGTCCCCGATCGTCAAATTGCAGCGCACCGTTCGCCGATACTTCCATCACCGCAGCACGCACCCTACATAGGAGACCAACATGCAATTCCTCGACGATTCCCTGCATCCGGAAAACATGGACAAGGTGGTCATCACCGTGGCCCCGTACGGCCCCGAGTGGATGCCCGAAGATTTCCCGGAAGACATTCCGGTCACCATGGAAGAACAGATCCAGAAGGCCGTCGACTGCTACAACGCCGGCGCCACCGTGCTGCACCTGCACGTGCGCGAACTGGACGGCAAGGGCTCCAAGCGCCTGTCCAAGTTCAACGAACTGATCGCCGGCGTGCGCGCCGCGGTGCCCGACATGATCATCCAGGTGGGCGGCTCGATCTCGTTCGCCCCGGAAGACGAAGGGCAGGCCGCCGTGTGGCTTTCGGACGATACGCGCCACATGCTGGCCGATCTGACGCCCGCCCCCGACCAGGTCACCGTGGCGATCAACACCACGCAGATGAACATCATGGAACTGCTGTACCCCGAGTACCTGGCCGGCACGTCGCTGTCGAACCCCGCGTACATCGAGGCGTACCGCGAGATGACCGTGCCGGCCGGCCCGGGCTGGGTGGAAGAGCACCTGCGCCGCCTGTCGAACGCGGGCATCCAGCCGCACTTCCAGCTGACCGGCATGCACGCCCTGGAAACGCTCGAACGCATGGTGCGTGCCGGCGCCTACAAGGGCCCGCTGAACCTGACCTGGATCGGCATCGGCGGCGGTTTCGACGGCCCGAACCCGTTCAACTTCTTCAACTTCATCCACCGCGCGCCGGACGGCTGCACGCTGACCGCCGAATCGCTGCTCAAGAACGTGCTGCCGTTCAACATGATGGCGATGGCGATGGGCCTGCACCCGCGCTGTGGCATCGAGGACACCATCATCGACCAGCACGGCAACCGCATGACGTCGGTGCAGCAGATCGAGCAGTGCGTGCGCGTGGCGCACGAGCTGGGCCGCGAGATTGCCACGGGCAAGGAAGCGCGCGAGATCTATCGCATCGGCACCTGGTACGACAGCGTGGATGAAACGCTGGCGGCCCACGGCATGCTGCCGAACCGCCAGTCCGGCCAGAAGAACCTGCCGCTGCGCCGCGCGGCCTGACCCACCCCCTAGCCCACGACCGCCATGTCGCTCACCACCGATACCCGGCCCGCCAACCCCTGCATCAACATCTGCCGCATGGACAGCGCGCGCCGGTATTGCCAGGGATGCGGCCGGACCTCGACCGAAATCGGCCTGTGGGACGGCATGACCGACGCGCAGCGCGCCTTCATCATCGAGGCGCTGCCTGCGCGGCGCGGCCGACGGGCGGCAGGCCAGTCCTGATCGCCCCAGCATTCCCGGCGACGCGCGGCACAATGTATGCGGTGCGCGCCGGCTGTTTCACCGGGTCTGCCGATTCCAACGCGACGACACGTTCCTCTACAGCCCAATGCGCGGGCAGGTCCGGCTTTCTATACCTACAAGACCTATCATGGAGACAAAGATGCCGAACCAACCTGCCCCCCTTCGCATGCGCCGCGCGATCCTGGCGGCCATCCTGACGCTGGCGATGCCGGCCGCCATGGCCTGGACCAGCAAGCCCGTGCGCGTGCTCGTGCCCGCGCCTGCCGGCGGCACCATGGATGTCATGGCGCGCGTGCTGGCCGAACAGCTGGCTGCCGACCTTGGGCAGCCCGTGGTGGTCGACAACAAGCCGGGCGGCGGCGGTGCCATCGCCATCAACACGATGCTGGCCGCGCCCGCCGATGGCCAGACCATCATGGTGACAGCCACCAATGTGCTGACCGAAGTGCCGCAGGTGCAGAAGACGCCGTACGACACCATGAAGGATGTTCGTCCGCTGGCCGCGGTTGGCCGCTCGCGCATGGTGCTGGTCGGCGCGCCGAACCTGCCGGCCAAGGACCTCAAGAGCCTGATCGCGTACGCCAAGGCCAATCCGGGCAAGCTCAGCTTTGCCTCGTACAGTGCGGGCACCGCATCGCACTACGCCGGCGCCATCATGAACCAGGAAGCCGGCATGGACCTGCAGCACGTGCCGTTCGCGGGCTCCGGCCCCGCACTGGCCCAGGTGATGGGCGGCCAGATCCCGTTGATGTATGACGGCATGGTGACCTCGCTGCCGATGATCCGCGCCGGCAAGCTGCAGCCCTACGCAGTGGCGTCCCGGACGCGGTCGCCGCTGCTGCCGCAGGTGCCGACGTTTGCCGAGCAAGGCTACCCCGATATCGACTTCAGCAACTGGGTGGGCGTGATCGCGTCCGCGCAGATGCCGGCCGACGTGGCGCAGAAGATCCAGAGCGCGGTGTACAAGGCCGCGGCCAACCCCAAGGTGCGCGAGCGCCTGGAGGCGCTGGGCTACGAGCCGATGCCGGCCCAGTCGCTACAGGACCTGAACCAGTCGCTGCACGCGGAATACGACCGCAACGCAGGCATCGTCAAGACGTTCAACATCAAGCCCTGAGCGCATCTCCCCATCGTTTCTCAACCACAGGCCGTCATTGCCACGGCCTGCCTCTTGTCCTATAGTTAGCTGCATGGCTAACTATCAAGTCTCGGTAAGCGACGTATTCCACGCGCTTGCCGATCCCACCCGCTGCGCCATCGTCTGCGCGTTGGTCGGCGGCGCGCAAACCGTGTCGTCGCTGGCGGCGCCGTTCGACATGGCGCTGCCGTCGTTCATGAAGCACGTGACGGTGCTGGAACGCAGCGGCCTGATCCGCACCTGCAAGGCCGGGCGCACCCGCACCTGCGAACTGGTGCCGGAAACGCTCTCGCTAGCCGAGCAATGGCTGGCCGAGCAGCGCGCCGTATGGGAAGCCAGGTCCGACCGCATGGTCGATTTCGTCGAGCGACTGCATCAAGAGGAGCAAACCCATGCCGGAAAACGCCGCTGAATCCCGCGATCTCGTGATTTCCCGCGTACTGCGCGCGCCACGGTCCGCGCTCTGGCGCGCCTGGTCGGACCCCGCCCTGCTCAAGGAATGGTGGTGCCCCAAGCCGTGGACCACGCAGGTGCGCGACTTCGACCTGCGGCCGGGCGGCAACTTCCATACCTTCATGCAGGGGCCGGACGGGGGCACCAGCGACAACCCCGGCTGCTTTCTCGAAGTCGTGCCGCAGTCTCGGCTGGTATTCACGTCGATGCTGACCGGCGGCTGGCGCCCGCACAAGCCGTGGCTCGGCTTCACCGCCATCATCACGATGGAAGACGACCCCAACGGTAGCCGCTATGTCGCCCGGGTCATGCACCCCGACGACGCCACGCGCGACCAGCACGAGAAGATGGGCTTCTTCGAGGGCTGGAACACCGCCATCACACAGCTCGACGACTTCGCCGCGACCCTGCGCTGAGGCCGACGCACCCGCACCGGCCCCGCAGGTGGCTCGGTTGTTCAGGGCGGCAGCAGCGCCGTCCGCGCAGCGGCCAGCACTTCGGCGGTCAATCCTTCCAGCAGGCCCAATGCCGCGCGCGCATGCTGCCAGTGCAGCGGCACATCGAGCGGCGTGCCGGGCACCAGTTCCACCAGTGTGCCGGCCTGCAGATGGCCATCGATCATCGACTGCGGATGCATGCCCCAACCCATGCCCGCCAGCGCCGCCGTGACAAACGCATACGACGACGGCAGCGTGTGACGGGGCAACTGCACCTGCCGGTGGCATAGCCGGTTCACCCAGCGGGCCTGCAGTTCGTCCTTGGCGTTGAACACCAGACTCGGCGCCTGCGCGAGACTGCCGGCCCCCACGCCGGCCGCGAAATGGCGCGCCACGAACGCCGGGCTGGCCGCCGCCACATAGCGCATGGCCCCGAGCGGCCGGCTGTTGCATCCGGCCGCCGGTCGTGCGGTGGCCGTGACGGCCGCCAGCACCGCGCCGCTGCGCAGCCATTCCGTCGTATGGTCCTGGTCGTCGACCGCCACTTCCATCAGCACCGGATGCCGCGCGGCAAACGCGGCAAGCGGCTGCGCCAGCCAGGTGGCCAGGCTGTCGGCGTTTACGGCCACCGGCAGCGGCACGCGCGCCTCGCCCTGCGGCGCCAGTGCGGGCAAGGCACCGTGCAACTCCTGTTCGAGCAACCGCACGTGATCGACGTGCTGGCACAGCCGGCGGCCGGTGTCGGTGGCCCGGCAGGGCGTGTCGCGGATCACCAGCGCACAGCCGGCGCGTTCCTCCAGCATCCGGATGCGCTGCGAAATGGCCGATGGCGTGACGTGCAGCGCGCGGGCGGCCCGCTCGAAACTCCCCTCGCGCACAACGGCGGCCAGCGCGGAAAGCGCCGCGTAATCGAGCATGATTAAGTTTGGCTAATGTCAGTGAAGATGATTTAGTTTGGCTTCACCGCCCGCCGATGGCAAGCTTGGCTCCATGTATTCGACTGACTTCCTGACTTCGGGCATGCCGCCCGGTATCGCCGTCCTGCTGCAGGGCCTGGCCCTGAGCCTGGGCCTGATCGTTGCCATTGGCGCCCAGAACGCGTTCGTGCTGCGCCAGGGCCTGCGCCGCGACCACGTGGGCAGCGTGGTGGTGCTGTGTGCGCTGGCCGACGCGCTGCTGATCGCCGCCGGCGTCATGGGCATGGCCCGCGCCCTGGGCGACCGGCCCGCGCTGGCGGCCACGCTGGCATTGGCCGGCGCGGTCTTCCTGGCCTGCTACGGCTGGCGGGCGTGGCGGCGCGCTCAAGGGCAGCAGGCGCTGCTGGCTGCCGATGGCCAGGCCAGCACCACGCGTGGCGCCGTGCTGGCGCAGGCCCTGGCCTTCACGTTGCTCAATCCCCATGTCTACCTGGACACCGTACTGCTGGTGGGCAGCATCGGCGCGCAACAGCCGGCCGCCATGCGCGGCTGGTTCGTGGCCGGCGCCAGCATTGGCAGCCTGGCCTGGTTCGGCGCCGTGGGCTTCGGCGCGCGATGGCTCGCGCCATGGTTTGCCAATCCGCGCGCCTGGCAGATGCTGGACCGCCTGGTCGGCGTGACCATGCTGGTGCTTTCGGCGCTGCTGGCCCGGCATGCCATCGGCGGATTCCGGGAACTGGACTGGCTGCAGGGTGTGCTGCCGGCGGCGTAAACGCAAAAAAGCCGCCCTCCGAGCCGGGGAGGGGCGGCCATCAATTTTCCCTTTCGCCTCAGGCTGCCTTTTTTTCCCGCAGCAGCTTCTTGTCAATCTTGCCCACGCTCGTCTTCGGAATCGCCGTGACGAACGCGATCCGGTCGCTCTCGGGCACCGCGAACTTGCTCAGGCGCTGGGCTTCGACATGGCCCAACAGCACCGCGCGGATCTGCTGGGCGTCCACCTCGATGCCAGCCTTGCGCACCACGTAGGCCATCGGCCTTTCGCCCCAACGCGCATCGGGCACGCCCACCACCGCGCATTCCTGCACGCCGGGTACCTGCGTGACCAGGTTCTCGATCTCGATCGACGACACCCATTCGCCGCCGGTCTTGATCACGTCCTTGAGCCGGTCCACGATCTGCACGAACCCATCCTCGCCCATCACCGCCACGTCCTGCGTGTGCAGGTAGCCATCGGCCCACAGGTCCTCCGACGCGGACGGCTTGCGGAAGTACGACTTGGTCAGATACGGCGCGCGCAGCACGATCTCGCCCTGCGCCTTGCCGTCGTGCGGCACTTCGCGCATATCGGGGCCGACGATGCGGAAATCGGCCAGCGGCACGGGACGCCCCGTGGCGCAGCGCATGCGCACTTCCTCCTCGCGGGTCAGCGGCACATGGCCCGGCGGCAGCTGGGCCAGCGCGACGATCGGGCCCGTTTCCGACATGCCGTAGCCGGCAAAGATGTCGATGCCGCGCGCCAGCGCCGCCTCGCACAGCACCGGCGGCAAGGCCGAGCCGCCGATGATCATCTTCCAGCCCCACAGGTTGCAATCGCCTTCGTCCGCCGCCTGCAGCAACATCTGCAGGATGGTCGGCACGCAGTGCGAGAAGGTGACCTTCTCTGTCTTGCGCAGCTGCAGCAGCGTGGCCGGCACGTAGCGGCCCGGCAGCACAGTGCGCAGGCCCAGCATGATCGCCACGAACGGCATGCCCCAGGCCATCACGTGGAACATCGGCGTAATCGGCATGTACACGTCTTCACGGTGCATGCGCTGGCCTTCACGCGGCGAGCACAGGCTGGTGGCCGTGGTCAGCGTGTGCAGCACGATGTCGCGATGGCTGTAGCACACGCCCTTGGGATCTCCCGTGGTGCCCGTGGTGTAGAACGTGGTGGCCTTGGTGCGCTCGTCGAAGTCCGGAAAATCGAACCCGGCCGGGGCGGCATCCAGCAGGGCCTCGTATTCGCCATCGAACGGCACGGTGCCAGCGGGCACGTCCTGCCCGTCGGCCATCAGCACGAAGCGCGGTTGACGCACCAGGCTGTCGCGGATCTGTTCGAGCACCGGCAGAAAGTCCGGATGCACCAGCACCACGTCGGCGCCGGCATCGTTCAGCGTGTAGAGAATCTGCTGCGGCGACAGGCGCACGTTCACCGTGAACAGCGTGGCGCCCATCATCGGCACACCGAAGTAGCACTCCAGGTAGCGATGGCTGTCCCAGTCCATCACGGCCACGGTGCTGCCGTGACGCACGCCCAGGGCCCCCAGCGCGTTGGCGAGCTTTCCCAGACGCTGGTGGAAATCGCGATACGTGTAGCGCATTTCGCCGCGATAGCTGATCTCCTGATCGCCATACAGGCTCATCGCGTTGGTCAGCAGCTGCTTGACCAGCAGCGGGTAGGCGTATGCCGAGGGGGTGGTAACGACGAGGTTGTCCTTCATGCCTGCTCTGTCCTTCATGTCCATCATGTCTTGCGGGTTCTGCCCGATCCGCATGCGGATCAGTACGGCACGCTGCCGACGATGCCGGCGCGTTCCATCTTGCGGTGGCACGGCGCGTAGTCCATGACCGCGTAGTGCTGGGTGGCCGTGTTGTCCCAGATCGCCACGCTGTTCGGTTCCCAGCGCCAGCGCACCTGGAACTCCGGGATGTACGCCTGCGACACCAGGTAGCGCAGCAGGTCGGCCGCGCCCGGGTTGGCATCCTGGCCGTAGCGCACGCGCGCCGGGGTATGGAAGTTGGTGAAGTGCGTGGTGAAGCCGTTCACGTACAGCACCTTTTCGCCGGTATCGGGATGCGTGCGCACCACCGGATGCTCCGCGTCGGGGAACTGGGCCTTGAGCGCCAGCCGCTTTTCGATCGGCATGGCCGCGCCGAAGCTGGCCTCGATGCTGTGGCGGGCGCGCAGGTCGGCAATCTGCGCCTTGACCGTATCGGGCAGCCGCTCATAGGCCAGCGCCATGTTGGCCCACATCGTGTCGCCGCCCACGGGCGGGCATTCGATGCAGCGCAGCACCGCGCCGAACTGCGGCGCCTCGCGCCAGGTGGTGTCCGAGTGCCAGCAGTTCTCGTAGCGGTCGTTGGGCTGGTCCGGGCGCTTGTAGATGCGCACCAGGCCGGGATGCTCCGGATCGCTGCCCGCCACCGGGTGGTCTTCCAGCGCGCCGAAGCGGCTGGCAAAGGCCACGTGCTCGGCCCGGCTGAACTGCTGGTTGCGCAGGAACAGCACGCGGTGCTTCAGCAGTTGCGCACGGATCTCGCCAAACAGATCGTCGTTGCGCACGGCTTCGCCCAGATCCACGCCCACCAGCTCGGCGCCCAGCGCACAGCTCAGTTGTTGTACTTTCATGACTGTCTCCTCAAGCGCTTCAGACGACGAAGATCGACGAACCCGTGGTCTTGCGCGACTCCAGGTCGCGATGGGCCTGCACCGCGTCTTCCAGCGCATAACGCTGGTTGATCTCGATGCGGATACGGCCCGATCCCACGTGGTCGAACAGCTCGCCTGCCAGTTCGGCCTTCTCGGCCGGGTCGGCAATGTAGTCGGCCAGCGCCGGGCGCGTCACGTAGACCGAGCCCTTCATCGCCAGCAGCACCGGATCGAACGGCGGGATCGGGCCCGAGGCCGTCCCCACGCACACCAGCAGGCCACGGCGCTTGAGCGAATCCAGCGATGCCATGAAGGTGCTCTTGCCCACGCTGTCGAACACCACGTTGGCGCCCACGCCATCGGTCAGTTCGCGTACGCGCGCCGCCACGTCCTCGTGGCTGTAGTTGATGATGTGCTGGCAGCCATGGGCCTGCGCAATCTCGCCCTTCTCTTCGGTCGATACCGTGCCGATCACGTTCAGCCCCAGCAGGCGCGCCCACTGCGAGACGATCAGCCCCACCCCGCCGGCCGCCGCGTGCAACAGGATCGTGTCGCCCTTGCGGAAGGTGTGGATGCGGCGCATCAGGTAGGCCGACGTCAGGCCGCGCATGGTCATGGCGGCGGCCGTCTCGAAGCCGATGCTTTCCGGCAGGCGGATCAGCGGCGCGGCGGGCACGAGCCGCTCGGTGCTGTAGGCACCCAGCGTGTTCACGAAGCCGGTGTACGTCACGCGGTCGCCCACGGCCACATTGGCCACGCCGGCGCCCACGGCCTGCACCACGCCCGACGCTTCCACGCCCATGCCCGCGGGCAGCGGCACCGGGTAGGTGCCATTGCGGAAGTACGTGTCGGCATAGTTGAGGCCCACCGCCACGTGGCGGATGCGGACCTGACCCGGACCCGGGTCGCCCACCTCGGCGTCTTCGTAGCGAAGCACCTCGGGTCCGCCGGTTT
Organism: Cupriavidus sp. 86D6; assembly: GCF_057815095.1. NCBI lineage: Bacteria > Pseudomonadati > Pseudomonadota > Betaproteobacteria > Burkholderiales > Burkholderiaceae > Cupriavidus > Cupriavidus sp. 86D6. Next base: position 167,978 of record NZ_JBYPSB010000005.1, on the reverse strand, counting down.
CATACATACGCACTGCCTTGGCCATGGAAATCGTCTCCTGATTGGGGGCGGCACCACTTGCGCCGCCATGACCTCAATGTAGGAGCCGCAGGCCTGCGCTGCTTTGCAGCGCAATCCGGACACTTTGCATTTCATGCCATCGCCGCCTATCATCGCGCCAACGACGCGTCATGGCCCCAGGCATGTGACGCGCGAAAAACAACATCGGGAGACTCGCTTGAAAACCCTGGTACGCGCTGCGGTGATGACCAATTTCTTCGACGTCGCGAATGGCCTGGGCGCCAATCCGCTGCCCCTGCTGCGCACGGCTCGCCTGAGCCAGGCGCTGCTGGCTGATCCGGAGCAGCGCATTCCGGTGCAGGCCTGCGCCACACTGCTCGAAGCCGCTGCGCAAGCCACCGGCTGCCCCACGTTCGGCCTGCGCATGGCGGAGTCGCGGCAGCTGTCGGACTTCGGGCTGATGAGCCTGCTGATCAGCCAGCAACCCACGTTGCGCGACGCGCTGGAAACCATCATCCGCTACCGGCATCTGGTCAATGAATCGGTGGCCATTCTGCTGGAAGCGTCCGACAAGATCGTGCTGATCCGGCAGGAAGTGGTGCTTGATACGCCCTCGCGCCAGGCCACGGAACTGGCGCTGGGCGTGGTGTTCCGGCTGTGCCGCGCACTGCTGGGGCCGCAATGGCATCCGCAAAGCGTGAATTTCACGCACGCGGCGCCGCCGGACCTGGATGTGCATCGGCGCCTGTTCGGCTGCCCGCTGGAGTTCGGCAGCGAGTTCAACGGCATCGTCTGCCTGGCCGCCGACCTGGACACGCCGAACCCGACCGGCAATCCCGCCATGGCGCGCCACGCCGAGCGGGTGGTGGAATCGCTGCCGCGCGTGAATGACGCATCCGTCGGGCGCGAGGTACGCAATGCCGTCTACCTGATGTTGCCGATGGGGCGCGCCACCAGCGAGGCCGTGGCGCAGGGGCTGGGCATGAGCCTGCGCACCATGCAACGCCAGCTTGACGCCTCCGGCGAGACCTTCTCGGACATCGTCAATGGCGTGCGGCGGGACCTGGCGCAACGATACGTCGCCAATCCCGACTATTCCCTGCTGCGGGTGTCGGAACTGCTGGGCTACGGGTCGGCCGCGGCGTTCACGCGCTGGTTCTCGGCGCAGTTCGGCGAGGCGCCGATCGTCTGGCGGCGACGGCACACCAGCCCGCGCTGAACGGCCCGCAAGGTCGATCCTGCTGCCCTTGCGGCACGGGACGCCTGCGTCTAGGCTAGGAAAACGTACTACGCGTCACTACGCATCCCGACGCGCCCTGACGCATCAGCGACGTTTGCCACCCCACCCTGAACCCGAACGCGGAGCCCGCATGCCGAACGCCATGAAGCCGTTGCAGTGCCTGATCGTCGCCACCGGCGCGCTGAGCCTCAGTCTGGGCGCGATGCCCGCGCAGGCGCAGCAAATGCCGAGCTCGGGTGCCGCGGCCATCTCCGATGCGGTACGCGAAGGCGGCAACCCCTACCGCCCCCCGTCGGCACCGTCCGCAAGTCCGGCCGACGCCAAACGCGAACGCTGCGACGCGCTGCTGCAGGAGCTGAACGGTACGTCGAAGCAGCGCGCCTACACGTCGCCCGGCACTGCCACGCAAAGTGCGCAGGGCCGTGCCGTTCCCAAGCTGGAACGCGACAATTCGCGCAAGCAGCTGGAAGAGACGTACCGCGCCAACTGCACCTGACCACAGACCACGGGCGATGGCCCGTGCGTCATGACGGCCCGGCCTCGCGCAGCCGGGCCATCTGGCTCTTGACCACGTCAAGGACTGCAGCCGTCATCAGCGCCGTGGACAGGCCGAACATCAGGATGCCCAGCGCCGATTCGATCGGCCCGAGCATGCGCCAGCGGGGCGACATCACGATATCGCCGTAGCCCAGCGTGGCGAAGTTCACCGCCGAGTGATACAGCGCCGGGCCAAGCGTGTCGAATTCGCCCAGCACCATGAACAGCCCCGCCCACACCACCATCTGCGCGAAGTTGCAGAACAGCGTCAGCAGCATCACGGACGTCAGCAGCACGGCGTCCATCCACAGCGGTTCAAGCCCCTGCCACTTGTTCTGGAACCGCGCATAGCGCCGCAGGCACAGCGCCACGGCCCCGCATTGCAGCAGCAGGCACAGCAGCATTACGGGGGCGGCAACCAGCAGGTGCAAATGCATGACGGTCTCCCTCAGCCTACGCCGGCACCGGCGCGGCACGCCGGTCCAGCAGCGCCATCATCAGCCACGCGTACAGCGACACGCCGACAAACAGCCCCATGCGCACCATGAACGCCTGGTAGACGTCCTTGCCCGCCGCGCTGTCCGCCACGGACTGCCCCAGCAGGATGATCATCGTGACGAGGCTGTTCAGCCAGAAACCGGGCGACATGCGTCCCGGCCGCAGCCGGAACAGCCGGCGCGCCACCCAGAGCCCGAACAGCAGCATCCAGAGGAAGAACATCCAGATGTGGACGAACAGCCCCAGCGCCAGCCAGCACAGGATGGCCAGCGCGCCGCCCATCAGCGTGGAGCCCACCAGTTCCAGCGCCGCACCCCGCGCCGTCGTGCTGCAGCTCTGCCGCCCCAGGCTGACCGCCTTCATGATGATGGGCAGGTACGCGGCCGGGTCCGCCATTGCCAGCAGGAACGGCGGCATCACCACCAGCGTGGCGCGCAGGGCCATGACATCCGCATCCCCGGGGGCGGCGCCTGGCTTCTGCGGCATGCGCGGCCCATCCGGTTCGGGAATCAGCAGGTAGCAGATGCCCAGCATCAGCACCGCGCACAGCAGCCCGCGCACCAGCGCGCCAATCACGGTCAGCGCCAGCGCGCTGTTGGCGGTGCCCGCCGCCGAAATCAGCGTGACGCCCGCTACCAGGAACGTCGACACGAGGTTGTTGCCGCCGCGCAGCCCATGGCGGAACGCCAGAAACAGGCACAGACCCGCCATCAGGACGCCGGTCAGCGGCGCATGGCGCAAGAACGGCACCAGCAGCATGCCGCTGCCGGTCGTCAGCATGACCACCAGCGCCAGGCCCACGCCTGCCTTGAACGGCAACGGCCGGTCCAACGTCGCAAACAGGAAGACCGCAAGCACCGGCGCCATCACGGGCACCGCCCACTGCATGCCGAAACTCACGGCCAGGCAGGCCGCCGTGCCCAGCGCCAGCCGCAACGCACGGCGCGCCAGCATCGCGCGCATGGCCAACGCGGCGGCGTCAGTAGACATACGACACCCAGCTCATGACGCGCAGGAACGCGCGGCCCAGCAGGTTCAGCGGATTCCCTTCGGTCGGAAATGCCATCACCTCGGCCTGCCCGCCCACGCGCACGCCCCGCAACGTGGGCAGCTGCCCGGGGTCGATGTCAACGATCACCGGGAATCGCTGCGCGGGCCGCAGCCAGTCGCGGCTGTTCTGGATCGTCGGCAGGGTGCCCGGCGGCGTACTCTGGCCCGCGCTGACGCCATAGCCAATGCTGCGCACCTTGCCGGTGAGCACGGTGCCCGGCAGCGCGTCCAGCACGATCCGCACCGGCGAGCCGGGCACCAGATGGCCAAGGTTATTCTCGGTCATGTCGGCGCTGATCCAGACATCGTGGATGGCAATCAACGTCATCAATGGCGCGCCCGCTGCCGCGTACTGGCCCGTTTCCGTGCGCAGGTCCGTAATCAGGCCGGCCGTACGCGCCCGTACCTGCGCGTTGGCCAGGTCCAGCTCGGCCTTGTCCACGGCGGCGGCGGCACTGCGCAGCTTGGCATTGTCGTCGTCGCTGCCGCCCTGCTGCTCGCGCGCACGCTCCACCTCGGCCCGCGCCGCGGCTACCTGGCTGATGGCCTGCGTGTGCGTGGCCCGTGCCACCTCCAGACGACGGACCGACACGGTGCCCGGGTCCTCGCGATACAGCCGCTCCAGCCGCTCGCTGTCCTGCTGCGCCTTCAGTTCATTGGCCTGCGCGGCGCGCAGCGACGCCCGGGCCGAATCGATGCCGGCGGTATTGGCGCCGATGCCGCGCCGCGTGGTTTCCAGGTCGGCCCGTGCGCGGTCCAGCGCGATCCTGTAGTGCTGCGGATCGACATCGAACAGCACGGTACCGGCCGTCACGTTCTGGTTGTTCTGCACGTACACGCGCGTCACGCGGCCCGGCACCTCGGAGGCCACCGGAATCACGAACGCCTGCACGCGTGCCTGCTGCGTGTAAGGCGTGAACCGGTCGGCCAGCAGATACCACGCCAGGCTAAGCACGATCAGCACCACCACCCAGCGCAGCGCCTTGTGCGACGGATCGGCCGCGGCTTCCTTGCCGGACGGCGCGGGGGTGCCGCCGCCCGCGGCCGGCTTGTCGTCGATGGCGGCGTTGCCAGTACGCGTGTCGTTCATGGGCGTGCACTCCCCGTCTGCGCCGGAAGGCTGGCCGCCGGCTGCGGCGACACTTCGTCGCTCAGCCCGCCCCAGTTGGTGCGCTGCTGCATCTGGGTCCGCGTGCCGGCGTCGAGCAGCGGCGCCGTGGTGTCCCAGCCGCCCCCAAGTGCCTTGTACAGCCCGATCAGGTAATTCACGGCGTTGCCTCGATTGACCAGATACGCATCCTGCTGCGCGAACAGCGCGCGCTGTGCGTCAAGCACACGTTGGAAATCCGAGTACCCTTCGCGGAATACCGTGTTCGCCAGCGACAGCGACCGCTCCGCCGACTGGGCCGCCTGGCCCAGGATGCGCTCGCGCTGCAGCGCCTTGTCCAGCCCGCTGGCCGCATCGTCGGCTTCGCGCGCGGCCTGCCGCACGGCAGCCTGGTAGTCGACGATCAGCTGCTGCAGCCGCGCGTCCTGCACGCGCACGTTGTTGACGATGCGCCCGTAGTCAAAGATGTTCCAGCGCACGCTGGGCCCGCCAACCAGCAGCAGGCCGTTCTGGGTACCGGGCAGCGATGCCGCCGTCCAGCCGATGCTGCCCATCAGCGTGACGGCCGGATACAGGTCGGCCTTGGCCACGCCGATCAGCGCGGACTGGGCCGCGATGCGGAATTCGGCCGCACGGATGTCGGCGCGGCGCAACAGCAGGTTGGCCGGTACATCCTGCAGCACGGCGCGATCGATCAATGGCAGCACGCCCTCGCGGTCGGCAGCGTCCGCCAGTTCTGGCAGCGGACCCGGCGGCCGGCCCAGCAGCACCACCAGCGCGTTGCGCGCCTGCCCGATCTGGTTTTCCAGTTCCGGAATGCTGCTCAACGTGCCAAGGTACTGGGTACGCGCCTGCTGAAAGTCGAGTTCGTCGCTCTCGCCGCCCTTGAACAGCCGTTCCGTGATCTCGAAGCTGCGCTTCTGCAGCCGCGCATTGTCGCGCGCGATGCGCAGCCGGGCCTCGGCCGTGCGTACGGCAAAGTAAGTCGTGGCCAGCTGGGCATGCAGCAGCACCAGCACCGACTCGCGATTGGCCTGGGCGGCAAAATAAGCGGCATCGGCCGATTCGATGGCGCGCGCAAACCGACCCCAGAAATCAAGCTCCCAGCCGACGTCCACGCCCGCGCTGTATTCCCAGAGCCGCGCGCTCTGCGCGGTAGGACCGGACTGGCGGCTATGGACATACATGGCCGAGGCGCTGGCCTGCTGCATCTGCGGATAGCGGCCCGCGAGCGCTATGCCCAACTGGGCGCGCGCTTCCATCACGCGCAAGCCGGCAATCCGCACGTCGGCATTGCCGGCGTCGGCTGCCGTCATCAGCGTTTCGAGTACCGGGTCGCCAAACACCTGCCACCATTGGCGCAGGTCTGGCGTCGCCTGCTGGACGCTGGCCTGCTCGACGGCATCGCTGCGCCACGTGCCGGTCCACGGCTCGGGCTGCGGCTGGAAATCGGGCCCCACCCGTGCGCATCCGCCAAGCACGGCGGCCAGGGCCAGCCAGGCGCGGGCGGATGCGGCCACGGTTTATCCCCTGGTGATGTCTGCCCCGGTGATGTCGGGCACACTGTGCGGCGCTTCGGCTTCCAGCTCGATACGCGGCGGCGGATCTTCCACCCATTGCCAGAACAGCTGATAGCCCACCGCCAGCACGATCGGGCCGATGAACAGGCCGATCACACCCCCGGTGACCATGCCGCCCAGCGCGCCGATCAGGATGACCGGCATGGGCACGTCCACGCCGCGCCCCAGCAGCAGCGGCTTGAGCACATTGTCCGACAGCCCCGCGATGAACACATAGATCGCAAACACGACGTTGGCGCCGGAAGCGCCCTCGGACGCGAACACCAGCACGATCACCGGCACCGTGATCAGCGTGGCAGGCAGCTGCATGATGCCCAGCAGCAGCACCGCCAGCGCCAGCAGCCCCGCACCCGGCACGCCCTTGATGATGAAGGCGACGCCGATCAGCAGCATCTGGATGAAGGCGATGCCCACCACGCCCTGGGCCACCGCGCGCACGGTCGCCGTGCACAGCGCCGTGATACGCGGCCCGCGTTCCGGGTTGGTGAGACGCGACGCGATCCGCTCCGCGCTACGGGTGCCCAGTTCGCCATAGGCCATGATGATCCCGGCGATGATCAGCGCACCGACGAAGACCAGCAGCCCCACCCCCACGCCACCGATCGCCCCCAGCAAGCCAAGGCTGGCCGTCTTGATCTGCGGACCGAGCTTCTGGATCAGCCCGCCGGCATCGGTGGAGGCCATCAGCCAGGCGTCATGGAGCCGCCGTCCGATGACAGGCCAGCCGGCCACCGCCTCGGGGGGCGGCGGGATCGTGAATTCGCCGGTCTTGGCGATCGCCATGGCATGCTCGACCGATTCGATCAGCGCAATGCCCAGCAGGTAGGTCGGAACCATGACCACGGCAATCACCACCACGATGATCAGCGTGGCGGTGCGGCCTTCGCCGTCAAAGACCTTGCCACGCAGCCACACCTGCAGCGGATACATCGTGATGGCCAGGATTACCGACCACAGCAGCAGGTTCATGAACGGCTTGAAGATCTGGAAGCAGAAGACCGACAGCAGCGCGATCAGGCCGAAGCGGATCAGCGAATCGATCAGCGTGCGCGACGCCGTCGCGCTGGAATACGGGGCTTGCAGCATGGGATGACCTCCCTTGTGCGGCGGATTGCGAGCGGGGCAGCGGGCACGCCATCAGGCGACCTGGCGCCGGCGCGCGATCAGGAACACGACGGCGCCGGCGACGAACAGCACCACGCAACCGATCAGCCAGTCGCGTGCGAGCACATTGACCAGATAGCGCGGCGGGTCGCTGCCGGTCCGGAACATCTGCACCTCCAGGCCGCGCATTGCCAGCCTGAACAGGTTCAGCTTGTCCGGCGTCTGCCCGCTGGGATCGCTGAAGAAGATGCCCAGCACGGCCAGCCACAGCGCCCCCGCCATCATCACGACACCGCATTTATGCATGATGGCAAACTCGAACAGGTTCTCCAGTTAGAGTCAGCCAAGCCCAGGCGCAAAGCAATTGGTCCTTGGGCCAAGCATTGGACCAAGGTCCATTGCCAAAGCCCGACCCAGTGTCCAGATTGATACTCGGGGAAAGTGTCCCATCCACACTCTGGGAGCTGACATGGCAAAACAGGCACGGCGCGCCGAAAGCGAGGCGGAGGCCGGCACCGCATTGGGCCGCAAGGACTATGAGGAGGCGCTGGCCGGGCTGCATGTGGAACTGGTGCACATGCAGAACTGGATCAAGGCCAGCGGCACCAAGGTGTGCATCGTCTTCGAGGGGCGGGACGGCGCCGGCAAGGGCGGCACCATCAAGGCCATCACCGAGCGGGTCAGCCCGCGCGTGTTCCGTGTGGTGGCTCTGCCCGCACCCACCGAGCGCGAGAAGAGCCAGATGTACATGCAACGGTACATCCCCCATCTGCCCGCCGCGGGCGAAGTGGTGATCTTCGACCGCAGCTGGTACAACCGGGCCGGCGTGGAACGCGTGATGGGCTTTGCCAGCGAAGAACAGGTGGACGTGTTCCTGCGTGCCGTGCCGCTGATGGAACGCGCCATCGTCGGGTCCAACGTGCTGCTGCTGAAATACTGGCTCGAAGTCACGCCGGAAGAGCAGACACGCCGGCTGCAGTCGCGCATCGAGGACGGGCGCAAGACCTGGAAGCTGACGGACATGGACCTGAAGTCGTACAGCCGCTGGTACGACTACTCGCGCGCCCGCGACGCGATGTTCGAAGCCTCGGATACCGACTTTGCCCCGTGGCACGTGGTGCGCTCCGACAACAAGCGGCGCGCCCGGCTGAACATCATCAGCCACCTGCTCGACTCCGTGCCGTACGAACGCATCAAGAGCAAGAAGGTCACGCTGCCGGCGCGCCAGAAGTCGGGCCACTACAAGGCGCCTGACTATCCGTACCGCTACATCCCCGAGAAGTTCTGAACCCGCCGCCCGGCGGCCGGGGCAAGCCCCCCGCCGCCGGGCGTCGGTCAGTCCTTGATCATCGTCTTCTTCCAGTCGCCGTCCGATTGCTGGCAATACCAGCCTGTCCAGCGTTCCGGCTGCCGGCCCGGCTGACGCAGTTCGCTGCGCACCTTGCGGCAACGCTGGCCATTTTCCGTACGCGTCTTGAGCGGCGTGAACGTGCCGTCCGTGGCCTTGCTCTTGGCGTTGCTGGTGCTGGCGTCCAGGTGGAACGGCACGCTGGCACCGTCATCGGAGTCCGTCAGCGTCTTCCCGAATGCGGTGCGCAGCGCCGCCACCTGGTCCTTGTCCAGCGTGCCGATGATGGTGCCGCTGAGGAAGTGATCGTAATACGCATGCGCTGGCCAGGCCAGGCCCAGCAGCGCGGCCGCGCACAGGCCATGCCATTTTGCACTGAACATCAAGGCTGCCTCCTTCTCTCCTGGCCAGACTGGATCGGGAACGCCGTTATTTCGCCGTACCCGGTGTGACAGACACCGCGACTGCCTCAGTATAGACAGCCTGCACGCGGTCGCCCTTCTTCACGGCCTTCATCTGCTCCGGGTCTTCCACCAGCAGATCCACCGTGTGGCCACGCGGCCCCTTGACCGTGACGATGTTCTTTTCCTTGTCGACCTTGACGACCTGTGCCACCACGGTCACCTCGCGCCCCAGCCGTCCACCCGGCTTGGCGCCCGGTTCGGAACGCTCGGAAATCTCGCGTTCCTGCATGGTCGCTGCCCCGCTGCCCTTCTTCAGGCTCACGGTCAGGGCCTCCGTGTACTCGACGGCAACCTTGTCGCCCACGCGCAGCTGGTCGAAGTTGCGCGCCTCTTCGCCCACCGTCATATCCACGACCTTGCCGGCCTGGGTCTTGAGCGTGACTTTGCGCGACGCGGGGTCGATGGCGGTGATGGTGGCGTTGACCTTGGCCGTGCCGGTGGCCGTGGTCTGCCCGGGCGACCGTTGCACGTCGGTCTTCACGTCCGGCTGGGCGTATGACACTGCTGACAGGCTCAGCAGCACTGCAGCGGTAATGGCGACTCGCTTGAACATATGACGTCCTCCCTGGTTATTGGATCGTGTAGCCGCGCCCCTGCATGCAGGCCGAATACGCGCGGTAATAGGTATTCATGGCGCCGGACTGCTGCGATTGCGCGTTGGCCTGCGCATTGCGCTGGTTCTGCCGTGCACGGTGGCCACCCGCCATCGTGCCCACGGCCGCGCCGGCTGCGGCGCCCTTGCCGGCATCGCCCGCAATGGCGCCGATGACCGCACCGCCCGCCGCGCCGCGCGCCGCACCGCCCACCCGCTCGCCGCCGCCCACGGCCGGGCCGCTGGGTGCAGGCGGCGGCGCGGCGGCTACCTGCGCCGGATCGATGCCGGTGTTCGACTTGGCCCACGAGTAGCAGTAGCCGTCATCCTCCTGCTGCGTGGCCTGGCTTTGTCCCTTGGCCGGATAGGCGATGGGTTTCGACTGCGCGAGGGCGCCGGCGCTCAGGCCAACCATAACGGTGGCGGCGAGCAACGCGGCCGGAATGCTGGATCTGGACATGAATCACTCCTTGGCGGGGCTGGCCGGCTGGTTCACGCTGGCCTGAGTTGCGCTGTCGACGGGCCACCCGCCGCCCAGCGCCTTGTAGAGCTGGACCAACTGGCCAAACTCCGTGCCACGCAACGTCGACTGTTCGAGTTGCGCAGAAAACAGCGAACGTTCGGAATCGAGTACCTCCAGGTAGCTGGTGTAGCCGCCTTCGTACCGGTCGCGCGCCAGCAGCGCGTAGCGCGACAGCGCATCCACCTGGTCGTTCTTAGCCAGGAGCTGGCTGCGCGTGTACTGCACGCCGGCCAGCGCATCGGCCACCTCGCGGAATGCGGTCTGCACCGCCTGCTGGTAGCCGTAGAGCGCCTGCTTCTGGCGTGCCTCGGCCTGCTTCACGTCACCGGCAATCGCACCGGCAGTGAAGATCGGCACGCTGATCAGGCCACCGTACGACCACGCCCGGGACGAACCCACCCACAGCCCGGACAGCGCGGTGCTGGCCGCGCCGAACATGCCGGTCAGCGAAATCGTCGGGAAATACTGCGCGCGGGCGGCGCCGATCTGCGCGTTGGCCGCAACCAGCGATTGTTCGGCCTGCAGCAGGTCCGGGCGCTGTTCCAGCAGCGAAGACGGCAGGCCCACCGGCACCACCGGGAGAATCAATTCGTCGATCGACTTGCCGCGCGGCATGGCGCGCGGGTTGTCGCCAACCAGCACGGCCAGCAGGTCTTCCTGCTGCGCCACCAGCTGCCGGAACTGCTCGACCGACGCCTGGGCCGACGCATACTCGGAGCGCGACTGCGCATACTCGACCTCCGACACCACGCCGCCCTGGAACCGTTCGCGGAACACCTGCAGCGCGCCCTCACGGCTGGTCAGCGTGTCCTGCGCGATGCGCAGGCGGTTGTCGAGGTCGCGCAGCGTGATGTAGCCGCTGGCCACCGCCGCCACCACGCTGATCTCCGTGCTGCGGCGCGCCTGTTCGGAAGCCGCCCATTCCGCCCGGGCCGCTTCGGTCATGCGCCGGATGCGCCCGAACAGGTCGAGCTCCCACGACGCGTAGACGTCGGCCTTGACCGAGTTGAACGGGTTGTCGATGGGCAGCAAGGTGCCGCTGCTGGTGCTGATGCGCTGCCGGCTGCCGCCGGCCTCTGCTCCCACCTGCGGGAACAGCCCGGCCCGCGTGGTCATCACGCGTCCGTAGTACTCCTCCACGCGTGCCGTGGCAATCAGCACGTCGTAGTTGTGCGCGCGCGCCGTGGCGATCAGGTCGTCGAGCACCGGATCCCCGATCTGCGACCACCAGTATTGCGTGGTGACCACGTCGGCCGCCTGCGGCGTTTCGGGCGCGAAGCGGTAGGTCTCCGGCACCGCCACGTCCGGCCGCACGTAGTCCGGCCCCACGGTGCAGCCGCCGGCCAGCAGCGTCATCGCCGCCAGCCCCGGCACCAGGGCTCGCGCCCGCAAGCCGCGCTGGCTCATAGCGTGCCTCCGGAGGGTGCTGCGGGATCGGTGCCAGGCCCGGCATCCTTCCCGGCCTGCCTGGCGAGCTTCTTCTTGCTCTCGCGCTCCAGCCCCCAGAAGAACATCGGGATAAAGAAGATGGCGATCACCGTGGCGCCAAGCATGCCGCCGATCACGCCCGTGCCCAGCGACTGGCGGCTGGCCGCCGACGCGCCGCTTGCGATGGCCAGCGGGATACAGCCGAGGATGAACGCCAGTGACGTCATGATGATCGGGCGCAGCCGCATCTTGGACGCCTTGACCGCCGCGTCATACGGGCTCAGCCCTTCCTTGACGCGCATCTCCACCGCGAATTCGAAGATCAGGATGGCATTCTTGGCGGCCAGGGCGATCAGCACCGTCAGGCCGATCTGGAAGTACACGTCATTCTCCATGCCCCGCACCAGGATGCCCACCAGCGCACCGAACAGCGCGAACGGCACGGCCAGCAGCACCCCGATCGGCAACGACCATTTCTCGTACTGCGCCGCCAGGATCAGGAACACCATCAGCAAGGCGAACGCGAACACCATCGCCGCCGTGGACCCGGCCTTCTTTTCCTCATAGGCCTGCCCGCTCCACGCATAGCTGTAGCCCGGGCCCAGCACCTCGGTGGCCACTTCCTCCATGGCCTGCAGCGCCTGGCCCGAGCTGTACCCCGGCGCGGCGTCGCCCGTGATCTTGGCCGCCGGGAAGTTGTTGAAGCGCGTGACCAGATCGGCCCCGGCCACATAACGCGCCGTGGTCACGGCCTTGATCGGCACCATCTCGTTGCGCGAATTGCGCACGTAGACCTTGTCGATATCCTCGGGCTTCGACCGGTACTCCGGCTCGGCCTGCAGGATCACCTGGAACAGCCGGCTGTTCTTCGGGAACTGGCTCACGTACAACGATCCGAACATCGTCTGCAGCGCGGAGTACACCTGCTCCACGGGTACGCCCTGCGTCTCGGCCCGCTCGCGGTCGAGGTCAACCAGCAGCTGTCGCGACCGCGTGTTGATCGTCGTGCTCACGCCGCGCAGCTCCGGGCGCTGCCGGGCCTTGGCGATGAACGCGCGCGTGCGTTCCTCCAGCTGCTGGTAGGTGCCGTCGCCGGTGCTCTGCAGCCAGAATTCGAAGCCGCCCGTGGTGCCCAGCCCCGGGATCGACGGCGGATTCACCGGAATCACCAGCCCTTCGCGATAGGTCGAGAACTCCTTGTTGGCCTGCGCGATCAGGTCAGCCGCGCTTTCGCCCTTGCCGCGCTCGTGGAAGCCCTTCAGCGTGATGAACAGCGTGCCGGCATTCGACTTGTTCTGCGAATCGATCAGGCTGTAGCCGTCCGGCACCGCCACCGATTTCACGGCTGGCTGCTTCTCGAACCATTCGGCGGCCCGTTTCGATACCGCGCCGGTGCGGTCCAGGCTGGCAGCGTCGGGCATGATGACCGCGCCGAGCAGATAGCCCTGGTCCTCCACCGGCAGGAACGATGACGGAATGCGCATGAACATCAGCACGGCGGCCACGATCAGCGCGATGACGATGCCCACCGAGATCGCCGTGCGCCGGATCACGGCCTGGACCGTCGCGCCATAGCCTTCCACCAGCCGGTCGAAACTGCGGTTGAACCAGCGGAAGAAGCGGTTCTTCTCGTGGCTGCCCGGCTTGAGCAGGATGGCCGCCAGCGCCGGCGACAGCGTCAGCGCCACCACCCCGGACAGCAGCACCGATACCGCCAGCGTGATGGCGAACTGCTTGTATAGCTGGCCCGTGATGCCCGACAGGAACGCCACCGGGATGAACACCGCCAGCAGCACCAGCACGATGGCGATCACCGGCCCGCCCACTTCGTCCATGGCGGCCTTGGCGGCCTCCTTGGGCGGCATGTGGAACTCCATCATGTTGCGCTCGACGTTCTCGATCACCACGATGGCGTCGTCCACCACGATGCCGATGGCCAGCACCATGCCGAACAGGGTGAGCATGTTCACCGAGAAGCCGAACGCGGCCATGGCGGTGAACGTGCCGATGATCGACACCGGCACCGCCAGGATCGGCACCAGCGTGGCGCGGAAACTCTGCAGGAACAGGTACACCACCAGAATCACCAGGATCACCGCGTCGCGCAAGGTGTGGACCACCTCGTTGATCGACTCATGCACGAACTCGGTGGTGTCGAGCGCGATTTCGTACTCCAGGCCCGGCGGGAACGTCTTCTTGGCTTCCTCCAGCGCCTTGCGCACCTGGCCGGCCACGGCCAGCGCATTGGCGCCCGGCTGCTGGTACACGGCCAGCAGCGTGGCCGTCTTGCCCTTGTAGCGGCTGCGCAGCGAGTAGTCCTTCGAACCCAGTTCGGCGCGGCCGATATCCTTGAGCCGCACCAGCGCGGCGTCGCCCGAGGCCGCGCGCAGGATGATGTTCTCGAACTCGGCCGGCTCGGTCATGCGGCCCTTGGTGGTCACCGGGAACGTCTGCTTGACCGGCTCCGACGTGGGCGAACTGCCGATGCGCCCGGCCGAGAACTGCTCGTTCTGGTTGGCCACCGCGCTCTTGACGTCCTCGGCCGTGATGCCAAGCTGCGCCATGCGGTCCGGCTTGAGCCAGATGCGCATGGCGTAGTCCGGCGTGCCGAAGATGGACGACTGGTTGGCACCCGGGATGCGCTTGAGCGAATCGAGGATGTAGATGCTGGTGTAGTTGTCGACGAAGGTCTGCGGGTAGCTGTTGTCGGGCGAATAGACGGCAATCACCATCATGAACGCCTGCGACCGCTTTTCCACGGTCACGCCCTGCTTGGTCACGGCGTCGGGCAGGGTCGGCAGGGCCAGGTTGACGCGGTTCTGCACATCGACCTGCGCCAGTGCCGGGTCGGTACCGATCTCGAAGTACGTGGTCAGCGTGATATTGCCGGTGGACGAACTGGTGGACGACATGTACAGCATGTTGTCCGCGCCGTTCACCTGCTGCTCGATCGGGGCCGCCACGTTCTGCGCCACCACTTCCGAGCTGGCGCCCGGATACGTGGTCGACACCGTGATGCTGGGTGGCGTGATGTCCGGAAACTGGGCGATCGGCAGGTTGAACAGCGCCACCATCCCGCCCACCACGATGATGATCGACAGCACCGACGCAAAGATCGGGCGGTCGATGAAGAAGTGGGACAGTTTCATGACGCCGCACCCTTGCCGGCTTCGGCCGCACCCGTGGCGCCCGGCGCCGCTGGCCGCGCGGGCGGCGCCGACGGCGGCACCGGCGATGGCCCGTCGCTGGCCTGGCGCGGTGCCGCCGCCACCGGCTTGACCGGCGCGCCCGGCGCGAGGCGAATCGCACCATCGACGATCACGGTATCGCCCTCACGCAGGCCCGAACGCACCACCCAGTTTCCCTGCGACCATTCGCCCACGTCGATCACGCGCGACTCGGCCTTGTTCTCCTTGCCCACCAGCCAGACGGACTGGCCGCGCTGGCCCTGCACCACGGCTTCCTGCGGCACGGTGATGGCCTTGGTGCGCACCGCGCCGATCAGCCGCACGCGCACGAACTGGCCCGGGCGCAGCATGCCCTTGTTGTTCGGCATTTCGGCGCGGATCAGGTAGGTGCCGGTCTCGGAGTTGAACGACGCATCGGCGAAGGCGATACGCCCGCGCTGCGGATACGTGGTGCCGTCGGCCAGTACGATCTCCACCTCCATCGCGCCGCGCTCTGGCATGCGGATCGTGCCGGACGCTGTCTGCGACTGGTATTGCAGCACTTCGTTCTCGGACAGGCTGAAGTTGATCCAGATGGGATCGAGCTTGGCCACATAGGTGAGCAGGCTGTTGGTGGCATCGATATACGATCCCACCTGCTTCTTGGCGTAGCTGGACAGGCCATTCACCGGCGACGTGATCGTCGTGTAGCCGAGATTCAGCTTCGCGTTGGTGACGTTGGCCCTGGCCGCTTCCACGGCGGCGGCGGCGGCCTGTTCCTGGCCGGTGGCTTCATCGAGGTCCTTCTGGCTCAACGCGTTCTTGGCCGCCAGCGGCTTGACGCGTGCCAGGTTGGATCGCGCGGTGGTCAGCCGGGCCTGCTGCTGGGCCAGTTCGGCCTGCGCGGCATCGAGCGCGGCCTGGAACGGCTTCTGGTCCATGCGGAACATGACCTGGCCGGCCTTGACCATCGCGCCTTCGGTGTAGAGGCGCTGCTCCAGGAAGCCGCTCACGCGGGCCCGGATCTCCACCTGCTGGGAACTCTGCGTTTCGCCCACGAATTCATAGGTCAGCGGCACGTCGTGCAGCGTCACCTTGACCACGCCCACTTCGGCCGCTGGTGGTGCGGCCGGCGCCTTGGCCTCCTGCTTGTGGCAGCCGGTCACCGCCAGTGCGGCCAGGACCGGCAATGCCCACCGACCGCGCTTGGATACCAGACCGCTTGCCATCGTCGTATCTCCTGCCCGCGCCGGCCCAGGGCCACGCGAGACTTGTGCGATTACCTGAAGTGTTCGCGCAGGATCAGCGCATTGATCTTGTGGCCATTCCAGAACACGCCATGGATGCGTGGGACGAGCTGCTGCAGCGCGCCGATGTCCACCGACCGGAACGTCAGCGTCATCGACGGCCGCGTGCCGTCGCCCTCCTGCCGCTCGATCTCGTCGGGCGCCGGAAAGCCGTAGCGGCCAAGGAACTCCTTGAGCTGCTCCTCCGTGGTGTCCGGGTGGAGGTTGGAAATCATCAGTAGCGACATTTGCCGGTCCTCCTGTTCGACCCGCGATACACGCGTATGGCAGGGTGACTGCCGCGCGCCTTGATAAGAGTGTGCCCGCTGCGGCCTGAATGACAATTGGACCAAGGACCAAAGGCATGGGGCTAAGGCATCACGCTACGTACCAGATCCACCAGCTGTGCAGCGTCGAAAGGTTTGCGCAGATAGCCGACGGCGCCCGCCGCCAGGGCCTTGTCGCGTGCCTCGGGCACCTCGTGGGCGGTGATGAAGATCAGCGGCAAGGCCAGGCCGGCCAGCTGCTGCTGCACTTCCAGCCCGTCGATCCCGGGCATGCAGACATCGAGAATCACGCAGAACGGCCGATAGACCGGCCTGCCGTGGATGCGGGAAAGGAAATCGGCGCCGCTGGTAAAGGTGTCGACCGTGATGCCCGCGGCACGCAACAGCCGCGACGTGGAGCGCGCCACTGACGCGTCGTCGTCGACAACCACCACGAAGTTTCCCGTAGCACCCATTTGCACGTTGCGCAGCCGATCGTAAGCACGTACTGATTAGGCTACGAGACAGGCGCGGCGGGCGATATTGGCCCATGGTCCAGCGAGTGCGCGGGATCTTGCGCCAAACCGGCGCAGGAAAGGCCGTGCTCAGGCGGCCGGATCGGCCACCATGCCCATGCGGTCGGCAATGCGGACGAGTGCCGGCAGGGAATCCACTTCGAGCTTCTGCATCACGTGGGCGCGATGCACCTTGATGGTTTTTTCGACCGTGCCCAGCCGGTTGGCCACCTGCTTGTTCCGGAATCCCGTCACGATCCACGCCAGCACCTCGCGCTCGCGCGGCGTCAGGCGGTCGATCTTCTTCTTCAGGTCGCGCAATTCGCTGGCCTGCGCAAACAGGCGCGCGGCGCAGTCGCAGCCCTTGCTGACCGCGGCCAGCAGTTGCACGTCGGATACCGGCTTTTGCAGGAAGTCGATGGCGCCCGCCTGCATCGTCAGCACCGCGCTGGCCACGTCGGCATGCCCGGTCAGGATGATGACCGGAATCCGGCTGCACAGCGCCTGCTGCAGGTCGATGCCGCTGATGTCTGGCAGCTGCAGGTCCAGCAGCATGCAGCCGGGTGCGTTGTCCAGATCGGCTTCTTCCAGGAACTGGCTGGCTGACGCAAACCCGGCGCTCAGGTAGCCATGCGCGCCCAGCACACGGCCCAGCGCGCGCCGCACGCTATCGTCATCGTCAACGATGTAGATGGTGATCCTGGTTGCGAGCATGGAGTCCTACCTCCGGGAAAATGCAGTCCTGAACCGGGCCGCAACGACCGCATGTCCGCGATGATGCGTCGTGGCCGAGGCCGGAAGCTCGGTGCGCAGCAGGCACTCGAACGTCATGCCCCGGTCGCTGTTCCGGATGGCGCGCAGCCGGCCGCCATTGCGTTCCATGAGCGCGCGGCTGAACGACAGGCCCAGGCCCATGCCCTTGGGCTTCGAGGAAAAGAACGGGCGGAAAATCTTGTCGAGGTCGCCCTCGGCCACGCCGCAGCCGTTGTCGCGCACGGTCAGCTTCAGCAGGCCGTCCTGCGCGGACGCGCCGACCGATACCTTGCGCGCACCACGTGCGTGCGCTGCCTCCACGGCATCCAGCGCATTGACCAGCAGGTTCAGCAGCACCAGCTGGATTTCCATCGGGTCGCCCACGGCGCGCGGCAACGCTTCATCCGCCGTGCCATCCACGGTCACCTCGCGCGTCCGCGCTTCGTCGCGCACCAGGTCCAGCGCACGCGCGATTACGTCGCCAATCTGGAATGGCACCAGGTGAGGGGCCTCGCCACGGATCAGCGCCCGCACACCCTTGACGATGTCGCTGGCGCGCGAGGCGTCGCTGACGATGTCATCGAGGATGTCCCGGATCTCGCCCTGATCCGGCGTGCCCGACATCAGGTACTCGCGCGCGGCCTGGGCGTTGCTGGTGATGGCAGTCAGCGGCTGATTCAGTTCATGCGCCAGCGACCCGGCCAGTTCGACCATGCCGGGGCGGCTGGCGATGTCGGAGAAGGGACTGGTATCGATCACGCGCAGGGTATCGCCCCGGCGCCGCGGTGCGGCGCGCGGTCGCGGCAGCACGCCCGTCGCCAGCGCGACGGACGCCCCCAGCAGCAAGATCGTGACCCATCTCATGGTCGGACACGCACGCTCAGATATCGAGCTTGCTGATCTTGGTGCCTTCCAGCGACAGATTGGCCATCAGCCCCGCGTTGGTCAGCACGAATCCGACGATGGGCGCGCGGGCCGTGTTGGTGTCGACCTGCCCGTTTGCGCCGATGGTCGCCAGCGCCACCGATCCGTCCACGCCGGCCGTCCAGCCCTTGCTGGCCTCGAACGCCTTCAGCGCGTCGTCGGTCATGAACATCAGGATGAGCGCCTTGGACTGTGCGCCGGCCAGGAAGCCGAACGATGCGGTCGTGGTGCGGTAATAGCCCACCGGCGCATTGTTCACCCGCAGCGACCCTTCGCCATACTCGGCACCGACGATGAAGCCCGCGGCCAGGATCTTCGGAAAGACGAGTATGCCCTTGGCCTCCTGCGACAGCGCCTGCGCAGAACTGGCAGACGAGAACAGCTTGCTCATGGTGCCGTCCACCCCAGCATCGATCTCGCGTCGCTTGGCCGCCGCATCGCTGCCGGACATGTTGGTGGTACAGGCAAACAAAGCCGGCGCCAATGCCAGTGAAGGCAGGCTCATGAACAACCGTCGATTCATTATGGTCTCCCAAACAGAACGGGGAGCCAGCCAGGGCGAGCGGGCCCTACGACGGGCAGCGGCCAACTGCGGGCCGCTGCGCCCAGATCCATGGAACGTCCCTGTGCGTGACTACCCCACGCCAAACACGATTGATGCTTATTGCTTTTTCTGGATATTCCGTTAGTGCCCTATCAAAGTAGGTCGATGGCTTCACGATTGCAATCTTTACTTCTCTTCATCCGTAAAGATGAAACACGGCAGAAAAAAATATCAGCACACGCGGTGCCTGACATTAATCTGGCGTTCATATTGAAGCGCCCGCCGCGATACCCGATACTGCCCGGCAGGACGCGCAATCCATACTTTTCGCGACAACTCACCGGAATTTAAAAGCCTGCTTAGCATCCGCCGGCATGCCAGGGACAATTGGCACGCCGGGGTCCGCGCCAATAGCCAAATAAGGAAAGCCGGAAGAAAAAATGCCCTGGCCCGGTGTTCCCACCGGCCAGGGCATTGTGCGGGTCGGACGCGCAGCCGGCGCGGGCCTCCTGCCTAGTCGGCGTTGCCCGATGTCACGGGCTGCAGCAGTTCGGGCGCCACCTTGCTCCATCCCGAGCCGGGATCGAAAGTATCGATGGCGGCAGCCCGCTTGCCGGTGTCACGTCCAAGGTCGCGCTCGTAGACCTGGCCGTCGTGGCTGACCATGAAGCTTTTGATGCCGGTATCGCCATAACGGGCGGGCCACGCCAGCACCGCAAACCCGCCGAACAGCTTGCCGTTGACCAGATACGTGTACTTGCCGCCGGGGGCGGTCGGGCCCTGCCCGTTGAGCAGCTTGAAGCGATAGCCGTTATAGCCGTCCGATGCACTGCGATGGCTCGACACGGCATCGATGAACGCCGGCCCCAGCGGGCTCTCCGGTTCGCCCGCGCGGGTGGGCCAGTAGAGTCCGTCCTTCTTGCCCGGCGAACTGACCAGCTTGCGCGCATAGACCGTCAGGCCATTGCCCTCGTGGTTGCCCAGCGCGTAGTCGTGCTGGGCGTCGTAGATCGCCAGCATGGTCTGGATGGTAGACAGTTCGTTCCGCCCGATGCGCCGCAAGCGGATCTCGTCGATGCCCTGCTTCGCATCGAAATGCCAGCGCCCGTTGGCTGCCTTGACCAGCGGTATCGGCAGCGTCCAGCCATTGTTGCCCACCACCACGCGCGCAGTGCCGTCTTCGCCACCCTCGATGCGGTGCGACTGGCTCCACGCCGACAGGAAGCGATATCGCTGCTCCGCGCCCACCGGCGGGATCAGGCGGCGGGACGCCGGGCCCAGCAGCGCCGTCATGGCCGCGTCATTGCTCGTGGCCACGGCCTCACCAAACGCATTCATGGCGGCCTCCGGCGTATCGAACGGTTTCTGGGCCTGCGCAGCCGACATCAGCGCCGCGCCCAGCACCAGCGGCAGGACGTTACGCGCGATGCGCGACGGCAGGATTGCTTTCATTTCACGCATGCCTGACACCTCGTGGTTGTCATCGCCATTTCCCGCTACCGACGGCCGCCGCCACCGCCGCGCCCGCCGCCGCCGCCAAATCCGCCGCCTCCACCGCCCCGGCCGCCGCCACTCTGGAAGCCACCGCCACCGCCGCGGCTGGCACCGCCGCCCTGGAAGCCGCTACCTCCGGCACTGCGCTGGGCTGCGCCCTGTCCGCCGCCGTAGCTACCGCCCGAGCTGGCACGCCCGCGATCGAAGTCGCGCTGCGATGTTGCGCCGCTGCCGCCCACGCCCTGGAACGCGCTGTCCCGGCCGCCGCCACTGTAGCTGGTGCGATTCGCGCCAGCGCCGCCGCGATCGCCGGCGCCCCCGCGATCCGTTGACATCCTGTCGCCAGTACTGGCGCGGTCGCCGCCCACACCCTGACCCCGGTCGCCCGCGCGGTCGCTGCCACGGTTGCCGCCCCGGTCGGCCGAGCGGTCGCCGGCCCGGTCACCAGCGCGATCGCCCGCGCGATCCGCACTGCGGTCGCCGGCCCGGTTGCCGGAGCGATCTCCCGCGCGATCCCCGCCCCGGTCTCCCTCGCGGCCCCGGAAGTCGTTGCGCCGGTCCGCGCCCCCGACGTTGTTGCCGAATTTCTCGCGCGTGGCGTTGTCGCGATAGGCCACGCCCTTGCGGTGGCTGGCATCGTGCTTCCACTTGCCGCCTTCGACGCTGTTGCGGTTGAAGTTGCGGTCGATGTTGGTGGCACGGTTCACGTTGATGTTCACGTCGCCGCCGCCCCAGTTGCAGTTGCCGAAGATCGCGCCGGCGGCCGCCAGGCCCACGCCCCAGGCAAACCCGGTGGCCAGCGCGGCGCCCGGATAGTAGGCCGGATACGGCGGCCAGTAGTACGGCGGATAACTCGGATAGCCCCAGCTGCCGTAGGCCGTCGCCGGGTTGTACGCCGGCACGTAGATGACCTGCGGATTGGCGGGCTCGATGACGATCGTCTGCTGCGAGCCGCTGCTTTGCGTGGCCGGCTGGACCGTCACGTTCTGCTGCTCGTTCGACTTCAGGTTGCCGGACTGCTGGGCCTTGTTGCGCAGCCGCTGCACGGCCGCCAGCACGTCCTTTTCCTGGGCCAGGAAGGCATCGCCAAGCTTCTGCGTCCAGTCGAGCTTGTCGTTCATCGGCTCCAGCACCTGCGGAAACGCCACCAGCGACTTCACGCTGACGTCCCACGGCTGGTCCTGCACGGCCTTCACGGCGGCGTCGCCCTTCAGGCTCGAATTCGATTTCTGCCAGCGCGCGGCCTGCACGATTTCCAGCGGATAGGTCGAAGCCATCAGCACCTGCGACAGCACCGAATCCGGATATAGCGCGATGGGCGCCACCAGGGCCTCGATTTCCTCGGGCTTGAAGGTCTGCTGCCCCGCTGTCGCCTGCGCGCCCTGCGCGGGCGCCTGTGCTGGCGCCGGCTGCTGCCCGGGCGCTGGCTGCGCCAGGGCGCTGCCCGTGGAGACCAACAGGCCGGCAAGCATCCAGTGGCCGATGCATCGCATGCGCCGCATTTGTTGCCCGCTGCCACCCCTCATGGCATCCCTCCGCAAAATGGTGCCGACGTCCCCTTCTCCGGCTGTCAGCACAACATATAGATGGCCGCCAGACGCGCCGCAATGGAACCTTGGGCCAATAGGCCGCTCGCCGGACCCGGTATCGCGTTGTCCATACGGCTTTGGTCCAATTCGCAAGCCGGCCCGCGCTGGCGTACGCTTTGCAGCATTGCCGAACGCCGCCGGGCCTATCCGGCCGACCCCCCAATGGGCCGCATGACGCTTCCAGGATCCGGTTTCGTCCGTCGGCGCTGCCTGACTGCGCTGGCGGTCGTCGTGCTCGCCGTGCTGCTGTGGGGCGGCGCGGGGCCCGCGTATGCGCAGCAATCTCCCGATTTCCAGGTGGTGTTCGGTCCGGCCGTGCAGCGGCAGGCCAACGCGGTGCTGACCCTGATGAGCTTTTCGGTGGTGCCCGACCTGGCGTCGAGTTCGCTGTCGATCTCCAACGGGCAGACCGCCAACCCCGGCATCATCATGTCGCAGCTGGGCGGCGGCTTCACCCTCAGCAAGTCCACGCCGATCTATCTGGAAGGGTCGATCGCCTACAGCCGCTACGACCCCACGTTCGTGGCCTCGAACGGCACGGAGTCGCGCGAGCTGCCCACCCGCTGGAACACGGTAGCCGGCACCGTCGGTATCGGCTGGGACTTCCCGTTGACCGAGAGCAAGGAACTGGTGTTCCGTCCGATCTTCAATGCCTCGCTGGGCAATGTGTCCAGCGACCTGCGGCTGGCGCAAGGCTTCGTGAACCGCAAGACCGATCGCACCATCAACTTCCTCGACGGCGGATCGCTCAATGCCTATGGGCTGGGCGGCTCGGTGATGATCGACTGGGAACACTACCGGCCCGAGCACGACATTGACGTCGAACTGCGCTACACCAATATCCACCTGAAGAGCTTCGGCGGCTCGTCCGATGCCGTGCAAGGCTCGGCCATCGCCCAGACCGCCAACCTGTACGCGCGCTGGCGCGCCCCGACCGGCTATTTCGCAATGGATCGGCCCGTGCGCTATGTGATGGAGCTGTCGCACTCCCACTACCTCGGCGCGCAGGCCGGGGCGCTGGGATTCAACTACCTGACCACGCTCGGCCTGGGCCTGGAACTGGACACCACGGCGCACGAAGTCTTCGTCACGCGCGTGCGGGCCGTGGTGCGCTACGTGTTCGGCAACAACGTGTCCGGGGTGTCGCTGGGCCTGGCCGCCAGCTTCTGATCCCGCTCACCCCTCACGTCGCCCGCACACTCTGACTGGCTCGGAAACCTCCGAGTCAGTCATTCTTTGTGAAATTTTCGAAGTTCTCCGAAATATCTCTTCCGTCCCGATCTTCGATTGACCCACCGTAGCCGAATGGCTTACGTTGGCGCCCGTTGTTGAAGAAACACAGGCGCCGGGTCGGGTCATGTCGATGCCGAACACGCATCCGCCCGCCCATAGCCAGCCGTCGCCCCCAGCGACCAGCAAGCCTCCGCGTCACACCTACTCCGCCCCCCTTCGACCGCGCCCGCGCGCCTGTCGCCTGACAGGCGCAATGGATGCCCGCATCCGCCCCGATTGTTGTCGTCAACGCTGGAGTTCAGTTGTGCAGCAGAAAATCCTTTCGTCTTCGATCCGCGTACTGGTGTCCGGCGCGGCAAGCACCGGCACCGTCCTTACGATCACGGCGCTCCCACAGATCGCCCATGCCCAGCCCGCCGCGGTGCTGCCGGCGGTCACGGTGACCGGCAAGGGCATCGAGAACACCAACGAAGCGCCCACCGGCATCGCGCGGCTGCCCGATACCGTGAAGGAGACGCCCAAGACCATCTTTGTCCTGCCGCGCGACGTGCTGGAGCAGCAGCAGGTGAGCTCGCTGGAACAGGCGCTGAAGAACGTGCCCGGCATCACGGTGTCGACCGGTGAAGGCAATGGCGGCCAGAATGGCGACCAGTTCCGCATTCGCGGCCTGTCGGCCAAGGGCGATGTCTATATCGACGGCCTGCGCGACTTTGGCGCCTACCGGCGCGACATCTTCAACACCGAAAGCGTCGAAGTCATCAAGGGCCCTGCCGGCGAGAGCTTCGGCGTGGGCAATCTGGGCGGCCTGATCAACCAGACCTCGAAGAAGGCTGGCAAGGGCACGCGCACCAGCATCGACCAGAACTTCGGCGCCGGCCCCACGTACCGCACCATGCTGGATGGCAACTACCAGCTCGGCACGACCACGGCCGTGCGCGTCAACGCCATGTTCCAGGACGGCAGGACCCCTGACCGCGACCACGTGGACGACGACCGGCGCGGCCTGGCCGTGGACTTCGGCACCGGCCTGGGCACGCCGACCGAATGGCACCTGAACTACGCCTACCTGCACCGCAGCGGACCGCCCGACTACGGCGTGCCGATGGCACAGGGCACCGACGGCGTGTACCGGCCGATCACCGAGTACGACGTGCCGGGCCTGTCGCGGTCCACTTCGTACGTGCGCAACACCGATCGTGACACGAGTGATGCCCATGTGGTGACTTCCCTCTTGCAGACGGCACTCGGACATGGCATCACACTGAACAACGACACGCGCTTCAGCTACTACGACCGCGACTTCTCTGGCACCAACCCCGCGGGGGTCAACCAGGCCACCCTGCAGAAGCTGCTGGCTGGCGGCAACGCGCGGCTGCGGTACGGTGCGCGCGGCGGCATGACCTACATGCAGCGCGGCTGGGGCCTGCAGAACGTGCTGAGCGCCAGGGGCGAGTTCCATACCGGCAGCATCCGCCACCGGGCCATGGCCGGGCTCGACGCGAATTACCAGCGCGATCATCGCGACATCGGCAGCTGGACCGGCCGCCTGAACAACCAGACCATCGTCGATCCGGTCTTCGACGCCAGCAAGAATGCCAGCGTCAACTACGTGGCCACGCGCGACGCCAATTCCACCAACGTCGGCGTGTTCGTGAACGACCGCGTCTGGCTGACTGACCAGGTCTCGCTGCTCGGCAGCCTGCGCTGGGACTACTTCCGCAGCGAATACGAGACCAGCGCCTCGGCGGCGGGCGGCACGGCGGACTCGAAAAAGCTCAGTCCGGCCATCAGCGCGATCTGGGAACCGACGAAGAACGCCATGTTCTACGCGATGTTCTCGCGCTCGTACCGGCCGGTGGGAACCGACATCGCACTGGCCGTGGGCGGCGTGCAGACCGAGGAGCCCAAGGCCGGCGTCGCCAGCGAACCGGAGCGGTCCGACACTGTGGAAGTGGGGACCAAGCTCGACTTCCTCGACAAGCGCCTGGGTGTGACGGGGTCGCTGTTCCAGATCCGCAAGTCCAACGCCTACACGGTGGACCCGGTGACGGGCGCAGTCGCCAACGGCTTCTCCGACAGCGGCGAGGGGCGGCGCATACGCGGCGCGGAGGTGGGGCTGACCGGCAGGATCACCACGAACTGGTCGGCCAATCTGGCCTATGCCTACCTGGATGGCGAAGTGACATCGGCCTCCATCCCGACGCTGGTCGGCAACGTAGCACCCGGCGTGCCGCACCACAACCTGACGCTGTGGACGGCATATGACATTCCGCACGCGCTCGTGCCATTGCCGGGCAAGCTGACGGTGGGCGGCGGGGTGCAGTACGCGTCCGGCTACTGGGCGAATTCGGAAAACACGGGCCGCGTGCCCGACACCTTCTCGCTCGACGCCATGCTGGCCTACCGGCAGGGCAAGTTCCGGGCATCGCTCAACGGCTACAACCTGACCAACAGCCTGAACTATGCGTCGGCATTCCAGGCGACGCGGGCCGTGCCGGCTTCCGGCCGTACCGTGCTGCTCAACGTTGGCGTGACGTTCTGATCCCGCCGACACCGGCCGGCTCCCTCACTGTGGGTGGGAACCGGCCGTCCTCCCTGAGGAATCGCCACCATGCTGATCCGTATCCCCGATGTCCTGACCCCTGACGAAGTGCGCACGCTCAGGCGTCGCCTGGAGGCGTCGTCGTGGGTCGATGGCCGCATCACGGCCGGCGACCTGGCCGCGCAGTCCAAGGCCAACCTGCAGCTGCCGACGCACACCGCCGAAGCCCTGGAACTGGCCGACTTCGTCCTGCAGGCGCTGGGCCGCAGCGCCGCCTACCACTCGGCCGCGCTGCCGCTGCGCGTGCTGCCGCCGATGTTCAACCGCTACGAAGCCGGCATGACGTTCGGCACGCACGTCGACAACGCCATCCGCACCATGCCGGGTACCGGCGGGCTGCGCATGCGCGCCGACGTGTCCAGCACGCTGTTCCTGTCCGATCCCGACGAGTACGACGGCGGCGAACTGGTTATCGAAGACCTGTTCGGCACCCACGCCGTCAAGCTGCCGGCCGGACATATGGTGGTGTATCCTGCCTCGTCGCTGCATCGCGTCACGCCCGTCACGCGCGGATGCCGCTGGGCCTCGTTCTTCTGGGCCCAGTCGATGGTCAAGGACGACGGCATGCGCACGACGCTGCACGAACTCGACATGACGATCATCGGCATCCGCACCCGGCTCGGCGACGGCGACGAAGCGGTGCTGTCACTGGTCAACCACTATCACAACCTGCTGCGGCGCTGGGCCGAGCTTTGACGATGATTCCTGCCGATACCGTTTCCGCGCGCGACTATGAACGCCGCTTCCACGAACGCGTGCATCCGGCCATTGCCGCGTATATCGCCGGGTACTCGGCCGACGGTATCACCCAGCGCGACAACCTGGCAGCCTTCGAGCGCATCCGCCTGATGCCGCGCGCCCTGGTCGACATGTCCCAGGCGTCGGCGCGATCGGAACTGTTCGGCCGGCCGCTCGACTATCCGGTGCTGATCGCCCCCACCGCCTATCACAAGCTGGCGCATCCCGATGGCGAGCTGGCCACGGTGCATGCGGCGTCGCTGACGCGCACCTGGATGACGGTCAGCACGCAGGCCAGCGTCACGCTCGAAGACATCGCCCGCACCGCCACCACCACGTTGTGGTTCCAGCTTTACCTGCAGCCGCGCCGGGAAGACACGCTGACGCTGGTGCGCCGCGCTGAACAGGCCGGCTACCAGGCCATCGTGCTGACCATCGATGCGGTGGTCAATGGCATCCGCAATGTCGAGCAGCGCGCGGGGTTCCGCCTGCCCGACGGCATCGGCGCAGTCAACCTGGCTGACTTTCCGCCGCCGGAGGCCCACGACGCCAGCCACGGGAGCCCGGTGTTCCGCAGCATGCTGCGCCATGCGCCGACCTGGCAGGACGTGGCATGGCTGTGCCGCCAGACGGCACTGCCTGTCCTGGTCAAGGGACTGCTCAATCCGGCCGATGTCCGGCCCGCCCTCGATGCCGGCGTCGCAGGCATCATCGTCTCGAACCACGGCGGCCGCACGCTGGATACGGTGCCGGCCACCATCGACGCGCTGCCCGCCGTGGCGCAGGCCGTGAACGGTGCGGTGCCGATCCTGCTCGACGGCGGCATCCGGCGCGGCACCGATATCGCCAAGGCGCTCGCATTGGGCGCCAGGGCCGTGCTGGTCGGCCAGCCCGTGCTGCATGCGCTGGCCGTGGGCGGCATGCCCGGCGTGGCACACCTGCTGACGATGCTGCAGACCGAGCTGGAAGTGGCGATGGCCCAGTTGGGCTGTCCGCGCCTCGATGCGCTGGACGGTGCCGCCATTCAGCCGCGATAGACCAGGTTGCCACCCCCCAATCTCTTCTGCCGCGCACCGGATGGCGTGATGTTCGAGCTCAATACGCGCTCGGACGCCGCCCCCGAGTATCAGGGGACGTTCGACGACTGACTCCGCAAGCGGGATGCCCGCTTCAGTTCCCGACGGGCGCTGCCGTTATACCTACCGGGCATTTATCCCCGCGCATCCGCGCCGACCCCGTGCGGCGATGCGCGCCCGATCTAGCTGAACGGAGCCAGCAGTGAGTATTGACAGCATCATGTCGAAACAGGTGGCCACCGTGGTCTTCGATGACACGTTGGCAACGGTGAAGGACATCTTTGACGCCGCGAGCTTCCACCATCTGCTGGTGGTGGAAGACGGCAGGCTGCACGGCGTGGTGTCGGATCGCGACCTGCTGCGGGCCATGAGCCCGTTCATCGGCAGCAATGTGGAATCGGCAAGGGATCTCAATACCCTGAACCGGCGCGTCCATCAGATCATGTCCCGCCAGCCGATCACGCTGCGCCCGGAAGCCGCTATCGCCGACGCGATCGACCTGTTCCTGACGCACCAGGTGTCCTGCATTCCGATCGTGGACCCGCAGTTCCGGCCGGTCGGCATCGTGAGCTGGCGCGACATTCTGCGCGCGCTGCGCCCCGAGACACCGCAGCCAGCAGACGGCACGGCAGCCGCCGGCACTGCCTGATCGGTGTGAAAGCGCCCCGGCCGGCCTAGGCGGCGGCGCAGGCGGCGGCGTACAGCGGCAGGGCGACCGTCACCGTGGTCTGTCCATCGCCCGAGGCAGCGGCAATGGTGCCGCCGTGCAGTTCCACGATCGAGCGGCAGATGGCGAGCCCGATCCCCATGCCGTCGTCCTTCGTGCTGAAGAACGGTTCGAAGATCCTGGCCAGTTGCTCCGGTTCGATGCCACGGCCGTTGTCGATGACTTCGACCACGGCCATGCCGGCGGCACCGTGCCGCGTGCGCAGCGTCACCCGGGCAGTGCCCGGCGAGCCATCGCGCCTGGCCTCCACCGCATTGAGCAACAGATTGAGCATGACCTGCTGGATCTGCACGCGGTCGCCATGTACCGGCGGCAACGTTGTATCGAGATCGAGCCGCAGATCGACGCAGGCGACGCTGATCCGGCAATCGGCCAGCGGCAGCACCTCGCGCAGCGCGTCGTCCAGCCGGAAGGGCTGGGGCGGCAACGGTTCGCGGCGCATCAACGCGCGCAGGCTGCGGATCACGCGCTCGGCGCGTTCGGATTGCTCCTGGATGCGGCGGATTCCTTCGCTGACTTCCCCGGCCATCGGGGCGTCACGCTTCATCCAGCGTTCGATGGTGCCGGCTTCGATGCGGATGGCGGTCAGCGGCTGGCGGATTTCGTGCGCGATGGACGCCGCCAGCGTGCCCAGCGTGGCTACGCGCGACAGATGCACCATCTGCTCCTGCAGGCACTGGATGATGGCCGTGTCGCTGCGGCATGCGCCAGCGTCCGCGCCGGCACCGCTCAGGTTTTCCTGGATACGCCGCTCGATGGCCTGTGCGACGTCACGCACCATGCGGATGGCGTCCAACTGGAATGCGGCGGCGTCCGAGGGCGGGTCGCTTTGCGGTGTCACGGCGGCATCTCCAGTTGGCAACAATCCAGCGCCGCCGGCGGCCGGGGCAGAAAGCTCGTGGCTTCCGGCGGCGCGCCATGCGGCAGTCAGACGCAATCTACGACACGCCTCAGGAATTGACTTGTCGATTTGTGCCGCGCCTTGTACGTCTGTGCCGCATTGCCGCGCTATACGTGCCTGAAATGCCACCGAGGCGACCCCGCTGCTTCGGCGGCCCTTGGGCAGCCCCGCCTTCTGTCAGCCGAGATAGCGGCGGCGCCAGAGGCCGGGCGCCATGCCCGTGTGCCGCGTAAAGACGCGCGTGAAATGGCTCTGGTCGGAAAAGCCGCAGGCCACGGCGACCTCGGCCAGTGGCACGGCGGCGTCCCGCAGCAGCGCGCAAGCGTGTTCCACCCGCTGGGACTGGAGCCACTGATAAGGCGTCTGCCCGGTGGTATCGCGAAAGGCGCGCGTGAAATGGCTGCGTGACAGCTGGCAGGCGTCGGCCACGTCGGCAATCGACAGGTCGCCGTCGAGCTTGGCGGCCAGCAGTTCCTTGGCGCGGGCCACGCTGCGTGGCGACAGCAGGCGGTTGACCCTGCGCGATGCCACCGGCTCGTCGCCATACTGGCTGACCAAATGTACGCCGATGGTCAGGCTCAACTGGTCGATGAACAGCCGGCACGCATGTTCGGGATGGCTCAGCGCCGGCACCATCGCCTGGGCAAGGTGCGCCAGCACGGGGTCGGGCTGACCGGCGGTCTCTCGCAGGGCGCGTTGACGCACACGGCCCATCTCGCTGCTGGTGCGCTCGATGAAGCTGCGCGGCAGCTCCATCAGGATGAAATCGAAACGGGTCTGGTAATCGGCTTTGTAGTCCTCGGACAGGCTGCGGACGTAGATGTCACCGGCCGCGAAATCGTGCGTGCGCGCGTGGCGCCCGGCAATGATGCGGCGGCGGTGGCCGGCCCCGAGGGCGATGCCCGCCACAAAGCCGCGCTCGGCCGCCGGCATGGCGATCTGGCCCGACTGCAGGCGCGCGCTCTTGCGATAGAACTGGATGTCACTGCCCGCAAGGGCCTGGTCGGCGCCGAGCTTGTCTGCGGAGCAGCCGAACGTATCGACCGGACCCGGCGGGACCATCGGGACGGAGGTGGTTTGGGTTGTCGACATGGCGAAAGTCCGCGATGAATCACGATGATGCCGCCTGATTCTTACCAGATCCTTGCAGAAGCAGGCCGGCGCAGCATAGCACGCAGGCTGCGCCCACTGCCTGGCGTCCCCGCCGGCTATCGCACCATTCCGGGGCGGCGTCCGGCAGCCAGATCTTCTGATCTTCTGTCATCCCGGGCGGCCCCGGTTGGAGTAGGCTTCATGCTTGAGCCATTTCCCAGCCCGCACTGCCCGTCCTTCATGAAGCCCTTTGTGCGCGTGGATGACCGCCACGCCTTCGACACCATCATCGACGCGCGCTCGCCGGCCGAATTCGAGATCGACCATATGCCGGGCGCGATCAACTGCCCCGTGCTCGACAACGAGGAGCGGCGCATCGTCGGTACGCTGTACAAGCAGGCCGGCGCCTTCGAGGCCCGCAGGCTGGGCGGCGCCCTGGTGGCCGCCAACCTGGCCCGCCACCTGCGCGGCCAGTTTGCCGAGCGCCCGCCTGACTGGCGGCCGCTGGTCTACTGCTGGCGCGGCGGGCTGCGCAGCGGTGCGATGACCACCTGGATGCGCATGGTCGGCTGGGACGCCCAGCAGCTCGGCGGCGGTTACAAGTCGTGGCGGCGGCATGTCATCGCCACCCTGGACACCCTGGCGCCGCAACTGCCGCTGGTGGTGATCTGTGGGGCTACGGGAAGCGGCAAGACCCGCGTGTTACAGGCCCTGGCAGCCCACGGCCAACAGGTGGTCGATATCGAAGGGCTGGCGCGGCACAAGGGATCGCTGCTGGGCGCGCTGCCGGGCGTGCCGCAGCCCTCGCAGACCCGTTTCGAGACGACACTGGCCGACGCCATCGAACACATCGACCTGTCCCGTCCGCTGTTTGTGGAAGGCGAAGGCGCGCGCATCGGCCAGCTCAACCTGCCGGTGCCACTGGTGGCGCGCATGCGCGACAGCCTGTGCCTGGAGATCGACGTGCCGTTGCCCGCCCGGCTGGCCTTCCTGCTGCGTGACTACGCCTACCTGGGCGACCGTCCGGAATGGCTGGCCGGGCAGCTCGGACGGCTCAAGGCGCTGCATGGCAAGACCACCGTCGATGCCTGGCAGGCCATGGCGCGGGCCGGCAACCTGCCGGACCTGTTCGCCGAACTGGCCACCCGGCATTACGACCCGTCGTACGCGCGTTCGCAGCGCAGGCATTTTCATCGCTGGGACGATCGCATGACCATCGCGGCGGACACCCTGTCGGCCGACGGCATCGACGCGCTGGCGGCCGCCATTGCAGAGCAGGTCGGCGCGCGCTGGCCGGGGTAGATACCGCCTGCATCACACCGCGCCGCCGCCCCGCGCCCGGAACGAAAGATGCGAGACCTCGCGCATAACGGATCAACCGGAAGGCTGCAATGGATCGCATGCGGTATAGCGATGACGACCTGGAGGCGCAACGGCAACAGGCCCTGATCGAACGAGACATATTCCCGGTGGACCACCGGATACAACGCCTGCGCCGCGAGATTCGCGCACGGCTGCGACATTTGCGCCTGCTGAAGCGGAAAGGGTATCCGGTGGCGCATTCCGAGCGGCTGCTTGGACTGATGTGCCGGACGCTGGCCGTGGACCGCGCCTATCGGCGCGCGATGATGAAGGCGATCCGGGGCCGCCTCCGATAATTCACGGTCGCCCCGGCCACGCGGCGCTTCCATGTAAGCCCTACAACCGACCGGCAAATATGGGGGCCGGCGCCACACCGGCCGGCGGCCTGTCTGCCCCGCGCCGCTCTGCGAATCCCGTGCCAGGAGGGCTGCCAGGGCCCCCGGGTGCTTTGGCAGGAATCTTGCGGCGCGCCGTGCATGTGAACGCACCGCCCGCCGCCATGGTCCCCGACGACACGCTCGGATCGCTGATCGCCCGTTATGACACGCCAGACGGCATGCCGCCGCCCGGCCACGGCCAGACGCTGGCCCGCTGGCGATGCTTCGCGGACGTTGCCGCCACGCACGGCGCCGTCGCCATCAAGCTGTTCGAGGCGCATGCCGATGCGCTGGCCATTCTGCTGGAGGTCGCGCAAGCGCGCCCCCCACGCGGTACGCGCTGGGCGGTGTGGGCGGCCGAGCCCCCCGATGCCCGCGTGCACGCGCGGGCCGCCATGGACACCGACATCCGCCCGCTGGCGGCGCGCACCGGCCTGGCTGGCGGCAGGCCGCTCCGGCTCGATGGCCGCAAGGCATGGTGCTCCGGCGCGCAAGCCGTGTCGCATGCACTGGTCACCTGCCACGACGGCAACGGCGGCGCGCTGATGGCGGCCATCGATCTGCACGGCGCCGGCGTGCGCATCACCAGCGAGGGATGGCATGCCGTGGGCATGCGCGACACAGGCAGTGGCGACGTCATGCTGGATAACTGCCCCGCGCTGCAAATCGGCCCGGCAGGCGCCTATCTGGACCGCCCCGGCTTCTGGCATGGCGGCGCGGGCATTGCCGCCTGCTGGTACGGAGCCGTCCTGCCGTTCGAGCAGACCGTGCGGCGCGCGGTTAGCCGCCATGGCGACCCCCATGCTGCCGCCCACCTGGGCGCCATCGACAGCGACCTGCGCGCGACAGCCGCATTGCTGCGCGAAACGGCCGCCTGGATCGACGCACACCCCAAGGACGACGCCTACGTGCCGGCCATGCGAGTGCGCGCCACGGTCGAGGCCACCGTCCAGCGCGTGATGCAGCGCGCCGGCAACGTGCTGGGCGCCGGCCCGCTGTGTCGCGACGCGCGGCTGGCCGCCCTGTTCGCGGACCTGCCCGTACTCGTACGGCAAAGCCACGCGGAACGCGACCTGGCGTTGCTGGGGGACAGGCTGAGCCAGCGCACTGGCGGCGCCCAAGCAGGCGATGCCAGCAAAGCCACCGATGCCGGCGAGCAGGGCCATCGGCTATGACGCCCCCGGACGCCACCACCGACTTCCATGCCATCTTCGAGCAGGACGACCCCTGGGGCCTGGCTTCGCTCTGGTACGAGGCGCGCAAGCGCGATCTGCTGATGGCTGCGCTGCCTGAGCCGCGCTATGCCCGGGCGCTGGAAGCGGGCTGCGCCACGGGCCTGCTGACCGAGCGGCTGGCCGCGCGCTGCGACGCGCTGCTTGCCATCGACATGATGCCGCGCGCTATCGAACGAACCCGTGCGCGCGTGGCAGGCCTGCCGCAGGTCGAGACGCGCGTGGCGGCCCTGCCCGATGCGTGGCCAGCCGGCCGCTTCGACCTGATCGTGCTGAGCGAACTTGGCTACTACTTTGATCGCGAGCCGTGGATGCGGACCGTGGCGCAAGCCGCCCAGGCGCTCGCGCCTTACGGCACCATCGTGGCCTGTCATTGGCTGCGCCCGTTCGCGGAGCGCGCCCAATCCACCCGCCACGTGCACGCCGCGATTGCGCGCTGCCCGGGCCTGCATCGGCATGTTCGGCATATCGAGCCGGACTTCCTGCTCGATGTCTGGTCGCGCAACCCCGAACCGCTGCGCCGCCGGGAGCCCATGCGATGATCGGCGTCGTGGTGCCCGTCCACAACGAGGAAGCCAGTCTGGAGGCGTGCCTGCTCGCGCTGCGCGCCGCCGCGCTGCACCCCGGCCTGCAGGGCGAGCCGGTGATGCTGGTCGTGGTATTGGACGACTGCAGCGACCATTCGCTTGCCATCGCGAGCCGCCATGGGCCGGCCCACGTCACCTGCCTGACCATCGCCGTGCGCAATGTCGGCATCGCGCGGCACACCGGCGCCGAACTGCTGCTGGCGCTGGGCGCACGCTGGCTGGCCTTCACCGATGCCGACAGCCGCGTGGCACCGGACTGGCTGGTGGCGCAACTGGCGCTCGCCGCCGATGCCGTGTGCGGGCTCGTCACCGTCGACGACTGGAGCGGGCATCCCCCGCATGTCCCCGTACGATTCGCCACACGGTACCAGCGCGCCGACGATCATCGTCATGTTCACGGCGCCAATCTGGGCGTCTGCTCGCGGGCCTATCGCCGTGCGGGCGGATTTCCGCCCCACGCCAGCAGCGAGGATGTGGCACTGGTGCAGCGCCTGATCGCGCTGAACGCGCAGATTGCCTGGAGCGCGCTGCCGCGCGTGGTGACCAGCGCGCGCATCAAGGGCCGTGCACCAGGCGGATTCGCCGATCACCTGGCGATGCTGGCCGGCCTTTGCAACGACGCCAAGCCTAGCGCGTGACGTCGCGAAAGGCGGCCTGCCAGTCGGCAACAAAGCGTTCGATGCCAAAACGCTCGCGCGCCGTGCGGGCGGCCGCCTGGCCCCAGCGCGCCGCCATCCCGGGGTCTTCCAGCAATGCGCGCATGACATCGACCAAGCCCTCGACGCGCGTATCGACATGGCCGTTGACACCGTTGCGGATCACCGTCGCCAGTTCGGTCGTGGCCAGGCCGACGACGGGCATGCCGATGGTCATGGCTTCCACCACCGCGAGCCCCAGGCTCGTATAGCGGATCGGGTGAAAGAAGAAGCGGTAGCGCGCCATGAAGGCGGCAAGCTCGGTGTTGGCAACTTCGCCGATGCCGCCTGCCGCCTGTGCGTCCATCCCCACCAGGTCCACCGGCACGCGCCGGCTGACGTCGGCAAAGATATCCGCGCCCAGCCGCCGGCCGCGCCTGGCCAGGTGATTGACCACGCTGATGCCGCGCGCGCGATGGCCGGTGTAGCGTACCGCCGGATCGACCACCACGCCGTGGTCGATGACACGCGTCGGCGTGATACCGCTGTCCCACATCAGCGCGTTGAACGGCGTGACATGCACCAGCAGCATCTTCGGGTCCTGCACCGGGTGCCGCGTGTTGGTGGGATGCGCCTGCGGCGGGTCGTGCTCGAGATAGATGGCCGGCAGCCCGCGCTGGGCGGCGGTCAGCAGGATTTCCCTGTCGTTGGCGTAGTGGTCGTGGTGCTGGTAAAGCACGCAGTCGAACGCCGTGCGGGGCACCGCGTCATACGGCACTTCGCTCACGTTCCCGCCCCATGGCAGCTGCCCGCCCACGCCAGCGTAGCCGGGCGGATAGCCGGGCCGGGTCACCAGCAGGAAGTCGTGCGGCACCTGCGACAGGTAGTACAAGTAGTTGCCATGGACGTGCCACGTCAGGATGCGTAATCGCCTAGACATATACGGTCTCCCGATCCGCAAGGCGCCGTGCGGCGGCGGCCACGCTGTCCACGTCGATGTGCATCGCACATTCATGTCCATACGGGCACGCCTGCCAGGCGCAGGGGCGGCATGGCGGATAGTCGGCCAGCACGTGGTGCAGCGTGCGGTCCAGCGGCGCCCATCGCTCGCTGTCACTGCCGCACGACACCACCACGCTGGGCGTGTCCATGGCCGCGGCGATATGCGATGCCCCGGTGTCATTGCAAACCAGCAACCTGGCATGGGCGATCAACGCGGCCATCGCGCCCAACGACGTCTGGCCGCACAGGTTTACCACCGGCACCCCGGTCAAGGTGCAAAGCCGGGCAGCCAGTGCGCGCTCGTCGGGCGCACCCGTTACCACGATCCGCCATGGATTGCCCAGGCGTTGCGCCACCTCGGCAAAGCGTTCCACCGGCCAGCGCCGCGACAGCATGCGCGCGCCGGGGTGAATGCAGACATAGCCGCCCGGCTCCAGCCCATGGGCATCGGCCAGCTTGCGCCAGTCGCGCAGGTCGTCCGCGTGGAGCGGAAAGGAAAGATGCGTGTCCGCGTGCGGATAGCCCAGTGCGTGCATCAGGCCGAGCAGTCGTTCGATCTCGTTGCCGTCAGGCCAGGCGATCCATAACTCGCCCGGCGCGGCGGGCCGTGCGCCGTCGGACCTGTCGCAAAACCCGGCCACGCGCCGCGCGCCAAGCTGGCGCACCAGCGGATTTGTGATTGCCCCGCTTCCATGCAGCTGAATGGCAAGATCGAATCGCCGGCGCCGCGCGTCGGCGAGGAAGCGATCCAGCGCCTGCGCATCGGTGCCCTGCTCGGGCATGCCTGGCGCGCCGGGGAAAGCCATGAAGTCGTCGATCAGCGCGCAGTAGCGCGCGGCGAAATCACGTGCCCACGGCAAGCCGACAAGCGTGATGTGCGCATCGGGCTCCGCCGCGCGCAATGCCCTGAGCGCGGGCACGGCGCAGAGCATGTCGCCCAGTTGCAGCGCGCGAAAGACGGCGATCTTGCGCGTGTCGGCCGGCATCACAGAAAACCCGTGCGGAATGCCAGCGCCCCGCGCAGGCGCCAATAGAGCGACAACGGCGGGATGACGATCGACGTCACCACCATCTCGCAGACATGGCGCGGCCGCCACGACGCACCGCGCAGCCGGCGCGCACAGAATGCCGCCGTCAGCAACACCCAGCCGGCTGCCGCGACCGCCGCCACCTGCGCGGCGCCGGCAAGCACGCCGGCCAGCGCCACACCGGCACACGCCACGATCGCGTAGTAGTGCCAGGGCGGCACACGCCGGATACGCTGGCGATACAGCCGCGGATGCTTCTTGTACAGCAGGGCATCGAAGAAGACCTTGGCCTGTGCCCGCGCGCTGGCACCCCATTCGGCGGGGCGTACGGGATGCTCGACCACCGCATCGGTCGCGCGGCCCACCGGGCCGACCTGCCCTTCGAGACGGAACTGCAGGTCGGAGTCCTCCCGCCATGCGCGCGTGAAGCGTTCGTCAAAGCCACCGACCCGTTCGAATGCCGTGCGTCGCACAAAACAATTGGCGGTAACGAATTCCGCGCTGGCCAGCCCGGCCGTATCGCGCTCGTGGTCGGTTGGCCGTGCCGGCGTGGGCACCACGACCCGGCCCGCCGCCGCGCACCATCCGGGCGTGCTGGCCAGGGCCAGATAACCGTTGCAGACCCAGTCCGGCGACGGGATCGTATCGTCGTCGGTGAAGGCCAGGATCTCTCCCCGCGCCAGACGCGCGCCAGCATTGCGGGCCCCGGCCGGCCCCTGCGTGGCCGGCACCGCCGTGTAATGGAACGCCACGGCACGATACCGGGCCGCCAGCGCTGCCACCAATGCCGCGATGGCCGGCTCGCAACCATCATCGGCCACGATGATTTCGAACGCGCGCGTATCCATCTGCTGATGGCACAGCGCCTGCAGACAGCGTTTGAGCAGCGCCTCGCGCCGATAGGTGGCAATGACAACCGAGACCAGCGGTTCAGATGCTTGCATCGGCGGTCTCCTTGTGGCCGGCCTTCATCGCTGGCGCGGCGCCTGGCTTCTCCACCAGGAACGAACCGATCACCAGCGCGTCCAGCGGAGACGTCCAGAAGCACTCCACGGCATCGCGCGGCGTGCACACAATCGGCTCGCCACGCGTGTTGAACGACGTGTTGACCAGCACCGGCACGCCCGTCAGCCGCTCGAAGGCCGCCAGCACATCGTAGTAGATGGCGTTCTGGTCGCGACGGATCGTCTGCACCCGTGCCGTGCCATCCACGTGCGTCACCGCCGGAATGCGCTTCGCCTGCTCAGGAATCACGTCATAGACGAACAGCATGAACGGGGCGGCACCGTCGCCGGGCTTCTTCGCGCGGAACCATTCGCCCAGGCGCTCCTGCATCACGACCGGCGCCACCGGCCGGAAGTCCTCCCGATCCTTGATGTCGTTGAGCCGCTGCTGCATGCCCGGATCGATCGGCGACGCCAGAATCGAACGCGCTCCGAGCGCACGCGGGCCGAATTCCATGCGTCCCTGGAACCAGCCGATGATGCGGTTCTGCGCCAGCAGCTCTGCGGCGCGTGCCGCCACGTCATCGAGCCGGCGATAGGGCAGCTTGGCCCAGTCCAGGAACGCCGCGATCTCGTCGTCGCCGAACGCCGGCCCCAGGTAGGCGTGTTCCATCGTCCAGTGCCGCGACGGCCGGCCGCGTTCCGTGAAGTCCACCCACAAGGCCGCGCCCAGCGCCGTGCCGGCGTCGCCAGCGGCCGGCTGCACCCATACCGCGTCGAACGGCGCCTGGTCGCGCACCCGCGCATTCATCACGCAGTTGAGCGCGACACCGCCGGCCATCGCAAGGTTGGCTTCGCCGGTGGTTTCCGCGAGCCACGCCGCCATGCCGACCACGGTCTCTTCGAGCACCTGCTGCAGCGAGCGCGCGATGTCGAAGTGCCGCGCGTCGAAGGTATCGCCGCGCAGGCGCGCGGGGCCCAGCACCGTTTCGAGATCGACATCGGCCACGCGGTAGCCGCCTTCGCCATCGCTGGTCACCATCCGGCGGAACACATCGAGATGGGTTGGCTTGCCGAACGACGCCAGCGCCATGACCTTGTACTCGTCCGACGAATGCAGGAAGCCCAGATGACGGGTGACCTTCTCGTACAGCAGCCCCAGCGAATCGGGCAGGTCGATCTGCTTGATCCGCCGGTACTCGCGCCCATCGAACATGCCGTAGCTGGTGGTGGCCGATTCGCCGCGGCCGTCCATCGTCAGCACGGCGCATCGCTCGAACGGCGCCGCCAGGAACGCGCTGGCCTCATGCGCCATATGGTGCTCGATGAAATGCCAGCGGAACGGCCCGTCGTGACGGATCTCGCGGAAGCGGGCCGACAGGTGATGCGGGGCGCCCGAAGCCAGTTGCCGTGGCGCATTGACCACGTACGACAGGAACAGCGGATCCCATGGCGATGTGCGGGCATCGGGTTGCCGGTCGCGCGACGGCTCCAGCGGCAGCACCACCGATTCCTGGCCATGCAGCGCGCCAAGCAGCAGCGCCGGATCATAGGAATACGCCACATGGTCGACGTCCGCCAGCGTGATACCGGCTTCGCGCAGGCAGTAGTCGATGGCATGCCACGGCAGTTCCCACGCGCTGAACGGCACCGGCCGCTTGCCGTGCTTGATATGCGTGAAGCGTTCGTCTTCCGCGGCCGCCACCACCACCCCGTCATGCACCAGACAAGCGGCGGAGTCGTGATAGGCGGCGTTAATGCCGAGCGTGTACATGGACATCCTCCTTGGCGATGGCTTGCACGGGCATGTCCTGCCCGATGGAAACGTGCTGCGGCATAAGCACCTGCCGGGCCTGGCAAGCCCACGGCATCGTCGTCCGTGCGCCGGCCTCGCCGCCGAGGAGCGCCATCGATGCCTCCACTACCTGCAGCACCGACACTTCGCGCAGGCAGCGATGATGGCCTTGCGGGCATGCACTCTTGTAGCAATAGCGGCACGGCACGTCCTGGAACAGCACGCGGTGCGGCACCATCCATGGCGTGTGCTGCGGATTGGTCAGCGCGTACAGATCCACGACCGGCGTGCCGAGCGCGGCCGCCATATGCACCGGGCCACTGTTGTTCGACACCAGCAGATCGCTCGCCGACAGC
Organism: Cupriavidus sp. 86D6; assembly: GCF_057815095.1. Lineage (NCBI taxonomy): Bacteria > Pseudomonadati > Pseudomonadota > Betaproteobacteria > Burkholderiales > Burkholderiaceae > Cupriavidus > Cupriavidus sp. 86D6. Next base: position 128,281 of record NZ_JBYPSB010000005.1, on the reverse strand, counting down.
AGCGCACCCATTTCGCCGATCGACAACCGGTCGGCCATCGGCACCACCGCCGGATGGCCGGCCAGCTTGCAGACTTCCTCCACCAGGCGGCTTTCGCCACCATTGCCCGTGACGACGACAAGCGCCCCGACACCAACGGCCAGTTCCCGCGCCACATCGGCGAAGCGCTCCGCAGGCCAGCGCCGCGATGCGGCCGTGGCACCGGGATGCACCACCACGCGCACGGTGGCGCGATGCATGCCAGCCAGGTCTGTCAGCAGACCGTCCGCCATCGCGCGGTCCGCGTCGGTCAGTGCAAACCGCAGGCGCGGGTCGCCAGTGACGGCGCCCACGTGCGCCACAAGGTCCAGCTGGCGCTGCGCTTCGTGCCGTGGCGGCGCATCGCTCTTCGTGTCGGGCTCGGTGTCGGGCACCCAGTCGGTCAGCAAGGCATAAGGGTTCTCGCGGCAATGGGCCAGCCGCAGCGGAATGCCCGCCATGCCGCAAAGCATGGCCGCTGGCAGCGCGCTCTGGCTGTAAACGGTGAAGATCACCGCCGCGTCGAAAGACTGCGCTGCGAGCTGCACGACCCCGTCGCCGATGGCGGCAGCCATGCCGTCTGCATCGTGCGCATGCCGGACCCACGGCGCATCCCACGCCATCACGTCGTCGATCATCGTCAGATGCGGCGCCAGCATGGCCGACGCGCGCGACGTCAGCAGCGTCAGGCTGCGCCCCGGTACGCTTTCCGCAAGCGCCTGCATCGCCGGGGTGGTCATCAGCACATCGCCCATGTTGTCCAGCCGGACGCACAGCACGCGCCGGGCTTGCTGCCATGTCAGCATGGCCGCTCCGTCATCATCGGGGGCGATGGCGAAATCGGCAGACCGGCCGCAATGACCTGGGCCGCGCGGTCGAGCGTCGGGACGATAAAGTCCGGCGTACGCAGGGCACCGCCAATCCATTCGGTTTCGTTGCCGCAATCGACAAGTACCGTGCCGCAGCCGGCACGGCGTCCAGCTTCCACGTCGTCGAGGATGTCGCCCACCATCCATGATTTGCCCGGATCGCAGCCCAGCGCCGTGCAGGCCTGCCGCAGCAGGCCGGGCGCGGGCTTGCGGCACAGGCAATGCACGGCGTAGGGCCTGACCTGGCCGTCCGGATGATGCGGGCAATAGAAGAAGCCCGAGAGCCTGGCGCCATGCAGGGCAAACAGATCGCTCAGGCGCTGGCGGACGGCGTCGAGCGCCTCCGCGTCGAACCGGCCCAGCGCGATGCCCGGCTGGTTGCTGACCACGGCAAGCGGCAATCCCAGCCGCGAGAGCCGGCGCAGCGCGTCGCCGACCGTATCGGCCAGGCGAATCTTCGCGGGGTCCACGTTGTAGGGCACGTTCTCGAGCAGCGTGCCGTCCTTGTCCAGCAGTACCGCGCCGCCACGCTCGACTATGGCCATGAGGTCTCCTTCATCGGCAGCACCATGACTTCCGGGATCACGGTTTCTTCGGGCTGCGTCAGCACGAAGCGGACGGCGCGCGCCACGTTTGCGGGGTCCTGCAGGTTCGAGGTGTCGATATCGGGAAACCTGTCGAGCAGGAAGGGCGTGCGCATGCCGCCTGCCACCACGGCCGATACCTTGATGCGATGCGCGCGCAGTTCGGCATGCAGCGCATGCGACAGGCCCAGCAGGCCCCACTTTGTCGCGTGGTACGCCGACGCGTTCGGCCAGGCCCGCTTGGACGCCGTGGAGGCGATATTGACGATATGCCCGCCGCCCTGGGCCTTCATCAGCGGCACCGCGGCATGCGTCAGCAGATACGGACCATACAGGTTGACCATCAGCACGCGCCGCCACTGCTCGGTATCCACTTCCTCGACGGGCAGCGTGATGTCGATGGCCGCGTTGTTGATCAGCCCGTCAAGCCGCGCCCCGCCATCCGCAATGTCGGCGAACAGCCGCTGTACGGCGGCCGGGTCCGAGACATCGGCGCAACACACCGTGGCCTCGGCGCCCGCTTCGCGCAATGAGGCCGCGCACCGTTCGCCAAGCGCCTCGTTGACATCGGCAACGATCACATGCGCGCCGGCTTGCGCGAGCATGCGGCAAATCTCGGCGCCCAGACCGCCCCCTCCGCCAGTCACCAGATACCGTTTGCCTTCCAGCTGCGGATGCCTGTCTTGCTCGAAGTCCCGCATGTTGCCCTCCCCTTGCGTCGTCAATGAATGGAGCCCTCGCAGCGAATTGCGTGCCATGCATGTCGTCGCCCAGCATCAGCCCTGCATGTTGCCGTGCAGCCGTTCCCGCACCACGGCACGCAGCAGGCTGGCAATACAGCGCGAAAATGCCTCGTCATACCATCCGTTTGCACCGCTGGCGGCCACGACGATGCCGTCCAGCACGATGGCGCCGGCCAGCACCGTGTCGCCCGTGCAAAGCAGGTGTGGCGCGCGATCCATCAGCTGGCCGCTGTCGATGGCCGTGCGCCACGTGATGCGCGCCTTCTCGCGGGCGTAATACGCATAGTCGGCATCCCAGCGGTCGCGCGACGGCAGCGAGTGCTCGTACAGGATCGCCTGTTCGAACGCGCAGGCACCGTAGGGCTTGCCCGGATCCATGATGACGATGTGCAGGCAGTGGCTCTCGCCGACGCCCTTGTCGTCGAGACTGGCCTCGAGCATGGGCAACGCGAGCGCGATGGCACGGCGCGCGGCCTCTGTATCGGCCAGCGGCAGGCGGCCGGCTTCGGTATGGGCTGACATGGGGTTCCCCGACAGGTATGGGTGCGTCTGCCATGCAAGCTTTGCGCCGAGCCGTGCCCCCGCCGCCGCCGCAGCCATGTCCGTGGCAATCGCCTTCCGTACATCGGCTGCGGACCAACGCTTCTACACGGCGGCAGTAGAAACGGCTCTCGCGAACTGCAAATGCGGCGCGCCCGCCCCCCGGCTTGGCGGGCGGCGCGGCGTGACGCGGAGAACCGTTATAACGGTTCTCCGTACGGGCGACGTCTCCTTTCCGCCGATTGGCATGCATGCTGCAGACGGCCGGTTTGAACAACGACCACAACGCGGAGTCCGCCATGCGAAGAATTGCCCTGATCAGCGAACATGCCTCGCCGCTTGCCAGCATCGGCAGCGTCGACAGCGGTGGACAGAACGTCTATGTGGCTCACCTGGCCCGGCAGCTCGGCAAGAGCGGCTACCCGGTGGACGTCTTCACGCGGCGTGACAAGGCGCTGCTGCCGGACGTCGTCGCCTTCGCGCCGAACGTCCGGGTCATCCATGTGCCGGCGGGGCCCGCCGTCCAGGTGCCTAAGGAATCGCTGCTGCCACATATGCCGGCGTTTGGCGACTACATGGTGGAGTTCATGCGCCATGACGCCATCGGCTACGACATCCTGCACGCCAACTTCTTCATGTCTGGCGTGGCGGCGCTACGCGCCAGGCAGGCGCTGGGCATCCCGCTGGTCATGACGTTCCACGCGCTGGGCAAGGTACGACGGCTGCACCAGGGCAGCGCGGACGGCTTTCCTGACGCGCGCTTCGATATCGAGGACGCGCTGGCACGCGAGTCCGATTGCGTGATCGCCGAATGCCCGCAGGACGCCGAAGACCTCGTTACCCTGTGCGGGGCGCAGCGGTCACGCATCGAAACGGTGCCGTGCGGCTTCGACGACGAGGAGTTCGCGCCGGTGGAGCGCACGCACGCCCGCGCCGCACTGGGCTGGGACGGCAGCGAGTTCACAGTGCTGCAACTGGGCCGCCTGGTGCCGCGCAAGGGCATCGACAACGTGATTCGGGCCATCGGGCATCTGCGCCACACGTTGGGCATACGTGCCCGGCTGTACGTGGTCGGCGGCAACGCGGAATCGCCGAGTGTTGCGGCCACACCCGAGATCGGACACCTGCAACAAGTGGCCGACGCGGCCGGCGTGGCCGACAGCGTCACCTTCGTCGGCCGGCGTGGCCGGGAACAGCTGCGCCAGTTCTATGGCGCATCGGACGTCTTCGTCACCACGCCGTGGTATGAGCCATTCGGCATCACGCCGGTGGAAGCCATGGCCTGCGGGGTGCCGGTGGTGGGCGCCAACGTCGGCGGTATCCGCTCCACGGTGCTCGACGGCGAAACGGGCTTTCTGGTGCCGCCCAATGCACCGGAACCGCTTGCAGAGCGGCTTGCGCAGCTTTGCGCCGACCCGGCCCTGATGCAACGCATGGGCGAGGCCGGCCGCCAGCGGGCTCAGGCCCTGTTCACGTGGGCGGGCGTGGCGCGGCAGATGGAACAGGTCTACGCCCGGCTGGTGCATGGCGCCGCTGGCGCCGGCCGCGTGGCGGCATAGGGGACACACCATGAAGGATCCTCATCAGAAGCGCATCCTGGTAACGGGCGGCGCCGGCTTCCTCGGTTCGCACCTGTGCGACCGCCTGGTCGAAGCCGGCCATGATGTACTTTGCGTCGATAACTTCTACACGGGCGGCAAGGAAAATATCGCTCACCTGCTGCCACGGCCCAATTTCGAATTGCTGCGTCACGACGTGACGTTCCCACTCTATGTGGAGGTCGACGAGATCTACAACCTGGCCTGTCCGGCGTCGCCCGTGCATTACCAGAGCGATCCGGTGCAGACGACCAAGACCAGCGTGCATGGCGCCATCAACCTGCTGGGCCTGGCCAAGCGTGTCAAGGCGCGCATCCTGCAGGCTTCCACCAGCGAAGTCTACGGCGACCCGGACCACCATCCGCAACAGGAAAGCTACTGGGGACACGTGAATCCCGTCGGCCGGCGGGCGTGCTACGACGAAGGCAAGCGGTGTGCGGAAACGCTGTTCATGGACTATCACCGCCAGCACGGCGTGGACGTGCGGATCGCCCGGATTTTCAATACCTACGGGCCTCGCATGCATCCGGCCGACGGCCGCGTGGTGTCCAATTTCATCTCGCAGGCGCTGGCCGGCGAGCCGCTTACGCTCTATGGCGACGGGTCACAGACGCGCTCGTTCTGCTACGTGGACGATCTGGTCGAAGGGCTGATCCGCCTGATGGCATCGAATGCAGCCGGCACGCCGGTCAACCTGGGCAATCCATGCGAGACCACGATGCGCGACATCGCCACCGAGATCCTCCACGCCACCGGCTCGGCCTCGACGCTCGAACATCGGCCGCTGCCGGAGGACGATCCGCGCCAGCGGTGCCCCGACATCACCCTGGCCCGCACGCTGCTGCAGTGGCAGCCGGCCGTGCCGCTGGCACAGGGATTGCGATTGACCGTGGCTGCGTTCGTATCCCGCCGGGCGGTGCAGCAACGCGCGCGCGCGTGCGCGACCCTGTGGCAGCCGCCCGTGGGCGAGGCACGCGACGAGGCGCCCGCGCCTGACTGGCACCCGACCGACTTCCGCTGACTTCCGCTGATATCGATGACGTTTCTTGAGATTCCCAAGCCGCTGACCGTCATCTCTCCCCACCTGGACGACGCCGTCTTCAGTTGCGGCACGCTGCTTGCCGCCGCGCAGGATGCCGTTGTCGTCACCGTGCTCGCGGGCGTGCCGGACGCCGGCACCGAGGTGCCGGACTGGGATCGGGCCGCAGGCTTCGGCAGCGTGACGCAGGCCGTTTCGCAACGGCGCCGCGAGGATGCACGCGGCCTGAACATGCTCGGCGCGCGACCCGAGTGGCTCGGCTTTCTCGATGGGCAATACGGCCGGCAGCACAGCGCAGAAGAGATCATGGCCGGGTTGGCCGCTTCGCCCTCGATGCAGCGCGGTGGCACCGTGATTGCGCCGATGGGGCTGTTCCATAGCGATCACATCCTGGTCAGCCGGGCCTGCATGCTTCTGCGTGCGACGGTATCGAGCATGCAGACCGCCGATACGGCGGAAGGCGGCACGCCAGTGCCGCCGGTGCAATGGCTGTTCTATGAAGACGCGATCTACCGGCGGCTGCCCGGCATGGTGCAAAGCCGCCTGATGGGCTGGTGGCAGGCCGGGCTGATCGCCGCGCCGGTGCACTTTCCGCTTGCACCCTGGCAAAACATGAAGATGGCAGCCGTGGAGGCCTACGAGAGTCAGCTGCCGCTGTTCAACGCGGGGCAGCTCGCGGACCTTGGCGCGCCCGAGCGGTACTGGGCGCTCGACATCGTGCCGGCCAAAGGCACCTGATCCGGCGCACGAGCCGGCACACTGACGGTCGCGCAAACGACAATGGACGCTATCCCCTGGCACGCCGGCATCAGCGTGGTCGTGCTGACCCACAACCGCCGCGACACCCTGTGCTGGACGCTGCGCCATCTGCAGGGCTTGCCCGAACGGCCCCGTATCGCAGTGGTGGACAATGGGTCCACCGACGGCACGGCGGCCATGGTGCGCGATGTCTTTCCGCAGGTCGTCTGCCTGCGCAGCGACACCAACCTGGGCGCGGCGGGCCGGAACCTTGGCGCGCAATGGGCGGCCCAGGTGGCCGGCACCCCGTACGTGGCGTTCTGCGATGACGACTGCTGGTGGCAGCCCGGATCGCTCGCCCGGGCCTGCGCACTGCTCGACGCGTATCCCGCCGTGGCCTCGTTGACCGCGCGCATCCTGGTGGGCGCTTCCGGCAAGGAAGACCCCACCAGCACGCTGATGTCGCGCAGCCCGCTGCCCTCCGCGGACCTGCCGGGTCGCGCCATTCTGGGCTTCATGGCCGGCGCGACGGCATTCCGCACGGATGCCTTCCTGGCCGCCGGCGGTTACGACGAACGGTTTTTCATCGGTGGAGAAGAAACCGTGCTCGCCTGGAAGCTTGCCGCGCACGGCTGGCGGATGGTCTACGCCCCGGAACTGGTGGTTCATCATCATCCCAGCCCGTTGCGCGACAGCCGCGCCCGCCGCGCGCTGCTGGCACGCAACGCCGTGTGGGCGGCGTGGCTGCACCTGCCAGCCACCATGGCGATTGGCGATACCGTGCGCGCCATGCCGTCCCTCGCCATGCATCTGGGCGTGGCAGGATGGCGCGAACTGGCGCACGGCATGCAGTGGGTGCTGCGTGAGCGGGCCGTGGTGGGCGACCACGTGGTGGCGGCGCTGCGGCTCACGCGTCGGCAACGCTGACGCCCGGCCAGTCAGGACGACTCATTGCGCGAGCCACGCAGCGCGCCGGAAGACCCTGCTGGAAGCGGGTCGCCCGATGGGGCCGACGGTCCGGCCGCGGCATGCCGGTAGTGGGCCGATATCGCCGCGATCAGCTCCGCCATCTGCACGGGCTTCGACAGATGCAGCTGGAAACCCGCCATCATCGCGCGGATGCGGTCCTGCGGCTGCGCGTGACCGGACAGCGCAATGGCGGTGACGCGGCGCACCAGCGACACTTCGCGCTCGGATTCCAGGCGCCGCACGTCGCGCAGCACGGTGTAGCCATCCTCCTCGTCCAGCGCGATATCGCAGAGCAGCACCTGGGGCCACTGGGCCGGCGCGGTCTCCGACAGGTGCTGCAACAGGTCGCGCCCGTGCGCGAATGCCAGCGCCTCGGCACCCAGGTCTTCAAGCGCATCGACCAGCACGTCGCGCGTGGGCGCATCGTCGTCCAGCACCAGCACGCAGCAGCCGCGCAACGTTTGCGGACCCAGCACAAGCGGCGGCGCGTCTGTCAGTGACAGTTGGGGCGTCGCCAGCGGCTCGCCTAACGGGCGCATCGGCATGCGCAGCTGCCACATCTGCTGGGCCGTATCGGCCTTCAACGTGATGCCCGCCTCGGCCAGCTCCGCCTGCAGCCGCTGGATCTCGGCGGCCGACACCGGATGCCCCTGCGCCGACGCCGTGGCCGACAGGGTCAACGCCGCGTCGCCGTTGCTGCGCTCCAGGCGCAGCTCGATGCGGCCACCCGCTTCCACCGCCTCGACGATGCGCTCGCAAAGCTCCCATATCACCTTCTGCAGCAATCCCGGATCGCCGGTCACGCGCAGCTCGGCCTCGCCCACGACCGTGAACAGGTGGATATGGCGGGACGCGATGCGCTCGCGCAGGCCGTCCACCACGCCGGCGACAATCGTTTCGAGCCGGATGGGCTGCAGCGCCAGCCGCTCTTCGGTGCGCTCCAGTTCGCGCTGCTGCTGCTGCAGCCGCCACATCTGCGCGTAGACGCCGCCGCGCGCCAGCAGCGCCTGGTGCGTGCCGGCCTCCACCACCCGGCCATGTTCCATGACCAGGATATGGTCTGCATCGGTGATGGTCGATAGCCGGTGCGCGATGATGAATGCGGTACGGCCCTTCGCCACACGCGTCAGTTCCACCTGGATGGCGCGCTCGGTACGCGTGTCGAGCGCCGACGTGGCTTCGTCGAACACCACGATCGGCGGCCGCTTGAGCATGGCGCGCGCGATGGCCACGCGCTGGCGCTCGCCGCCGGACAGGCGCACCCCGCGCTCGCCGACCATGGTTTCGTAGCCGTCCGGCAGACGATCGACGAACGCATCGAGCTGGGCCGCGCGCGCGGCTTCCACCACATCGGATCGCGACGCACCCTCCAGGCCATAGGCGATGTTGTAGGCAATCGTGTCGTTAAAGAGAATGGTGTCCTGCGGCACGATGCCCACCGCCTCGCGCAGGCTGCGCTGGGTGACCAGCCGCAGGTCCTGCCCGTCGATCAGCACGCGACCCGAGTCCGGTTGATAAAGCCGGAACAGCAGGCGCGCCAGTGTCGACTTGCCGGAGCCGCTGCCGCCCACCACCGCCACGGTCTGCCCCGCGCCCACGCGAAAGCTCACGTCCCACAGCGTCTGGCGGCTGGGGTCGTAGCTGAAATTCACGTGCTCGAACGCAATCTCGCCCTGCCTGACCACCAGCGGCCGCGCGCCGGGCGCATCGTCGTCCTCGCCGGCGCGGCCCTTCGCGTCTAGCAGCGCGAACAGGCGTTCCACGTTGGTCATTGCGTCGTTCGACTCGCGAAATATGAAACCGAGCGTATTCAGCGGCAACACCACTTGGATGATGTACGCGTTGATCAGCACGAGGTCCCCGACCGTCAGCGTGCCCTGCGCCACCCGCTGCACGCCCAGCAGCATGACGCTGGCCACCCCGATGGCAATGCACCCGCTCTGCGCGATATGCAGCGCCGACAGCGCGTGCTGGTTTTCCACGCTGGCCTCGACCCAGCGGTCCAGCAGGCGGCCAAGGCGGCGCGACTCGAACGATTCGCGGGCGAAGTACTTGACGGTGTCGTAGTTCAGCAGGCTGTCCACCACCTTGCTGTTGGTCTGCGCCTCCACGGCGTTGACGCGGCGCTGCACCCGCATGCGGCGGCGGGTCAGCAGCGCCGTACAGGCCGAATAGAGCACGAAGACGACCAGGATGATCGCCGCGAACTGTCCGCCGTAGCCCGCCACCATGATCACCAGCACGGCCGTGATCTCCAGCAGCGTGGGCACGATGGTGAAGACGGCAACACCAAGCAGGAAGCCGATGGCGGCCGTGCCCTTGTCCATGTCACGAATGATGCCGCCGGTCTCGCGCTGCGAATGGAATCGCGCACCCAAGCCGTGCAGGTGCGAAAACGCGCGGGCCGTGAAGGTGGCCACGGTGCTCTGCGCCACTTGCGCGAACACCACGTCACGCAGTTCGTTGAACGCGTTGCCGAGCAGCCGCAGGACGGCGTAGGCCAGCACCAGGAAGACCGGGATCGTGACGATCAGGCGCACCAGCGGCCCCATGCTGGCGGCGCCGGCGGGGTTGGCCAGCGTCTGCGCGGACGCCGCCTCGTCCACGATCAGCTTCAGGATCAGCGGAACCGATACCGTGGCGGCCTTGGCCAGGAGCAGCAGGACGATGGCCACCACGACACGGACGCGATGGCGCCAGATGGCCGTCCAGAGTTCGCCGGCAATGCGCCGGCGCGATACTGGCATCGCGGTTTGTGGCATGCGCTTGGCCTCCGCAACCGGGAAAGTTCGGGAACGGTATCGCCAGGCGCAAGGAGTATGCCCATCGCCACGTCAGCGTTCACGCACGGTCGGCGGCGGCGCACGGGCAAGAATTGCATCGCGCCACGCCGATCGTACATGGTGCGGGGGCGCCGCGTCACTCCGGGTGGACGTCCCGGATCCGCATGATGGTCTGGCGTGACACCTTGAAAGTGCGGGCCAGTTCGCTGACCGACGTGCCCCGGCGCAGCGCCGCCCGGATTTCATCATGCATGTTGGTGGCCAGCGCCGGGCGCCTGCCCAGGCGGCTGCCGCGCTCGACGGCCTGCTCGGCGCTGGCCTTCATCCGGGCGCTGCGCGTGTCGCGTTCCAGGCCCTCCACGGCCTGCAGTGTCCGGAATGCCGTGGATGCGGCGTCGGTCAGCATCCCTTCGCCGGTTTCGAGGCAGTGAAGTTTCACGCCAAGCGCCCGGAACCGCTCCACCGTGGCGACCACGTCGCGCACGGAACTGCCAAGACTGCACAGGCGCAGCGTGGCTACCACATCCCCGGCGCGCAGACGCCGCAGAAGTTGCTGCATGCGCGGACGTTCCAGCGCAGCGATTGACGTCGGGGTGCATTCCCACCAGGCCTGTCCGAAATCCACGACATAACCGGCGGCGTCAAAGCTGACGCATTCCTTTTCGAACTCGCGAAGGGTGGAAGCCTGATTGGTGTAGACGTGGATCGAGGGCATGTGGCGGTGCGTGACCGATAGTGAGTGCAAGCATATCAGGATGTCCTGAACCTGGACATTCCGGACAACGCTGCCATGTATCGCCACGGGGGCGACCTTCTTACAATTTTTCCACAGGCAATCGATATGCCTGGTATCTGGAAGCAAGGAGACCGCCATGGCAATGCAACAGTATTATGGGCATACCGTCGAAGGCGCCGCGCTGTTTCTGGGCGAAAACAACTGGCAGGCATCGGGGCGCGTGGCGCAAGGCGGCGCGGTCCTGGTGCAGTCATTGGTGTTTTCCGGACATGCGAACGGGCCATGGCCGAAGGGCTGGCCTGGGCCAAGGACTGGATCGACCGCAACCAGTGTCCTGGCTACGTCCAGCCGCTTCCTCCTGCGGCGGGACATCCCGAGCCGCTCCATGCATGATCCGTCCCGTACCGGGGAACGTCGGTGCTTCGACCCTGCAGCGGCGCTGGCCCAGGTAGACCGACACATCGCCGAAGGCCGGACGATTATCCGCCGCCAGATTGCCGTGCTGCGCCAGATGCAGCAGGACGGCCTGCCCACCCGCAATGGGCTGGAACTGCTGGCGGCGCTGCGCGCTACCGTCGAGGCATTACGCCGGCATCGCCGGTTCGTACTCGAAGCCATGCCGCCCGGGCCGGCGGACCATGCGCCGCGCCCGGATTGTTCGCCGGATGTCAGGCAAGCCGAAGGCGCATGAGCGTGGAAAGCAGGTCATCCAGCATGACCGGCTTGGGCAGATGCGCATCGAATCCCGCCTGCAGCGCCGCGTCGACGTCACTGTGGCGGCCATAGCCGCTGAGCGCGATAGCGGGCACTTCCTTCAGCGCGTCCTGCCCGCGTACCCGGTGGACCAGCTGATAGCCGTCCATGCCGGGCATCCCGATATCCGACAGTAGCAGGTCGGGCTTGCGCAACTGCATGGAAGCCAGCGCCGACTCGCCATCGCTGGCCACGTCGACCAGGGCGCCCTCGGCCTCGAGCAGCATGCGGAAGGTTTCCACGGTCTGCTGGTCATCGTCGACCAGCATCACATGCATACCGCGCAGCAACGATGCCGGCAGCACACCGGCGTCGTCTTCGGCCATCGCCGGCGTGCCGACCGGCAGCGTCACGGTGAAGGTACTGCCCTGACCGGGGCCGGCCGATGCGGCCTCCGCGGTGCCGCCGTGCAGTGTCGTGATTTCCTTGACCAGGTTCAGGCCGATGCCCAGCCCGCGCGACCGCGCCCGCATGGCGCCGCCCTGTCGGAACATGTCGAAGATATGGGGCAGCGTCTGCGCATCGATGCCCATGCCGGTATCTTCCACGGTCAATCGCGCAACGCTGGCATCGCTTTCCAGCACCACCTTGATGCGGTCGCCTGACTCCGTGAATTTCAGCGCATTGCTGAGCAGGTTCCAGACCACCTGCTCGATGCGCGTCACGTCGGCATGAATCCACACGGGCTGGTCCGGCAATGCCGCCTCGAGCGTCGTCCCCCGCTGGCCCGCCTCTTCTCGCACCGCATCGCTGACGTGCCGCACAACCTCTGCGAAATCGATCGTGGTGCGCGCGACCGACAGCTTGCCGGTGCGCACGCGGGACATGTCCAGCAGGTCGTCGATGATCTGTGCCTGGCCAAGCACCGTGCGCCGGATCGTTTCCGTGGCACGGGCGATCATGGGATTGCGGCGCGCCTCCGCGGAACGCGCGATCAGTTCGCTGCTGGCACTGATCAGGTTCAGCGGATGCTTCAGTTCGTGCGACGCCACGGCCAGGAACTCGTCACGATGATCCTGGACGGGCGTGGCGCGGAACCCGCCATCAAGACGCAGCGCGCCGGCCGGCACCGCCTCGTTCATGTCGCGGCAGATCTTGGCATAGCCGCTGACGCCGGACTGTTCCAGCCGGGACAGCACGCCCGTGGAGCGGAAGCGCGTGCCGTCCTTGCGCAGGTGCCAGCGGTCTTCCTCCACCCGCCCGAACTTGCGTGCCTGCGCTCTTTCCTCCGCCGGCACACCGCGGTCGCGATCCTGCGGCAGATAAAGCACATCGGCCGGCTCGCCCAGCAGTTCCGCTTCGGTGTAGCCGAAAATGCGTTGGGCGCCCATGTTCCAGCTGGTAATGCAGCCGTCGTCGTCGAAGGTGATGATCGCGTAGTCGCGTGTGCTTTCGGCCACGATGCGCATGCGCCGTTCGCCCTCGCGCAACTGGGCCTCCGCCGCCTTGCGCGACGTGATGTCGATAAACGACAGCACAGCGCCGTCGATGCGGTCTTCGGTCGTGCGATAGGGCAGAAAGCGCGCCAGATACCAGCGGCCATCGCTGCTTTGCACCTCGCGCTCGATCAGCCGCAGCGAATCGAAGGCCTCGGCCGCATCGTCGGACAGCTTGTCGTAGTCGAGCCGGTGCGTGATGTCCAGCAGCGAGCGGCCAATGTCGGACGGGATGATGCTGAACACATCGGTGGCACGCGGCGTGTAACGCTTGATACGGATGTTCCGGTCGACGAAGATCGTGCCAATGTCGTTGGCCATGATCAGGTTCTGCAGATCGTCGTTGATCTTGCTGGTTTCCTCGACCTTCGACTTCAGTTCGGCATTGACCGTGGTGAGTTCCTCGTTGATCGACTGCAGCTCTTCCTTGCTGGTCTCGAGTTCCTCGGTGGCCGAGCGCAGTTCCTCGTTGATGGCCTGCAGTTCCTCGTTGGACGCCTTCAGTTCCTCGGTGGACGTCTCCGACTGCTCGATCGTGGCCTGCAGTTGTTCCTTGGTGCGATGCAGTTCGCGTTCGAGCTGGCTGACGATCGGGTCGGGCTGGCGCTTCTGCGGGGCGTCGGACGACTCGCTCATGCTGTCCTCCACCTCATGGAACAGGATCAGGACGAAGTCCGCATTGGCCTCGGCGTCATGCACCGGCCGCGCAATCATGTTGACGAAGTAGTTGCGCCCGTCGCGCGTCAGCTGCACGCGTCGCGCCTCCACGCTATGGTTGGTCTGCAGGGCCTGGAAGATGGCGGTGCGCAGTTCCAGGCGCAACTCGGGCCGTACGGCCGCAATCACGTTGTGGGACGGCTCGCCGCCTGCATATTCGAGGAAGCGCCCCGCGCGATCCGACAGGTGAACGATGTCCGACTCGCGGCTGACCAGCACGCTGGGCGGAGCATGCTGCTCCACCAGACGCTGGTGCAGGTCACCGAACGAGAACTTGCGGCGCCCAGGCGGCTGCATGATCGCAATCGGCATGCGCATGTTCTGCATGGCCGCCGACATCGGCACGGGCGCATCGCCGCGTACCGCGACATTGGCCCGGTAGATGCGCGCCTTCTTGTCCACCACCGAGAACAGCGAGCTGACGCTGTCCGCCGCCTCGGAACTACCGAGGAACAGATAGCCGCCGGGACGCAGCGCAAAGTGGAACGTGCGCAGGACGTCGAGCTGCGCTTCGCGATCCAGGTAGATCAGCAGGTTGCGGCAGCAGATCATGTCCAGCCGCGAGAACGGCGGGTCGCGCAGCACGTTGTGCAGGGCAAACAGCACGTGTTCGCGCAGTTCCTTCTTGACGCGGTAGTGCGCGGCGTCCTTCACCAGGAACTGGCGCACCCGGCCAGCATCGACATCGGCCAGGATCGATTCCGGATACAGCCCGGTGCGCGCGTAGGAGATGGCCCGCTCGTCGATATCGGTGGCAAACACCTGGAACGGCACGGCTTCCGCGTTCCGCGACGAGGCCTCCGCCAGCAGCATTGCCAGCGAGTAGGCCTCCTCGCCCGTGGCACAGCCGGCAGACCAGACGCGAATCGGCTCGTTTTCGAGGCGATGTTCCAGCAGTTGCGGCACGACATCGTTCTGCAACAGGTCGTAGGCGTCCTTGTCGCGGAAGAAGTTGGTCACGCTGATCAGCATGTCCTGCAGCAGGTGCGGCGTCTCGTCGGGGTGGTCGTGCAGGAAGTCGCGATACTCCTGCAGTTCCGACAGCCCGCTGACCTGCATGCGGCGCTCGATGCGGCGCAGCACCGTGGCGCGCTTGTACTGGCGGAAGTCATGGCCGGTGCGCGTACGCAGGATGACCATGATCTCGCGCAGAATCCGCTCGTTGTCCGTGGCCACGACGTCGTCCGCATCCGACTCGGCCTCCACGGTGGCGCGAATGCGGCGCTTGTTGGACCACATCTCCAACAGACGCTGGGGCATGTCCGCCACGGGCAGCACGAAATCGACCTGACCGGTACCGATGGCGGCGCGCGGCATGCTGGAGAACGCCGCGTCATCGGGTTGCTGGGCCACCACGATGCCGCCCAGTTCCTTCACCCGTGTGATCCCGACGGCGCCGTCGGCACCAGCGCCCGACAGTACGATACCAACCGCCCGGTCACGGTGGGCTTCCGCCAACGAGCGCAGAAACAGGTCGATGGCCATGCGCCGGTCATCATGTGACGCAGCCGCCTGTACCCGCAGGTATCCATCCACCATCGTCAGCACCATCGACGGGGCAATCAGATAGACGTGATTGGGCTCGATGGCGGTGGCTTCATTGACCTGTTGCACCGGCATCGAAGTGACCCCGGACAGGATGCCCGGCAGCGAAGTGGCGTGGTCCGGCGACAGGTGCAGGACAATGACGTATGCAGCACCCGTGCGCGCCGGAATGGCTTCGAAGAATGACCGCAGGGCCTCGATTCCGCCCGCGGATGCGCCGATTCCCACCACAGGAAAGTGAAGTTGACTGGGAATGGATTTCACCTTGGACGGAGCCATGAACGTAGATGCGCCGATGCTGGATAGAGACCGCAATCATACTACGCAGGAAGTTCGCCACCGCTGGTGTCAGGCTTCCCCGGCCTTCCTTGCGGAACCCCCAAAAAAGAAGGCCGCTCCCAAGGAGCGGCCCGAATACGAACTGACTCTCTTGCGTGGCGCGAATCGTGCAAGAGCCTCCCGAATATATGTCCAGCCGTGATGCTATCGTACGTCCGAAATGCATGCTATACGGACACTCCATAAAAGGGATTTTCCGCCGAGTTTGGCGACATGCGCGCCGGTCGTGCCGATATATTGAAGTGAGTCATTCCTCAATCCCTTGACAGCCATGCAAAAAGGAAAAGCACTGCGGGATCTGGTGATTCTTGACCGCTATATCGCCGAGCGCGAGGCGGAATTGCGGCGTGCGGAAGTGGCAGCCCGGCTGGCCTCCGCCAGCGGCGACGCCCAATCGGCAGGAACGCTCGCCGTCCTGCGCCAATCGATCCACGTCCTGCGGACGCGCCGCGAGGTCCTCGGCGGCAACGGGCGCGGGTAACACCCGAACGGTGCGCGCCCGCTGGCGGTGACGCGCGATCAGGTAGCCATCACGGCGCAAGTCGCGTGAATACGTAGTCGCGGTTCTTCACGAGCGCGTTGTGGCACGCAAAACACGTCTGATGCTGTGCCAGGTCGGCTGGCTTGCCGTCGATAAAGCGCCCGTAGCCCCAACCACCCGACGCGGCGTACTTTTTCGAATCCTTGACCATCACCTGCACGGTGGTGGCGTGTCCGGGCACCAGGGCCGACTTGAACTCGGGCGATTGCGTGTACTTCCATGCCAGCTTGACCAGTACCGCGCCATCCGGGAACGGTAGCTCGCCGCGCTTGTACGCATCGATGGCGATCTTGTTGCCCACGACGGTGCGCAGTTCGTTCAGCGGCTCGCCCTCCAGGGCAGGGGCCACCAACTGCCAGTTGCGGTAGCCCTCTGGCAGGGTCACGCCGTAGATGGGCGATGCGTGGGGATTGCCAGTGGGGCCGGCATTGGAAGGTGCAGCGGACTGTGCGGTGGCGACAGTGGCGCCAGTGAGCACGACAGTGGCGACCGCGGTCAGGGCTACGACAGACATCAGCTTCATGGTGGCTCCGCGAAATCGGTAATCGGGATTCCATTAGGCGGCGAGGACGTACCCCGGATGTTTCACCGGACCACGTCCTCGTATCAGCGTGTGTCTGTCGTCTGGCTCGATACGTCGTGATACAAAACCCCGCGCCTTGTCGCGGGGCCCTGACCGGCCAAAAGCCGGGACCTCGCCTTCAGTTGATGATCGGATTCTTCTTCTGCATATCGTCCTGGATCATCTTTGACCAGGCCGCCCCCACTTGCCGCTCGGTCACGTAGCCGTGCTTCCGGGTATCGATCTTGTCGAATCGTTTGTAAACCTCGGGCATGCCAACGCGTGCTTCTTCACGGGTCAGCTTGCCGTCGTGATCGGTGTCGGCCGCCTTGAACCGTTCCATGAACCACTTCTTGCGCTCGGCCGGCGTCATGCCTTGCGGAGGCTGCGGGACTTCGTTGACATCGGTGGTGGCGGGCGGCGCCGCCGGTGCCGCAGGTTGCGAGGCCTGCGCGCTGGCGACACCGCTCGTGATGCTGATCGACAAGGCCAGGGCAGCCGCAAGGCAGTGGATACGGTCCATTTTTTCTCCTCGATTCTCGTTGTGTGACGATGCCCCGGGCCGGGAGACGCCGCCATTCCGGAATGGCGGCATTCCACGCGGGTATCCGTCCCAGTATTGGCGAAATTTCAGCCGAGCATTTGACATTTTGGGACCGTCGTTTGATGCCCGGGGACATCGTTCCGGAATCTCGAGGCGCTCCAAGGCCTTGTTGCGCTGCAGCGTCCCATCCTCGACATATGATGGAACAAACCCGATCGCTCCTAGGATTCAGGAGGTAGTGGCGGGCCTAGCCAGCCAAGCGAGGACAAATCATGAACGGGCGCAGGTACTGCAAGATCGCCCTGGCACTGGTGGCGGGCGTAGCAATGGCCGTCTGCGGCGCGTCCCTGGCCGGTGGTCGAGGCGCCGTCGGGGGCGGCGGCATGCGCGGCGGGATCATGCAAGGCGGCGGCTTTCATGGGGGCGGCTTTCATGGCGGCGGCTTTCAAGGCCACGCCGGCTTTCGGCATGGCGGGTTTCGCCGCAGTCATGGGCACGTGGTCTATTTCGCGGTAGGCACTGCCTGGCCCGGCTGGTGGGAATATTCATACGACGGCGGGCCGTACTACCGGGCGGACTACACCGGGTCCGGCTACGACACGCCTTCGGCGCCCCCTGCCAGCCGGAAATCCGCCAGGACTGACCGTTCGTCAGAAAACGGGTGGTCGTATTACTGCGACCAGCCCGGCGGGTATTACCCCCAGGTCAAGCACTGCCCGGGCGGCTGGCAAATGGAGCCCGCCCGGCCGCGCCCCTAGCAACAAGGCGTGACGGCGCAACCACGGACCGTCGCCTGCGTAGCCGTTGCCTCGTCAATCATCACCGCCTCGGCAGCGACCGCCGATGCGCTGCACGTGCGTGCGCCAGCAGACAGATCGAACCGCCAGGGTGGCATTCCATGCAAGCGACAAGCGTGAACCCGCAACGCCAGCAGCCATGACTCACCCATAACAACATCGAGGAGGCGGCAGACATGAGATTGACACTTCTTGCACTTGTGGCGTTGCCGACCCTTGCCTGGCAGGCGCACGCGCAATCGAACGTGACGCTCTATGGCGTCGTCGACGTCAACGTCGAATATGCCAATCACCTTGGCGCGGTACCCACGTCCGCAAATGGCTTCAGCCCCGGCCCCTCGCACAGTGTGGTGCGGATGGATTCCGGCGGCGTATCCGGGTCGCGCTGGGGGCTGCGCGGCACGGAGGCCCTGGGCATGGGCCTCAAGGCGGTCTTCGTGCTGGAAAGCGGCTTCAATGCGGACAGCGGCACCTCGCAGCAAGGCGGCCGGCTGTTTGGCCGGCAAGCATTCGTCGGGCTGCAAAGCGAGTATGGCCAGTTGTCGCTCGGCCGCCAGTACACGTCGATGTTCGAGGCGCTGGCGAACTTCGTCCCGGCTGCCTATGCCACGCAGTACGAGCCTGCCGTGGTGCTGGCCGGGGCCAATTTCCGCGAGGACAACACCATCAAGTACACCGGCAGTTTCGGTCCCGTCACGACACTGGCCCACTTTTCGTTCGGCACCGGCCTGGCGCTACCGCCGACGGTCGGCGCACCGTTCATTCTTGGCGGCAACGGCGAAGTACCGGGCCAGTTCCGGCGCGATACCGCCTATGGTGCGTCGGTGGTCTATACCGCCGGGCCAGTAGGTCTGGTCGTGACCTATGACCAGTTCAATCCGACCATCGCACCCGCCGCCAACCCGGCCAATGCGGGCAGCGGCACGTTCAAGAAGGCTGGCGCGGGCGCCAGCTATGCATTCGGTGCCGCCAAGATCATGGGCGGCTACCGCTGGGGCCAGAACAAGAATCAGGTAGGTGCCGAGTTCTTTCGCGACCATTTCTACTGGATCGGCGGGACTTATCAGCTGACGCCCTCGGTCGGCCTGATGCTCGAGTACAACTACGACGACGTCAGGAACCAGTTCGGCAATGCCAGCCAGCCCAATCCCTGGCAGATCGCGTTTATTTCCAACTACGCATTCTCCAAGCGCACCGATGTCTATATCAGTGCTGCCTATGCTAAAAATGCCGGCCTTGGTCTGGAATCCGCCGCCATCTTCTATGCCAACAGCCTGTCGCTTGGCAACAGCTATGCCCTGGCGAACGGGCAGAGTTCCATGCTGGGCATCGCCCTGGGGCTGCGCCACAAGTTCTGAGCGCAGGGTGCGGGTTTAGCCGCCTGCCGGACGCTGGAATAGCGACTAATATGAACGAGCGCATGGCTGCGTGGAGTAATGGCAACACTGAGGGAGACCGCAATGGCGAATAGACTGAGCCGGCTCGCAGTGACGGCTGGGGCACTCGTGACACTGGTATTGGCGACCGGCGCCCGGGCCGACGAAATTCCACTGGTGACCGGCAAGCAATGGACAGCTTCCACCGAGCAGACCAAGAAGGCCTACCTGGTAGGCATCGCCAATATGGTCCAGGTGGATATCGCCTATCACGAAGGCAAGCCGCCTCCCGACGCGCAGAGTATTCTTCCGCGCTTTGCCAAAGGGCTCAAAAGCCATTCGCTCGATTCGGTGAGCCAGGGACTGGATCGCTGGTACGCGGCCCATCCCGACCGATTACAACGGCCGGTCATTGAAACCATCTGGTTCGAAATGGTTCTTCCTGGCCTGAATGCCGGCAAGTGAGGTGACGCCATGAAACGACTCCATCTGGCTGGCGCGATCCTGATCGTCGCCGGCGTCGCGGGATGCACGAACATGACCCCGCAGCAGCAAGGCACCGTGACCGGCGCCGGCCTCGGTGCCGCGGCCGGTGCCGGCATCGCCGCCATTGCCGGCGGCAGTGGCTGGACCGGCGCGGCGATTGGCGCCGTGGCTGGCGGCGTGGCGGGCAACATCAAGGGCAAGCAACAGCAGCAGTGGTAGCCCCCGGGCGCCGTGCCGGAAAGCCCCTCGGAAACTGACGGCGAGCCCCAGCGAAACGCCTGGCAAGTCATTGCCGAAGACGTAGCGGAAGACCGCGCGCGCGACAGAAAGACCTCGTTTTCATTAGCCCTTTGGGCCAATTGAGCGGCCCGGCAAGACCGGCTAGCGTGGCAACTGCAACGTGGCGTGACCGACAACCGCACGGCAGAGCGAAGGCGCGAACAATGACGGCGATGCAAGAAGGTAGTCGCTCTGGTGGGGGCGATCTTAAGCTGCTACTTCCAAGGCTTGGCAGGATGCGGCTCGGCATTGCGCTTTGCCTGGCCATGGCCGCGGGGGCCGGACATGCCGAATCGCCGCCCGCAAACGGCTGGACGTTTGCGGTCGCGCCGTACCTGTGGCTGCCGAACGTGAGCGGGGCGTTCAGCTTCTCCGGGAATTCATCCACAGGCGGCGGCAGGCTCGACATGGGCACCGGTCCGGACAGCTATCTCTCGAACCTGAAGTTCCTCTTCATGATGCAGGCCGAAGCCAGCAAGGGGGACTGGACGGTCATCGCCGACGCAGCCTACCTTGACTTCAGTAACCACCAGACCACGCTCAATACCGTCGGCTCGGTTGTCATCCCCCGGGAACTGGCGACCAACACAGGCAGCAGCCTCAGCGGCGGACTGCTCGGGCTCTACGCCGCCTACACGGCAGTGCGCGCGCCATGGGGAACCGTCGAGCCGCTCGGCGGGCTTCGTTACCTGAACCTGAGCGCCAGTGCCAACTGGACGCTATCCACCACGTTCACGCAACAGGGCGCCACGCTTGCGACGCAGGGAAGCGTGTCGCAGACCGAGAACATCGTCGATGCGATCATTGGCGTGCGCGGGCGAATCCGTCTTGGCAACAGCGACAGATGGTATCTGCCGTACTACCTCGACGCCGGCACCGGCGCTTCCAGATACACGGTGCAAGCGTCCGGCGGCGCCGCCTATGCGGCCAGGTGGGGCGACATTCAACTGACCTATCGCTACCTGACCTACCAGCTGGGCAGCGGCGAACTGGTTCAAAGGCTGACGCTGAAGGGCCCCATGGTCAGCGTGATGTTCCGCTTCTGAGCGCAATGCTGCCCGCCCGCAGTCAGCCTGACGTGGTTGCCGCCAGACGCCATAGCGTCGCCGAGCGGGTACCCGTACGGCAGTACGCGAGCACGGGCTTTGGCAGGTCTGCCACCAGCGAACCAAAGGCGGCGGCATCCTCGGCCGTGACACCGTCCGATTTCACCGGCAGGTAGCGTGCGGCCATGCCAAGCGAATCCGCCACCTCAGCGATATTTGCAAACCGGGCCTGACCGTCAGCCTCGCCATCGTGCCGATTGCAGACGATGGCGCGGAACCCAAGTGCATGCGCCGTCCGCACGTCGGCATCGCTCAACTGCGCCGCAACGCTGACGTCGTCCGAAAGATGCTGGATCAGCATTTCCCGTCGCCCCGCACGCACTTGCTGGCACCGGGCAAGGACGTTCTGGAAGCAGTCAACCGCAAAGTCGACATCTGCCTCCGTTGTGAACCGTCCAAGGCTCAGCCGCACCGTGCGTTGCGCGGCATCTTCATCCAGCCCGATGCATGTCAGCACGTGAGAGGCCTTGCCAGCCGCCGAATTGCACGCCGACGTGGATGACACGGCCAAGCCATCGGCCAGCATAAGCGGCAAGAACTCGGGCAGATTCACCGTCAGACTGAGTGTGTGTGGGATGCGGGTCGCGTTGGCGACGTTCTGCATGACAACACCCGATGCGCGCACACCATTCAGCAGGCGTTCGCTCAGTTGCACGATTCGCTGATTGTCAGATGCCATTTGCAGGCGCGCCAGTTCGCACGCGGTGCCCATGCCCACGATCTGATGCGTAGCAAGCGTTCCAGATCGTAGTCCTTGTTCGTGCCCTCCACCGTGCATCTGACAGGCAATACGAGGCGCCACCTCGCGGCTGACATAGAGCGCACCGATGCCTTTCGGCCCATAGAGCTTATGTGCCGACATCGACAGCAGGTCGATGCCCATTGCCTTGACGTCTATTTCAGTCTTGCCCGCAGCCTGCGCTGCGTCCACGTGAAGTAGCGCGCCAGCAGCGTGAACGACCCGCGAGATATCGGCGATATTGGTCAGGGTGCCGATTTCGTTGTTCACCATCATCAACGACACGAGGCCCGTGCGATGGCCGCAAGCCGCTTCCACCGCGGCCAGCGAAATTTCGCCCGACGCATCGGGAGCCAGGTAGGTGACCGATACATCCAGCCGCTCCAGATACGCCGCCGTATCGAGTATGGCCTTGTGCTCCAGCTTGCTGGTAATCAGATGGCGCCGTCCCTGCTCGTAGTCGAAGAAACCCTTGAGAGCCAGGTTGTTCGACTCCGTTGCACCGGACGTCCACACGATCTCGCACGGCTCGGCGCCAATGAGACCGGCGACCTGCGCGCGAGCCTGCTCGACCAGGTTCTTTGCCACGAGCCCCGCGGCGTGAGAATTCGACGCAGGGTTTCCGAAGACGCCGTCGGCCCCCAGACAGCCGAACATCGCCTCCATCACGCGAGGGTCCGCTGGTGTCGTTGCAGCGTAATCGAAGTACCGCAGGGTGTCCGCACTCATTTCCAGTCATCCTTGAATCGGAAGGCCATGCTACGACGAACCCCCTGAAAAGTACTTCTAAATTCCCACATTAGCCGCTGCCTGCTTAGCATTCCATGCTACAGACATGCAATTCTTCGGAAAATTTTTTCTGACAGGCCATGCGGGAGCGACAGCGGTTGTAAAAAATCCCATCGCCCTCCGCCCCGACGTCTATGTGTTGAAAGTCATTTCAGAAGTCGGTATGAAACTTTTCGCTCCAACCGAAGACCGGTTGTGGACGGCCGCGACGGTCGGTAATGTGGCCGGGAGTCAACCCCATTTCTAAAGAGGGTACGCGCGATGACCGGGACCGTGATTGTTGTGGACGACGATGAAAGCATTCGCAAGGCCTTGGGACGGCTGCTGCTTGCAAAAGGATTCTCATCAAGGACGTTCGGTTCGGCCGAAGAGTGTCGGGTTGCCCTTGACGGCATCCGCGGCCCTGCCTGCGTGGTGGCAGAGTTGATCCTGCCTGGCATCAGTGGTCACGAACTGCTGAAGCTCTTGCCGTCGCATGTGCCCTTCATCATGTTGACAGGCTGTGCGGACGTGAAGCAAACCGTGGAGACGATGATGGCCGGCGCCATCGATCTTCTTGAGAAACCGGTGGCCGAGGATCGTCTGGTCACGGCGGTGAGTCGTGCGCTGGCGTTGGCCGCGCAACGCGGTATGGAGCGGACCATCAAGGCGGCCCTCGATGCAAAGATGCAGCGGCTGACCAATCGCGAGCGAGAGGTCATGGCAATGGTCACGACCGGACTCCGGAACAAGGAGGTCGCCAACTTCCTCGGCATCGTCGAGAAAACCGTGAAGGTCCATCGCGCCCACATCATGGACAAGCTGGAGATCGACTCGCTCGCAGAGCTGGTGCGCTGCGCCGACAAGCTGGGAATGACATACATTCCACCCGCGACAAGTCGGCATGCGAGTGCACGGAGCACCCTGGAAGTTGGCTCCGTCAATTGACGGGCAGGTCGGCATGGCTTCCCCAACACGGCGGGTGTCATCGACGCTGCGGCCACCCGTGCCACCGAAGCGCGATCTTTGCCGACTTCCCCGAATTTCTCATCGTACCGACCTGTCATACCTGCCAAGGAGCCGCTTTGAGGTCCACCAAATCCGATCAGGAGTGCGCGGAATCGTTGTATGCCTTGCTCAGAGGCGGAGAGTGTCTCACCCGCAAGGAAATCGTGGAACGCGACCTGCTGTCCAACCACGATTTCGGAAGAGCCCGCAAGGTTCTGGCAGGGGCGGGAGTGCTTCAGCATGTCCATAAATCGGGATATACCTTGTCCATCCATGTATTGGGCGGTCCGCCTGAAGCGTTCCTGCGTGGCGTATCGCCTGTGGAGGACGAGTTCGACGCGCTGTTGTCTGTATGGAAAATCGAGCCGCTCAAATCCGCTGTCGGGACCAGCAGCCGCGTCAATCGAAGATTCGCGCGGGACGAGCAGGCAGATGCCTGCGAACCGCTATCCGCGGCCTGAGAAAGGGGTCGTGGCCAGAAGGCAGGGAAAGCCTTGTGATAGCCGCCGGCTCAGCGCAGGAAATCGGGGGCGCCACGCACAGGCCGCATAAGGGCATGCGGAATCGGTCGTTACCCGTCGAGAAAATTGCTGCACGATGTCTTTCGTGCTCATTCGACGAGAAACCCGAAGGACAACCGCATGCCATTTCAAGAATCCCTTGCCCCTGCAAACGCGATCGACACGGCCACCGCATCGCCAACATCGACACCGCAACCGCTGCCTCCGGCCGGCGATGTCGCGGTACTTCGCCAGCGCGCCCAGGCCCTGCTGCCCGAGATCGCGCGGGATGCCGCAAAGCGGGAGAGCCGCCGCGAACTGCCCTTTGATTTTGTGCGTCAGGTGGCCAATGCCGGCCTGCTGACGTTCCGCATCCCGAAGGCGTATGGCGGCCCCGGCGGCAGCGTGCGCGATGCCATCCGCTTCGTTCAGGAACTGGCCGCCGTCGATGCCAACCTCGCCCAGGCATTGCGACCCAACTTCGGACTCATCGAAGGCCTGCTCGCGGGCCAGGACAATGAAGCCGACCGCCGGCGCTGGTTCGACCGGCTGCTGGGCGGCCAGATCGTCGGCAATGGCGGCGTGGAGCGCGGCGGCAAGCATGGCGCCATCCAGGCCACCATCGTCCGCGAGGGCGATCACTATACCGTCAACGGCACCAAGTACTACAGCACCGGCGCGCTCTACGCCGACTGGATCAGCTCCATCGCCGTGGACGAGGCTGGCAAGGAAACGCACTTCACGGTGCCACGCGAGCGAGCCGGCATGACGCTGGTCGATGACTTCGACACCATCGGCCAGCGGTTGACCGCGAGCGGCACCACGCGATTCACGAACATGCGCGTCGCGCCGGATGAACTGCGCGCCAGCCACCTGCCACGTGACCGCCGCAACCCGGTCTCGCCGGTCTTCCAGCTCTTTCTGGCCGCCACCGAAGCCGGCATCGCCCGCAACGCGCTGGACGACGCGGTCTGGTTTGCGCGCCACAAGGCCCGGCCGATCAAGCACAGTTCGGCCGAGCGGTCGGTGGACGATCCCTATGTGCAGGAAACGATTGGCCAGATTGCCGCGCAAGTGTTTGCGGCCGAAGCCGCCACGCTGCGCGCCGCTGACGCCATTGATGCCGCCTGGGCGGACAACCTCAGCAATGCGTCACTGACGCAGGCGTCGATCGACGTCGCCCAGGCGCAATACTTCGCCGTGGCGGCCGCGCTGAAGAGTGCGGAGCTGGCGTTCGATGTCGGCGGGGCATCCGCCTGCGATCGCCAGTACAACCTGGATCGCCACTGGCGCAATGCGCGCACCGTGGCCAATCACAACCCCCGCCAATGGAAGGCGGCCGCCGTGGGCGCATGGCTGCTGAAGGACGATCCGCCGCCCACGACCGGCCTCTTCTGACAAGACGCCGCCACTCCGAAAAGGAGACGGCGGCGGGGCTATCGCCGGTGATCGAAACGGCGAGCCAGCCGCTCGCCCGTGAATTGCACCACCGTTACCAGCACCACCAGGATGGCGATCACATTGAACATGACGGCCGTTTCATAGCGTTCGTAGCCATAGCGGATCGCCAGGTCGCCGAGGCCACCCGCCCCCACGGCACCTGCCATGGCCGACGACCCGATCATCGCAATCACGGTGACGGTGGCCCCGCCGATCAGCGCCGGCAGCGCCTCGGGCAACAACACATGCCGCACAATGTGCCAGCGCCGGCAGCCCATGGCCCGCGCCGCCTCGATCAGCCCCGCATCGGTTTCATTGAGTGCCACCTGGGACACCCGCGCAAAGAATGGAATCAGATGCGCGCTTAGCGGCACCACCGCAGCCCATGTGCCCATCGTCGTGCCGACGATCAGCCGCGTAACGGGCAACATGGCCACCAGCAGGATGATGAAAGGGATCGATCGGAACATGTTGACCAGCACCGACAGCACGCGGTTCGTTCGCGGCCTCGGGGCCAGGCCGCCGGGCGCGGTCACGGTCAGCACGATGGCCAGCGCCATGCCGACGACAAACACCACCAGGCAGGCGCTGCCGGTCATCAGCAGCGTTTCGCCGAACGCCTTCAGGTACTTCTCAGCCATTGGCAACACGATGGGCGTCCTCCGCAGGATGTACGTTCGCAGGCAGACGCTTGCGCAGCGGGCGCAGCAGCGACAGCGTGGCTTCGGCCTGCGGGTCGGCAAATATGCGCCATACCGGCCCCTGCTCTTTCACCTGGCCGTGATCCAGCACCAGCACCCGGTCGCAGGCCTCCTCGATCACAGCCATGTCGTGCGTGATCAGCACCACGGTGAGGCCGAACTGCTTGTTGATGTCCCGCAGCAACGCCAGGATCTGCTCGGTCGTTTCCGGATCGAGCGCCGAAGTCGCTTCGTCGCACAACAGGATTTCCGGGCGGTGTACCAGCGCACGCGCAATACCCACGCGCTGCTTCTGACCGCCCGACAGCATCGCCGGGTAGGCCTGGGCCTTGTCCGCGAGCCCCACTGTCGCCAGCAGGTCGTTGACACGGGTTTCGATCTCCGCGCGCCGCACGCCCGCCACGCGCAGCGGCAGCGCCACGTTGTCGAAGACGTTCTTCGCCGACATCAGGTTGAAGTGCTGGAAGATCATGCCGATGCGCCTGCGTAGCCTGACCAGACCATCCTCGTCGAGCTTGCCGATGTCGGTGTCGTCGATCCATACGTGACCACGGTCAGGCCGCTCCAGCATGTTGATGCTCCGCAGCAGCGTCGACTTTCCCGCGCCACTGCGGCCGATGATGCCGAATACCTCGCCGCGTTCGATCGTGAACGAGACATCCGCCAGCGCAGGCGCGGCGGCGCCCGCATAGGTCTTGCCAACCTGCTCGAACACGATGTGCGGGTCGCGCGCCGGCAATTGCGAAATCGTGCGCATGCAATCGTCCCTTTTCTTCGGCACTTCAGAACGCCGGAATGACCGACCCCTGATACTTGGTCAGGATGAACTTGCGCACCGCCTCGGACTGGTAGGACTTGACCAGTTGCTGCACCCACGGTGCGGCCCGGTCCTTCTCACGCACGGCAATGACGTTGACGTAGGGATTGTTCTCGCGCTTTTCCACCGCGATGCCATCGCGCGTGGCAATCAGGCCGGCCTGGTACGCGAACGTGTTGACGATGGCGGCGGCGTCCACGTCGGGCAGCGCACGCGGCAGCACCACCGACGCACTTTCGATGAACTCGAGCTTGCGCGGATTGGCCGTGATATCGGCCAGCGAGACGGTCCCCGTGTACGGATCGAAGCCGTCCTTCAGCTTGATCAGGCCGTGGTCGCGCAAGATGACCAACGCCCGGGTCTGGTTGCTGGGATCGTTCGGGATGCCGATGCGGGCGCCATTCGGCAGCGCCTCCAGCGACTTCACCTTGCGCGAATAGAACGCGATAGGCGAGATCAGCGTGTCGCCCACGTTGGTGATCTTGTAGCCGCGCTGCTTGATCTGGTCACGCAGAAATGGAATGTGCTGGAACGAATTGGCGTCGAGGTCACCGTTGTTCAGCGCCTCGTTCGGGCTCGCGGTGCCGGTGATGATCACTGTCTCGACCTTCAGGCCGTTCCTGGCCGCCTCCCGGGTAACAACCTCCCAGATCTCCTCGTCCACGCCGCCGCGCACGCCAACCTTCAGCGGCTTGCCGCCCGATGACTGGGCGTAGGCCGATGCAATCGGCAAGGCGGCCAGCACCAGAGCCAGCGTAGCGATGACACCAAGGGCGGAGCGTCGTTTCATGATGAAAGGTGCGAGAGTTTGGGAAGCACCAGTCTATGAAACCCTCCTGCCCGGGTCCACGAAGTAATCCGATATAGCAAATGCGGACTACGCCGCCGCGCGCGAGGCCGTCCTCCCGGCCGGCCGGGCCAGCCCCATGTGCTCGCGCAAGGTGCTGCCCTCGTAGTCCTTGCGGAAAAGGCCGCGGCGCTGCAGGATCGGCACCACCCCTTCCACAAAGTCCTGCACCCCATCGGGCAACGCATCGGGCATCAGGTTGAACCCATCGGCCGCGCCGCTGCGGAACCAGTGCTCGATGTCATCGGCGATCTGTTCGGGGGTGCCGACGATGACGCGATGCCCACCGCCACCCGCAAGCTCGCGGATCAGCCCCCGTACCGTCAGGTTCTGGCGCTGCGCAAGCGCAATCGTCGCGCGAAAGAACGTGTGATTGCCATTGGCCGGCAGCGCGAGCCCGTCCGGCAACGGCGCATCGAGCGACAGCCGGTCGGCGGTAATGCCAAGCGTGCCGGCCAGCCGGTTCAGGCTGTAGTCCCACGGAATCAGGTCGACCAGCGCATCGCGTCGTTGGCGCGCCTGCGCCTCGGTTGCACCGACGATCGTCGTCAGCCCCGGCAGGACCTTGATCGCGCCTGGCCCGCGACCGAGGGCTTCGGCACGCTGATTCAGCGCCCGGCGGTATTCGCGCGACTCCTCCAGCGATTGCGAGGCCGAAAACACGGCTTCGGCATGACGGGCCGCCAGTTCGCGGCCATCGTTCGACCCACCAGCCTGGAACAGCACCGGATGCCCCTGGGGCGGCCGTGGCAGGTTCAGCGGCCCTTGCACATCGAAGAACGGGCCATGATGGGCAATGGGCTGCAGGCGGGCCGTGTCCACGAAGCTGCCCGACTGACGGTCCCCCACGAACGCGCTGTCTTCCCAGCTATCCCATAGCGCCTTGACCACGCTCGTGAACTCGTCGGCGCGCGCGTAGCGTTGTGCATGATCGGGCGGCCCCGCCCGACCGAAGTTGCGCGCGGACCCGGCATCGGCCGTCGTTACGACGTTCCATCCCGCGCGCCCGCCACTGACGTGATCGAGCGTGGCAAAGCGCCGCGCGATGTTGTACGGCTCGTTGTAGCTGGTCGAGGCAGTTGCCACCAGCCCGATATGGCGCGTGGCCGCTGCAACGCAGGCAAGGAGCACGGTGGGCTCCAGCGCGGTAATGGGCCGAAAGTTGATCTGGTCGGCGATGGACGCGTTATCGGCCAGAAAGATGGCATCGAGCTTGCCCGCTTCGGCGATCTGCGCCAGCCGGACATAGTGCTGCACATCGACAAAGGCACGCGGATCGCTGCCGGGCAGGCGCCATGCCGACGGCACGAAACCTGAATGCAGCGCGTTGAGATTCAGGTGAAGCTGGGGGGGCGGCGAGGCAGCGGGCATGCGGGGAACGGGCGAGCGTTTGCAATGGTGTCTGGCACACGAGCATAAGGAAGCCCTTCACGGACGGGAACGAACGAAAGCCGATATCGATATGCCGTGCGTCGTCGGCGGTGGGACGCGTATCGCGAAAACCGGATAAGCATTGGCCGAAACCTTCCTTCTCGCCGCTGGCGCCGTTTCCTATACTGGCCGTCTTTCCTGCCATGACCAACGCCCATGAAAAGCTTGCTGAAGACGATGATGGCCTGCGCCGCGCTGCTGATTGCCGGCACCGCCATCGCCCAATCGAAGGAAGTCGTGATTGCGTACCAGGACATGGTGGTGCCATGGCGCTATGCGCAGGATGCCCAGACCATCGAGAAGCAAACCGGCTACAAGGTCACGTTCCGCAAGCTGGCCAGCGGTGCGGATGTCATTCGCGCGCTGGCGTCGGGTTCGGTGCAGATTGGCGAAGCGGGCTCCGCGCCGATTGCCGCGGGCCTGTCGCAGGGCCTCGGTATCGAGCTGTTCTGGATTCTCGACAATATCAACGACGCCGAAGCGTTGGTCACGCGCCACGGCAGCGATGTGAAGTCGCTGGCCGATCTCAAGGGCAAGCGCCTGGCGGTGCCGTTCGTCTCCACATCGCACTTCCACACCTTGCTGGCCCTCGAGACGGCCAAGGTCGATCCGCGCAGCGTGAAGATCGTCAACATGCGCCCGCCCGAGATTGCCGCCGCGTGGGAACGGGGCGACATCGACGCGACGTTCATCTGGGACCCCGTGCTGGCAAAGGCCAAGAAGAACGGCCATGTCCTGACCACGTCAGGCAGGATCGCACAGGAAACCGGCAAGGCGACCTTTGACGGCATCGTCGTCAACAAGGCGTTCGCCCGGGACAATGACGCGTTCCTGACGTCTTTCGTCAGGATTCTGGCCGATACCGATGCGGCGTACCGCGCCAACAAGGCGGCGTGGACGCCGGAATCGCCGCAGGTCAAGGCGGTGGCGAAGTGGTCGGGCGCAGAGGCCGCCGACGTGCCGGCCAGCCTGGCCCTGTATGACTTCCCCACGCCCCAGCAGCAGGCCTCGGCGGCCTGGCTTGGCGGTGGCGCGGCGAAGTCGCTGGCGGCTACCGCGGCATTCCTGAAGAGCCAGGGCACCATCCAGACTGTCTTGCCCGACTATGCCACCGGCGTCAACGCGACATGGGTACGCAAGCTCGCGCAATAACGGACAAGGCCAGCCCGGGAACGGGCGGCCGCATCGAAGCGCACCGCGTGGCAGTGCGCTTTGCTTCGTCTGGCGATCATGCCCCGCTGGCGCTGTCCGGCGTTGACCTGACCATCGCCCCGGGCGAGTTCGTGGTGGCTCTTGGGCCTTCCGGTTGTGGCAAGACCACGCTGCTGAACTGTCTGGCCGGATTTGTCCGGCCGTCCGCCGGACGCATCCTGCTGGACGGCGAACCGGTCACTGGCCCCGGTCCGGGGCTGGGTGTCGTCTTCCAGAAGCATGCGCTGATGCCATGGCTCAATGTGCAGGACAATGTCGCGCTCGGGCTGAGGTTTCGGGGTATCCCCCGCGCCGAACGCATCGCGCTCGCGCAGCATCAACTCCGTCTGGTGGGCCTTGAGCGCCACGGCACCGCGCCCGTCTACCAATTGTCTGGCGGCATGCAGCAGCGCGTTGGCATTGCACGCGCGCTGGCCAACGATCCCCGCGTGCTGCTGATGGACGAACCGATGGGCGCGCTCGATGCGTTATCGCGCGAATCGGTCCAGGAGGTGCTGGCCAAGGTCTGGGCAGCGACCGGAAAGACTGTGTTCTTCATCACCCACAGCGTCGAAGAAGCCCTGTTTCTGGGCACCCGGGTCATCGTGATGTCGGCCGGCCCAGGACGCATCGCGCACGAATTTCCGCTGCCATTCGTTCAACGATATATCGAGACCGGCGATGCCCGGGCCGTGAAAGCGTCGCCCGAATTCATCGCCTGGCGCGAGCGCCTTCTCCACCTGATACACGGGCAACCCGCATGAGCCCCGCTGACGAGACCGTCGCCGCTGTGCCGCTGCAGCAGCATGCCAACGTTGCGTCGCCCGACGCCGCCACCGAAGCCATCATCCCCGTAGCGCAGGTGCTGCCACGTCTGGGCAGCGGCCGGACCGGCACCATCACGGCCGCTACCATCCTCGCGCTGCTTGGCCTCTGGCTGGCAATCACCCGTGCGGGCTGGATTCCACCATTGTTCCTGCCGCCGCCTTCGGCCCTCTGGCATGCCGCCGTTCAGGCCTGGGACGGCAACGTGCAAGGCGGCCTGCTGTTGTGGCAGCACGTGGCATGGAGCCTGGCCCGTGTGTTCGGCGCTTTCCTGTTAGCGGCCATCACGGCAGTGCCGGTGGGGTTGTTGATGGGCACGAGCCGTGTGGCACGGGGCATCGCCGACCCCATGCTCGAGTTCTACCGGCCGCTGCCGCCGTTGGCGTATCTGCCCCTGATCGTGATCTGGTTCGGCATCGACGAGACGGCCAAGCTGCTGCTCATCTACCTGGCTTGCTTTGCGCCGATCGCGCTCGCCACACGCGCCGGGGTGGCTGGCGTACCGACGGAGCAGTTGCACGCCGCCCAATCGATGGGCGCCACGCGATGGCAACTGGTCCGCCACGTGGTGCTGCCAGCGGCCTTGCCGGAGATCCTCATCGGCCTGCGCATTGCCATCGGCTTCGGCTGGACAACACTGGTGGCTGCCGAGATGGTGGCTGCCACCGCCGGCCTGGGTCAGCTTGTGCTCAATGCGTCGAACTTCCTGCGGACCGATGTGGTGGTGATGGGCATCGTACTGATCGGCGCCATTGCGTGGCTGTTCGACCTCGCCATGCGCCGGCTCTCGCAATGGCTCGTGCCCTGGCACACGCATCGGTAGCCCCCGCCATTCGTGTCATATCCTCGTGCCGAATGCTTCGTTCCATTTCGCGGCAGGCCGGCGTAGGTTCATGCGGTGTTCCCCACCGAAAGGCCCGACATGAGCAGCGTATTGCCAATCGAACGCCGTGGCGCGTTCGTTCCCAACCCCAAACCACAGCAGAAGTTCTGGTTTGATCCGGTCCCCGCACGGCCAACGATCGAGGCGGAGCGACGCCATCGGCAGGAACGGTTGGCTGGCGCATTCCGGATCTTCGCGCGCCAGGGATTCGCCCTCGGCCTGGCCGGCCATATCACCGCGCGCGATCCCGAGTTTCCCGACCACTTCTGGGTCAACCCGCTGGGGGTCCATTTCTCGCGTATTCGTGTTTCCGACCTGCTGCTTGTCAATGCGCAAGGCGAGACGGTGGTGGGCGACCGACCGCTGAACAAGGCAGCGTTCGCGATCCACGCGGCGATTCATGAAGCACATCCCCATATCGTCGCGGCCGCGCACACCCATTCCACTTACGGCAAGGCGTGGTCCACGCTCGGACGCCAGCTCGATCCGCTGACGCAGGACGCATGCTCGTTCTTCGAAGATCATGTGCTGTTCGACGACTTCACGGGGATGGTGGTCGACACCTCCGAAGGCCACCGGATCGCCCAGGCGCTGGACAAGGGCAATGGCCAGACCCACAAGGGCGCGATCCTCAAGAACCACGGCATCCTCACCGCCGGCCCGACCGTCGAAGCCACAGCCTGGTGGTACATCGCACTGGAAAACGCCGCCCATACGCAGCTGCTGGCCGAGGCCGCTGGCACGCCGCAGCCCATCGACGAAGCGACGGCCCGGCATACGCATGGACAGGTCGGTGGCAACGAAGGATCGCTGCACGCATTCGAAAGCCTCTACGCCGGACTGGTGAAAGCCGAGCCCGACCTGCTGGACTGACCGCGCTTCTTCCCTCTCTCTCGCCCCCGGCCGGCCCTGGCCCGGGGGCGCAGTCTTCTCCCCCTTCCGTTGCACCGATCCCTGAGCACTGCCGGCATTGGCGTGTATCGGCCACGTCTTCTTGCATGCTCCTGTGCGCGCTGCGGTGCCCACGGCGTTCCTGTGAGCGGCTCACAGTACTGGGCTGCCCAGTCACAGCAGCGTCTTCATATGCTTCCGTAAAACCGTTCGTTTGCTTCCCAATGCCTCGGCTCTAAGCTACGCCCATGTATTTCAAGGCGGACATGCGTACCGCCCGACAATCGCGAAGGAGCAAGGGACGATGTTCGTGCAGGCCGGCATTGCAGAGGACGCCCAGGACACCAGTCTGGGCCTTGCCGCATACGCGGCGCTGCGCCGCGACATCCTGTCCTGCAAGCTGGTGCCGGGCGCGCTGGTCACCGAAGGCGAGTTGATGACGGCCTACGGCTTCGGCAAGAACAGCTGCCGCATCGCGCTCACGCGATTGGCGCACGACCGGCTGATCTTTGCTCGTCCGCGTCGTGGATATCAGGTGGCGCCCATCACGCTCAAGGACGTCGAGGAAGTTTTCGCGCTGCGCGTGCAGCTGGAGCCGATGGCTGCCCGGCTGGCCGTCGGACGCGTCGACACGGCGCTGCTGCACGGGCTGGAGGCGGCGTGCCGTGATGAATACGCGATTCCGGCGCCGCGCCGCATCGACAAGTTCATGGACGCGAACAAGCAGTTCCACCTTGCCATCGTCCACGCCACCGGCAACGAGCGCCTGACGCGCACGCTGTCGGCGCTGATGGATGAAATGTCGCGCCTTGTCGCGCTGGGCTTCAACGTTCAGCGCGTGCGTCCCGAAATCCGCCACGACCACAACTCGCTGATCAAGGCCTTCGAGGATCGCGACGAGAAGGCTGCCGAAACGATCGCGCGCCGCCACATCGAGGCATTCCGCACGCAAACCATGGAAAAGGTTTATGCCAGCCTGTCGCAGGCCGGTACCTACCTGCCGATGCGCGTGGGCGGAGGTGCCGCATGAGTCCGCCCGTTCTGTCTGCGCAGGGCATCGTCAAGCGATTTGGTGCCGCCACGATCCTCGATGGGGTCGACGTCAGCGTGCGCCGTGGCGAGGTACTGGCGCTGGTCGGTCCGTCCGGTTGCGGCAAGAGCACCTTGCTGAACATCCTTTCCGGGCTTGTGCTCCCGGACGCCGGGCAGCTTGCGGTGGACGGCGTGCCCGCCCCAAAGGTGTCCGACTGGCGCCGAATCGCCTATATGTTCCAGGAAGACCGCTTGCTGCCGTGGCGTACCGTGCGCGATAACGTCGCGTTCGGCCTCGAAGCCAGCAACCTGTCGCGCGCCGATCGTCGCCGCCGCGCCGACGACATGCTGGAACTCGTAGGCCTGCACGCACGCGGCGACGCCTGGCCGCACGCGCTATCGGGCGGCATGCGCAGCCGCGTGGCGCTGGCCCGCAGCCTGGCCGTGCAGCCCGAAGTCCTGCTGATGGACGAGCCGTTTTCGAAGCTCGATCCCCAGACGCGGAGCCAGATGCACGACGAACTGCTGCGCATTCAGGCCGGCAATGGCATGACCGTGGTGTTCGTGACGCACGATATGGAAGAAGCGGTGGTGCTGGCAGACCGCGTGGTCCGGCTGGCGGCCCGGCCGGGGCGTGTGGCCGACGTGGTCAACCTGGCGGATCTGGTGCGACCGCGCGTGCCCACCGAGCCCATCGTGGCGGAACAGGTGCGCGTACTGCGCGCCGCGGCATGAGGAGCGCCACCGTGACAGTGACTGCTGCTCGCCAATTCGCCACGCTGGTGCTGCAACGCCTGCTGCTGGTTGCCCTGCTGCTGGGGCTCTGGTGGTGGGGCGCCGCGCGCGTGCCATCGTTCGTGCTGCCCGGCCCCGAAAAGGTGGGCCTGGCCCTGATCTCGCTGTGGCACAGCGACACCTTCGCCGCCGACGTGGCGGCCACGTGCCAACGGGTGCTGTCAGGCTTCGTGCTGGCCACCATCGTGGGCAGCGGCCTGGGACTGACACTGGGTGCAAGCCGCGTTCTGGCCCGCTTCTTCGAGCCGGTCCTGACGGTCTTGAACACCGTGTCGTCGGCCATCTGGGCCATTTTCGCGATCATCTGGTTCGGCATATCCGATGCCACGACGGTCTTTGTCGTGTTCATGACGGCCATGCCGCTGATCCTGACCAATGTCTGGGAAGGCACCAAGACCGTCGATCCGCACTATGTCGACCTGGCACGCAGCTTTCGCATGTCCCGCGTGCAGGTGCTGCGCAAGATCTATGTGCCGACCATCCTGCCGCATTTCTTTGCCGGCGCACGACTGGCGTTCGGCTTCGGCTGGCGGGTGTCACTGGTGGCGGAGACCATTGGGTCGTCCAGCGGCATCGGCTATCGGCTGCGGCAGGCCGCCGACCTCGTCCAGACCGATCAGGTCTTCGCATGGACCGTGCTGCTGGTCGGGCTGATGCTGCTGCTCGAAGGCAGCTTGCTCAAGCCCGCCGAGCGCCGGCTGTTCCGCTGGAAAGCCGCCGCGCAGCAACCGTCCACCCCATCCGTTTCCTTCCAAGCCTGAGGATTTCATCGTGCGCAAGCTACTGTCGGCGGCCGCCGCCGCGTTTTCCGCCTATTCCGCATTTATCGCGCTGTCCTACGCGGCGATCACCCCGGCCACCGCCGCCGAGCCGGCTCCCGTTGTCAAGATCGGCTACTGGACCAGCGGCGTGAGCCTGGGCTACGGCTCGGTCCTGGAAACCAGGGATTTCCTTGCCAAGCGTGGTGTGCGCGCCGAGTTCGTTCACTTTCCCGACGTCAACGCGCCGCTGCGGGCGCTGGCTTCCGGCTCGATCGATCTCGCGTTCGGCGCACCCGTAGCCGGCGTGTTCGGCACCGCGGCGTCGGGCGTGCCCATCCGCATCTTTGCCGCGACGCAACCCGCCGATGTGCAGTTCGTCGTGCCAAAGGACTCACCGATCCAGTCCATCCGTGACCTCAAGGGCAAGAAGGTGGGCATGTCCCCCGCCGGTTCCTCGGTCGCGGTCATCGCGGGCGCCGTGCTGGCCGGAAACTACCAGATCAAGAGCGGCGATTTCGCGCTGGTTGGCGGCAACGAATCGCGCCTGGCGCAGTTCCTGGTGCAGAAGCAGGTGGATGCGGCGGCGCTGCGCTCGGTCACCGTGGAGCAACTTGGCGACGAACTGCCGGTGCGCAAGCTGGGCACGTTCGCCAGCGAGTGGAAAACGCTGACCCAGTCCGACGCCGTGCCCTACATCGGCGTGGGCGCCGCGCGGTCCGACCTGGTCGACAACCATCCCGAGGTCGTGGCGCGCGTGATTGCCGCATTGCGCGACACCCTGGCCTGGGGCAACGCCAATCGCGACGAAGTCGTCCAGATCCTGCAGAAGAAGGCCAACCTGCCGGCCGACGATGCCAAGGTCTATGTCAGCCACTGGAACGACATGAACCGCGCGGCGTTCGAGCCGGCGGACATCGCCACGCTGCGCCGCCAGCACGCCGTGTTCGTCGAATCCGGCCTGGTCAAGGGCGAGCTCAAGGACGATCTGTTTGCCCGCAAGCCCTATGAGCAGGCCAAGGCGCTCAAGTAGGCCAGCTCGTCCCATTTTCCGCCTGATGTCTTTTCGCTTCCCTCCCCCAAGGAACCCATCGTGACTCAATCCATGCAAGCGCTGGTGCTCGACGCACACGGCACCCTCGAAGACCAGCTGCGCGTCGTCGCTGACAAACCCGTACCGAAGGCCGACGAAGGCCACGTCGTGATCCGGGTGGGCGCGTCGTCCTTCAACTACCACGACGTCTTCACCGTGCATGGCATGCCCGGCATCAAGGTGCCGTTCCCCGTCGTGATCGGCCTGGACCTGGCCGGCACCATCACAGAACTGGGTGCCGGCGTGACGTGCTGGAAGATCGGCGACCGCGTACTGGTGAACCCGCTCAAGCCCGGCGTGGGCCTGATGGGCGAAATGACCGATGGCGGCATGGCCGAATTCGCGCGGGTGGATGCGCGCCAGCTGATTGCCCTTCCCGACAACGTCACGTTCGCCCAGGCGGCCGCGCTGCCGGTGGCCTATGGCACGGCACACCGGATGTTGATCACCCACCAGACCGTCAAGCCCGGTGACAAGGTGCTGGTGCTTGGCGCCAGCGGCGGCGTGGGAACCGCCACGGTACTGCTGGCAAAAATGCTGGGCGCCGAAGTCATTGCCGCGGCGGGTTCCGACGAGAAGGGCGAACGGCTCAAGGCGCTCGGTGCTGACCACATCATCAACTATCGCGAAGTCGACTTCGGCAAGTGGGTGATCGAGCGTTACGGCAAGCCGCAGCGCCGCACGCACGAGGGCGGCGTGGATGTCATCGTCAATTTTACGGGCGGCGATACGTGGCTGCCCTCCATCAAGAGCCTGAAGCGCGGCGGCACGCTGCTGGTGTGCGGCGCCACGGCCGGCCATGACCCCAAGGAAGACCTGCGCTACGTCTGGAGTTTCGAGCTCAACATCAAGGGCTCGAACAGCTTCTACGACGACAACCTCAAGGCCCTGCTGGCCCTGGTTGCCGAAGGCAAGCTCGATCCGGTGATCGACAGCGTATTGACGCTCGACCAGGCCGCCAAAGGCCTGGCGCTGATCCGGGATCGCGCCGTGCTGGGAAAGGTTGTGGTGACGCCGTAAGCCATCGCCCCTTTGCCCTACCCCGCACCCCGCCCACCGTTTCATACCGACACCGAAGACCGAACATGACCCAGACCACTACCCCGCCTTCCGCCGCCGACGTACAGGCACGACTGCTTCGCGGCCCCTATCATCAATGGCTCGGCCTGCAGGTCGTATCCGTCGCCGAAGGCGAGATCACGCTGACGGCGAAGTTCCGCGACGAATGGATCGTCAACCCCGACGGCGGCTATATCCACGGCGGTATCCTGGCCGCGCTGGTTGACCTTGGCGCCGACTGGGCGCTGGTATCGCACACCGGCAGGGGTGTGCCGACGGTGGACCTGCGCGTGGACTACCATCGCCCGGCGCGCGGCGATCTTCGGGTCGTAGGCACCGTCATCAAGACCGGGCGCCTGGTGAGCGTGGCCCAGGCCAACGTATATGACGCCGAAGACCGCCTGGTAGCCAGCGGCCGCGGCGTCTACGCCACCCCCGCGCAGGCCTGACGCATCATGGCAGCGGAAGCACACGCAGCAAGTGGCCACAGTCCGGGCCGCAACCTCGGTAGCGTCATTGCGCGCGACGCCGATCCCAGCGCGCTGGCCATCGTTGGCGTCGGCGCCAACGGCGAGGCGATCCGGCGTACGTTTGGCGACATCGACATCGCCGCCGACGCCGTTGCACGGGGCCTGCTCGGGCGTGGCCTGGCGCAAGGCGACCGCATCGCGCTGCTTGGCGTGAATTCGGTCGACTACGTCGTGTCGCTGCTCGGCATCATGCGCGCCGGGCTGGTCGCGGTGCCGGTGAACTTCAAGCTGCCACAGCCACTGGTCGACTACATCGTTGCCGATAGCGGCGCACGGCTTTTGCTGTGCGATGGGGCACACCGGGCGGCGGTGCCGGCGGCCACGCCGGCCATCGTATTCGGGTCGCCCGAACATGCGGCCCTGAGCGCGCCGGACGGCGATCCCGCCGCCTTCACGGCATACGCACCCGCTGACGACGACCTGGCGCTGCTGCTTTACACCTCCGGCTCGACGGGGCGGCCCAAGGGTGTACGCCTGAGCCATGCCAGCCATCTCTGGGTCGTGCAGGCACGCCAGGCCAGCACACCGCTGGCCGGCGAGCGCGTGCTGATTGCGGCGCCGCTGTACCACATGAACGCGCTGGCGCTGATCCTGCTGGCACTTGCCTGCCATGCGCCATCGGTACTGCTGCCCCAGTTCCAGGCCGCCGCCTATATCGATGCCATCGGACGCTATCAGTGCACGTGGTTGACGGCCGTGCCGCCGATGATTGCCATGATGCTGCGCGAGCGCGCATTGCTGGATCGCACCGACCTGGGCAGCGTCCGGGCAGTGCGCATGGGGTCCGCGCCGGTCAGCCCCGCGCTGAAGGCGCAGATCCATCAGCTATTGCCCAATGCACGCGTCATCAACGCCTACGGCACCACCGAAGGCGGGCCCGTCGTGTTTGGCCCGCATCCGGACGGACTGCCCACGCCAGCGCAATCGGTCGGCTATCCGCACCCCGCCGTGGCGGTGCGGCTGATCGATGAGCAGGGTCAGGCTGCCGACGAAGGCGTGCTCGCGCTGCGCAGCCCCGGGCTGATGCTCGGTTACCACAACCGCCCGGAACTGCAGCCATTCACCGATGACGGTTACTACATCACCGGTGACGTGTTCCGCCGCGATGCGGACGGCTTTTACACCTTCGTGGGCCGGCGCGACGACATGTTCGTCAGCGGCGGCGAAAACCTCTACCCCGGCGAGATCGAAAAGGCGCTGGAGCGGCACGAGGCCGTGCAGCAGGCCAGCGTCGTACCGGTGCCTGACGAGATCAAGGGCACCAAGCCGGTGGCCTTCGTGGTGCTGCGCCCGGGCATCGCCCCACCCACCGAACATGCGTTGCGCGAATGGTCGCTGACGCAGTTGGCCGCCTACCAGCATCCGCGCCGGATCTGGTACGTCGATGCGCTGCCACTGGCCGCCACGCAGAAGATCGATCGCCGCGCGCTCGCCGATCAGGCGGTGCGCCTGCTGGTTCCGTGATAGCGCAGCCTGACCCAACCGATTGCAATCCGCAGGAGTCAATGATGTTGTTCCGCAAGCCGGCGCGCGCCGGCGCCACCCTTGCCGCGCTAGGCACCGCCGCGCTATTCGCCACCTCGGCCCATGCGGTCGATGAAGTCACTGTCGCGCTGGCCATTCCGCCCGCGGTCCACGACGGCGCGCCTTATGCAGCCGCCGAGGCGCTGGGCCTGTTCAGGGAAGCCAACCTCAGCGTCAAGACCATCGTCTTTCAGGGCGCTGGCGCCCTGCTGCCGCAGGTGGCGGGCAAGCGCGTGACGTTTGGCTATCCCACATCGGAGCCCGTCATTGCGAGCCACTTTTCGGGCAAGGACCCGCTGCCGCTGCGCTATTTCTATAACGGTGTGCCTGGCAACACGATGGAGTTCGCCGTGCTGGCCGATTCGCCGATCCGCTCGCTGGCGGATCTCAAGGGCAAGCAGATTGGCGTGGGCGCCTTGACCTGGGGAACGATCCCCGGCGGGCGTGCCGCGCTGCGCCTCGCGGGGCTGGAACCG
Organism: Cupriavidus sp. 86D6; assembly: GCF_057815095.1. Classification (NCBI taxonomy): domain Bacteria; kingdom Pseudomonadati; phylum Pseudomonadota; class Betaproteobacteria; order Burkholderiales; family Burkholderiaceae; genus Cupriavidus; species Cupriavidus sp. 86D6. The sequence continues at coordinate 87,875 of NZ_JBYPSB010000005.1, read as the reverse complement.
GGCAAGAACGTCGAGTACGTCGCGGTCGGGGCGCTGGGCGCGGGGTTCCAGGCGCTGCGCACCCATCGCGTCGATGCGCTGAACTTCAACAGCAGTTGGGACGACCAGCTCGAACTGTCCGGCACCCGCATCCGGCGCATTGCCTATCCGGCTGTGTTCCAGGAGACGGCAGGCAACGGCTTCATCGCCCACGTCGACACCCTGCGCGACCAGCCCGACCTGGTGCGCCGCTTCGGCCGCGCCTACACCCAGGCCCAGATCGTTTGCGAGGCGAACCCGGCATTCTGCGTCAAGGCATTCTGGCGCCAGCACCCGGAATCCAGGCCGGCAGGCGACGAAGCCAAGTCACTCGCCGAGGCGTCCGAACTGCTGACGCGCCGTCTGAAGCGCGTGCTGCACACCCCGTCCGGCGCGCCGCGCGTACCGGGGCAGTATGATCTGTCAGCCATCCAGCGCGGCATCGAAGCCATGGCCCAGGCCGGGGAGTATCCCAGCGCCGACGTGCCGCTGCAGAAGATTTTCTCGAACGACTTCGTCCCGGCCTTCAACGACTTCGACCGCGCCGCACTGGTGCGACGCGCAAAGGCGGCCCAATGAGCCGGCCATTGCACGCACGCATCGATATCGCCCCGGCCGACGCACTGGTGGATGTCCCGCGCGACATCACCCTGCGCGGATTCAACGGCGAGGAACACGTCACCCTGACCGCGACCCTGAACCATCCGGACGGCAGCCTGTGGGAAAGCCATGCGGTGCTGACTGCCGATGCCGAAGGCACGGTCACCGTCGGCGATACCACACCGGTCAGCGGCGGCTGGATGGTTGCCGACGCGACCGCACCGGTCTGGGCCATGCAGAGAGTGCGCGCCCCGACGCGCCCGGCATGGAGCGAAGGCGTGGCGCCGCTCGACATCATGCTCACGGCAACCGGTCAGTACGGCGCACAGGCAAGAGCGCAGTACACCCTGCGATTCCTGGCGCCTGGCGTCACGCACCGCCCGGTACGCGAGGCCGGCCTCAGCGGCACGCTCTACACCCCGGCGGGTCCCGGCCCCCACCCGGCCGTACTGGTGCTCGCAGGCTCCGGCGGCGGCACGCACGATCAACGTGCCGCGCTATACGCCGCGCACGGCTACTCGGCGCTGGCCCTGGGCTATTTCAAGGCGCCGGGCCGGCCCGACCATATTGACGATACGCCGCTCGAATACTTCGAAACCGCGCTGCGCTGGATGCACGAACGTCTGGCACCGCAGCACGGCTTCGTCGCGGTATCGGGCGTGTCGCGCGGCGGCGAACTGGTGTTGTTGCTGGCGTCGCAATTTCCGGCGCTCGTGTCTGCCGTCGTGGCGTATGTGCCCAGCGCCGTGGTCCATGGGACCCTGCGCGCGGGCCACCCGGACAAGCCGCGCGATGCCACCGCATGGACCTGGCGTGGCCAGCCGCTGCCCAATGTCTGGCGCGATAATCCGGACGCCGACTGGCACGCGTTCGACCATCCCCCCGAGCCGGGCCAGCCAATACGCCAGGCGCCCGCCTTTCATACGCCGCTGCGCAATGCCCAGGCCGTGGCGCTCGCCCGCATCCCGGTGGAGCAGATCCCGGCGCCGGTGCTGCTGATTTCCGGCACCGACGACGGCTTCTGGCCATCGACGCTCTACAGCGACCAGGTGGCCGCCACACTGCGCGAGCGTGGCAACGGCGCGATCGTCGAGCACTTTCGCGGCGAAGGCGCCGGCCACGCGATCGGCTTGCCGCAATTGCCAGCGACACTGATCGCAAAGCCGCACCCCGTAGCCGGACAGCTGCTCGATGGCGGGGGCACCGCGCTGGCCAATGCCCGGGCCAGCGCCGCCTCGTGGACACGCGTGGTCGATTTCCTTGCCGGTGCCGTGCAGCGATCCGCCGGCAACAATGCCGGGCGGGCTACCGCATCATGAGCCCCGCCCTGTCGATACGCGGGGTGGGCCTGACCTATCCCACGCGCTCCGGGCAGACCGAGGCATTGGCCGACGTCGATGTGGACATTGGCGAAGGCGAGTTCGTGGCGCTGCTCGGCCCTTCGGGCTGCGGGAAATCCACCCTGTTGCGTCTTGCCGCCGGCCTGCTTTCACCGACGCGTGGGCGAATCACACTGAATGGGCACCCGGTCGATGGGCCCAGCCGCGGCACGGGCGTGGTGTTCCAGAAGCCAAGCCTGCTGCCGTGGAAGACCGTACGCGAAAACGTGCTGCTGCCGGCGCGCACCCAGGGCCTGGACCTGTGCCGTGCGAAGGCCCGTGCCGATCAATTGCTGGAATTGGTGGGCCTGACGACATTTGCGGGCAACTATCCGTTCGAGTTGTCGGGCGGCATGCAGCAACGGGTCGGCATCGCCCGCATGCTGCTGCCGGACCCCGCCCTGCTGCTGATGGACGAACCCTTCGCGGCACTGGACGCGTTGTCGCGCGAGACCTTGACCTTCGCCCTGCAGGATATCTGGAGCGTCCAGCGCAAATCCGTGCTGTTCATCACGCACAGCATTCCCGAGGCCGTGTTCCTGGCGGACCGGATTCTGGTCATGTCGCCGCGCCCTGGCCGCATCGTGGAGTCGCTGCAAAACCCGTTGGCGCGCCCGCGCAGCGTCGACACATTCGACCATCCGGAATTCACCGCCCTGACCCAGCACTTGCGGAGACACTTCAATGCCCACTGACATCGTCGTCCGGCGCCTGCCCGCACCGCTCTATCCCGCTATCAGCATCGGCCTGCTGTTGCTCGCCTGGGACCAGGCGGTGCGATGGCTGCAGATTCCCGACTACCTGCTGCCCCCGCCAGAAGCGGTCTTCCAGTCGCTGGCGGAGGGATTTGTCACCGGCACGCTGTGGCCGCATATCGGCGCCACGCTGCTCAACACCGTTGCCGGCTTTGCGGTGGGCAGCGTCCTGGCCGTGGCGCTTGGCGCTTTGCTGGCGGAATCCGAAACCTTCGAGCGCTTTGTCTACCCGCTTCTGGTGGGACTGCAGGCCACGCCCAAGGTGGCGCTGGGGCCCATCCTGCTGGTCTGGTTTGGCTTTGGTGCGGCATCGAAGATCGTGCTGGTAGCCCTGGTCTGCTTCTTTCCGCTGTTCGTCAACACGATCAACGGCATCCGGCGCACCGACCCCGAACTGCTGGAAGCATGCCGCGCGTTCAGCGCATCGCGCGGCTTCCTGCTGTGGCACGTCAAGCTGCCGGCCGCGCTGGTCGACATCTTCTCGGGCCTGCAGATCGGCGTATCGCTGGCCCTGATCGGCGCCGTGGTGGGCGAATTCCTGTCGGCCCAGCGCGGGCTCGGCTACCTGATTGCCTCGTCGTCGGTCAGCATGAGTCTTGCCACGATGTTTGCTGGCGTGCTGCTGCTCGCGGTGACCGGCCTGATCGGCGTGGAAGCCGCGCGCGGCATCCATCGGCGCGTCGTCTTCTGGCATCCCGCGGCGCGCGGCCGGTAAGTGACTGCGCCGGTATCGATGGCTTGGCGTTCCGACGCTATCCCAGTTCGCCGTACCCCAGCCGCTGCGCGTCCAGCGCCATCGCGGCGATCGGCAGGTACGCCGCCGCGGTCGTCCGCACGACGTCGTCCATATGAAGCCGCGTCCGCAGGTCGGCGTCATCGCGCAGCGCCTCGCGCAAGGCGACGCGCACCTGCCTGACAAGGGAAGTGCGGGCGCGCCGCGAGGCAATGAAGGGCAGCCCGGGCACCGCCCGCGTCACGCCGATCTGGCGGATGCCCGCCACCAGCGCTGGATGATGCTCGGACGCAAATGCCAGGGTCACGCAGTCGATCGCCGCGACATCGGCCCGGCCTTCTCCGACCGCGGCCAGCGATGCGAGATGCGAACCCGTGTGCACCACGTCGCCGAAGAATCGCCCATCCCTGGCCAGCGGCGCAACGACGTGACGCAGCGCGTTCATGCCGCTGTGCGAGTCAGGGCCGTTGCACGCGGCGCGTGCGCCCCGGCAGGCTTCGATCGTCGCAGGCCCACCATCGGCACGCACTACGATGACACTGCGGTAGGCCTGCCGATGGCAGCCGGACACCGCAAAGCGCGGCGTGCCGATCAGCCGGACATAAGGGGCCAGCCCGTGGACCAGCGGATAGCCGCAGGTCTGCGACAGCAGCAGGTCGTCGCGGCGCCAGAAGGCGTGCAGCGCGTCGGCGCCTTCGCCAGGGTCTACCGCCGCGAGCGTCACAGGCGCCCGCGCGCGCCCCAGCAACTGGCCAACCCGGTCGATCAGCAGTAGCCAATCGTCGCGCAACGGTGCCGCGACGTTGTACATGGGCAGCGCCGCCACCCAGCGTTCAGGCCTTGCCATGATCACCCGATGTCTCGATATGAAGCGCCAGCATCCCGTCGAACCGTGGATGCACGACAGGCGCCACCGTGCGCCATGCATAACGCACGAGCCATTCGCGGTAGCCCTGGACGAAGAAGCCATCGTCGCGCGCCAGGTAGTCATGCGCCCGTCGTCGATAGACCCAGGCCAGCGCAAACCACGGCACACCTGGCAGATCGTGATGCACAAGGTGAAAGTTGTTGTTCAGGAACAGCAGGCGCCAGCCCAGGCCGGCTTCGTTGATGACACTGCGCGACGCATGGGCTTCGGTGGCGCGATGTTCCTGAAAGGACCGGATCGCCGCCAGGGACAGCGCGGGATACGCGACGCCCGCCAGCATCAGCCAGGCCGGCATGCCGCATTCGCGCTGCAGCCACGCCAGCAAAACCGTCAGGGCGGCAAGATGCGCCGCCCACACGGGGAGATCGCGCGAGTCTCCGGACCGCACCCGGCCGATCGCGTCGCCGACGATCGACGCGATGGAGAACGCCGGCTGCAGCACGATGCGGCCGGCCATCGTGTTGCGTGCCGCATAGAGGCGACGCAAGACACGCGGGGCGGACTGCCATGCACCAACGTCGAGGAAGTAGCTTTCCGGATCGGTATGCGGATGCGTGAGTTCGGCCTCATGGTGCTGCAGATGCGCCCGACGGTACAGCGCATAAGGCAGCCACACCGCCAGTGGCGCCGCGCCAAGCAGCGCATTCAGCCATGGCAGACGCGTCGGATGCCCGTGCAGCAACTCGTGCTGCAGCGACAGGTACCACGTGGTGCACAACGTCAGCAGTACGCAGGCCAGCGGCAGGCCGAGCTGCCTGGCATGGGTCGCCACGCCAAACCAGGCGCCATACACGGCCAGGATCAGCATCCAGGTGGGCAGCTCGGTGCGCCACAGCCAATGCCGCGCCGCCTGCGCAAGTTCCATGCGCTGCTGATCGTCGAGGTAAGTGGTCATCCGCGCGGGTCTATGAAAGAGAGACAACGACACCGCAGCATACGGGCGCCAGTGCACGCTCAGGAACGAACGATTGCCGATAACGATATGTGCCGCGCCCGCTTCGCGTCACATGCGCTCGGCGCCGGCGACACTCACCGGATTTGCATAGTCGGATTCCTTCGTTGACGTACCGGACGTCTGCGTCCACAACATGGCTGGTCGACCATCACGGAGAGCCTTGCCATGACCGATCTGCTCGACTGGTTCACGGCCATCTGCGCTGTGGTTCTGGTCTACGCCGCGCTGCGCCATCCGCTGTACCCGCCCCATAAGGACAGCGAACCCTCGAAGCGTCCGCCACCCCGTTGATCGCGCAAGTCTGTCGCGCATATCGAAGTACGAAAAGATTTGTTCGTATCGGGCGCTGCACTCCATAAGCTGACTGATCCGCGACATTGCGCGATTCCTGCCGACATCGTGTCGGCAGGCGTGTCCGGACTCATACCTGCATCCATCATGCTGCGCCGCAGACTGCTCGACTCGTTGAAACTCGCCCTGGCCGCCTTTGCCTACGCCACCTGCGCCACGCCGTCCATCGCCAACACGCCGGTCGATGGATTCCCGAACCGGACCGTGCGCATCATCGTGCCGGTGGCCGCCGGCGGCAGCGCGGACAAGCTGGCCCGCACGCTGGCCCAGAAGCTCAGCGAGCGGTGGCACCAAAGCGTGGTCGTCGAGAACGTGTCGGGCGCAAGCGGCACGATTGGCGCAGGCCAGGTGGCCCGCGCCACGCCGGATGGCTATACGCTGCTGCTCGGCGGCGAAGGCGTGACGCTGAATGCGTCGCTGTTCAAGCGACTGCCCTACGATACGCGCCATGCATTCCGTGGGGTAACCAAGGCCGTGGTCAGTCCACAGGTGCTGGTGGTCAGGCCCGATCTGGGCGTGAAGACCTTTGGCGAATACCTGGCCCTCGCAAAGCGCAAGCCAGGCGAGATTGCGCTGGGACTGCCCGGCAATGGCGGTATCGCCCATGTCGCGCATGAAATGCTGTCGCGTCAGCTCGGCATCGAGGTCAACTACATTCCCTATCCCGGCGGTGGTCCCGCGACGCTTGACCTGCTGGGCGGCCATATCGATGGCACGCTGATCACGCTGGCCGCAGTCACCGACTATGTGCGCAACGGCCGCCTGACTGCACTGGCCGTCACCACGCCCTATCGTTCGAAGGCGCTGCCGCAAGTGCCGACCATGGCCGAGTCCGGCGCGTCCGGCTTCGCCGTCGAAAGCTGGCAGGGCCTGCTGGCCCCGGCCGGTACGCCAACCGACGTGGTGGAGCGTATCAGCCGCGATGCCACGGCCGTGCTGGCGCAGCCGGGCACCCGACAGCAACTCGAAGACGCCGGCTTCGTCGTGGTGGCGTCATCGGCGCAGGCACTCGACGACACCCTATCGAAAGACCTGCCGCGTTACGCGGCGGTCATCGCCTCGGCGGGCATCAAGCTGAACTAGCTGCAGCGAGACGCCCCCAACTCTTTCCACGGCAAAACTGCCCTTGCCGTGCAGCCATACCCTTTCAGGGCATCGGCTGCCTGGCGCCAACTTCACCTGCCCCATGACATCCGCCTACACCCTGCGCGCCATTGCCGCGCTCGCACTCACACTCATCGCCACGCAGCCGGCACGCGCCGACGCCACGCTCGACAAGATCAAGCAGCGCGGCAAGGTTGCCATCGGCGTGCTGGTCAACGGCGGCCCATTTGGATCGATCGATCCGGCCACCCAGCAACTGGTCGGCTGGAACCCCGAACTCGCCCGTGACCTCGCCAAACGCCTCGGAGTGGAAGCCGAACTCGTCCAGGTCAACCCCTCCAACCGCGTGCAGTTCCTGCAAGCTGGCAAGGTGGACCTGCTGATTGCCTCGATGGAATACAACCCCGATCGTGGCGAACTGCTGTCCTACGCACCCACGCCGTTCTACCGCGTCGGCGGCACCGCGGCAGTGCTCAAGACCAGCGGCATCCATCAGTGGGAAGACCTGCGCGGCAAGACCGTATGCGCGTCGCAGGGCAGCAGCTTCGTGAAGCCTCTGCAGGAGCAGTATGGCGCGCAGGTGCGTGGCTTCAAGACGGCATCCGAATCCCTGCTGGCATTGCGCGGCGGCCAATGCGTGGCGGCCGTGCATGACGCCACGTTGATCCATCCGCTGCTGCGCTCCAATGCCGAGTGGGCCACCTATGCCGCTCCGATCACAACCGAGATCCTGCCAGCGCCGTCGGTGGTCTGGGCCCGCAAGGGTGAAACGGATACGGTGGCCGCCGTGGACAAGGTGGTGCAGGAATGGCACCGCACCGGCTGGTTGATCGGCACCGAAAAGCGGCTGGGCATCACGCCGCCACAGCCGGTGCTGCCCGAACTGCAGGCAAAATTCAAGGGCTGAGGGCCGGCGCGCGATGAACAAGTACCTCGTATCGGCCGCCCTGCTGCTGGCCGGGTTCGCCACGGCCCATACGGCCTGGGCCGACGCCACGCTCGACAAGATTCGCCAGCGCGGCAAGCTGTCGGTTGGCATCGACGGCCCCAGCCCGCCGTTCGGCATCCTCGATACCGCTACCGGAAAGACTGGCGGCTACCAGACGGAACTGGCGGCCGACCTGGCGCGCCGCCTTGGCGTGCAACTGGAAACCGTGCCGGTGACGGCTTCCACGCGTGTGCAGTTCCTGCAGGCGGGCAAGGTCGACCTGCTGGTGGCAAACATTCAATGGACGCAGGAGCGCAGCGAGATCCTGAGCTTCGCCCCGACGCCTTACGACCTGGTCGGCGGCGCTGCCATGGTGTCCAGGCAAAGCGGCATCCAACGCTGGGAAGACCTGCGCGGCAAGGTGGCCTGCGTCTCCCAGGGCAGCAACTTCGCCAAGCCGCTGGCCGAGCGGTACGGCGCCATCGTCAAGGGCCTGCGTGGCATCCCGGAATCGTTGCTGGCGCTCAAGGGCGGCACGTGCGCGGCATCGGTGCATATCCAGCCGGCGCTGTACCAGACGCTGAACGGACCGAACAAGGCTGAATGGACCGCGTTCACGCTGGCCACCGACGACCAGTTGATCCCGTCGCCAACCGTCGTATGGACGCGTCGCGGCGAGCAGGACACGGTGGCATTCGTCGACACGGCGATCCGCGACTGGCATCGCACGGGCTTCCTGCTCAGCCAGGCCAGCAAGTTCGGCGTGCCGGACGGGGCCTACATCCGGCCCGCACGCGATCGCGCCAAACAGGGCAAGTTCGACGTGGCACCACAGGACTTCGCCGTCTTCACGGAGAGCCGGAAGCCATGACCACACCATCCATCACGCTGTCCCAGCGTGCCCGCCGCGTGCGCTTGTCGCCGATTGCCGCCGCCGGGCAGCGTGCCGCCGCGCTGATCCGCCAAGGTCGTGACGTGCTGACGCTCACCGCCGGCGAACCCGAATTCGACACGCCGCCTGCCATCCAGGAGGCGGCCATCGCGGCCATGGCGCGCGGGGAAACACGCTATACACCGACGCCGGGCACCGAAGTGCTGCGTCGCGCGGTAGCCGAACGCTTCAACGCGGACCATGCCATCGGCGTCGCGCCGGCCGAAGTGTTTATCGGCAGCGGCGGCAAGCAGGTGATCTTCAACGCATTCGCGGCCACGCTCGATGCCGGCGACGAAGTCATTGTGCCCGCACCCTACTGGTCTTCGTTTCCGGACATCGTGCGCGTCAACGACGGCAGTCCCGTCATCGTGCCGTGCGACCAGCAGAGCGGTTTCAAACTGACGGCCGGCGCACTGGCGTCCGCGATCACGCCGCGTACGCGCTGGGTCATCCTGAACTCGCCGTCCAATCCCACCGGCGCGGTGTACACGCAGGACGAACTGCTGTCGCTGGCCAAGGTACTGCGCGCGCATCCGCAGGTACTGGTCCTGCTCGACGAGATCTACGACCAGATCCGCTTCGTCCCGCCGGCGCGGCACTGGCTGGCGCTGGCACCGGACCTGCGCGGCAGATCGCTGATCCTCAACGGCGCATCGAAGACCTATGCAATGACCGGCTGGCGCATCGGCTGGGGCATCGCACCGGCCGAACTGGTGCAGGCGATGACAGCAATCCAGTCGCAGGTCTCGTCAGGTGCCAATTCGATCGGGCAGGCCGCCGCCGCAGCGGCGCTGCTGGCCAACGACCGGGCTTTCGTCGATCAGGCCCGCGACGCCTATGCGCGCCGGGCCACGTTGACCGTCGCGGCGATCAACCGCGTTCCCGGGCTGCGCCTGCTACCGCCCGACGGGTCCTTCTTCGCCTACATCCACTGCGGCGGACTGATCGGACTGGTACGGCCCGACGGCCAGGTGCTGGCAACCGACAGCGATGTGGTGGACTGGCTGCTGGACAGCGCGGGCGTTGCGGTGGTGGAAGGCGCCGCCTACGGGCTGTCACCGTACTTCCGCCTGTCGTTCGCCGCTGCGGACAACGTGCTTGAAGCGGCGTTGCAGCGCATTGCGCAGGCCGTCGCCACACTCAGCCCCGCGTCGGCGGAGGCGCACCCATGATCGACGCCTGGATCGTTTCCGGAATCGCCGCGCTGAAGCCGCTGGGCCTGAACTACGCCTTCGTTCTGGACACTACCGAGCGCACTGCGTTCCTGCATGGACTGGTCGTCACGCTGCAACTGTGCGTGCTGACGATTACTTGCAGCCTGCTGGCCGGCGCCGCGCTGGCGGCCATGCTCACCTCCGGCAACAAGGCGCTGGCTACGCCAGCACGCGCATTCGTCGAGCTGACCCGCAACACGCCCACGCTGGTGCAGCTCTATTGCGGCTTTCTCGTGCTGAACATGCTGATCACCCAGCATCTGAGCAGCCTGGGCAGCAGCAACCCGCTGACGCCATTCTTCTGGGTGGTGGCCGTCGTGTCGCTGCACAAGGCGGTGTTTCATGCCGAGGCCCTGCGCGCCGGCATCGAGGCCGTCCCGCGCGTCACGCTGGAGGCCGCACGCTCGCTGGGATTCTCGCGGCGGCAACTGCTGCTGCAGGTGGAACTGCCGCTGGCCGTCCGTTTCGCGCTGCCGGCGCTGGTCAACAACCTCGTCGATCTTGTCAAGATGACGGCCGTCGCGTCGGCCATCGCCGTGGGCGATGTCACGTATGAATCGATCATGATCTGGACCCAGCGCGACAACGTGCTGGAATTGCTCTTGTTGATCCTGGCGTTTTTCGGCGCGCTGACCTGGCTGGTCAGCCGCACGGGCCGCTGGCTGGAACTGCGTTTGAGGATGCCCGGCTATGGCCAGTAACCCGCTTGCCCTGCCCTCGCGCGCCGCGCCGCCCTCCGTCAGGCATGTCCTTGCCAGCCCCTGGGTGCTGGCTGCGTTGTGCGTGCTGGCCGTCGTCGGCTTCTGGAACGCCACAGGCAGCACGCCGGCCGCGTTCCGCAACCTGTGGACGTGGTCGCCGGCGCTGCTGCGTGGCATGTGGGCAAACATCGAAATCAGCGTCCTGGCGATGGCGCTTGGCACATTCGCCGGCCTGGTGATCGGCGCGCTGTCCCTGTCCACCCATCGCGGGATACGCCACCTGGCACGACTATGGGTGCAGGCGTTCCGCAACGCCCCGATCCTGGTGCTGGTGTACTTCACCACCTATGTGTTTCCGTTCGAGCTTCACATTGGCCAGTGGACGGTGCCGTTTCCCGACTGGATCAAGGTCGTACTGGGGCTTGCCCTGCCAGCCAGCGCCAACGTGGCAGAGATATTCCGGGGCGCGATCCAGTCGATTCCAAGCGCGCAATGGGAAGCTGCCCAGTCGCTGGCGTTCCGGCGCAGCCAGATTTTCCGGCTGATCGTGCTCCCGCAGTGTGTGCGGCGCATGTTGCCGCCGTGGATGAACCTTTACGCCAGCATCACCATGAGCACGTCGCTGGCCTCGCTGGTTGGCGTGCACGACGTGGTCGATACCGCCCAGGTGGCCAGCAATACCGTGGCCCGCACCGACTTCACGGTGCTGGTCTATTTCACGCTGCTGGCCCTGTTCTTTGCCTATTGCTATCCGATCGCGCGCGCCACGCGTGCGCTGGAGCGTCGTCATGACCGCCACTGATTCCTTTCTGCGCAACCACCAGCCGCAGGCGTCCGTCGACTCGCCCGCCAGACCGCTCGTCGCACTGCACGACGTGCACCTGACCTTCGGCGACAACACCGTGCTCAAGGGTATCGATGTCGAGGTGCGGCGCGGCGAGGCCGTGACCATCATCGGGCCATCCGGTTCTGGCAAGAGCACGATCCTGCGCTGCATCACCGGGCTGCTCCGACCGCAACAGGGGCAGATCCGCGTTGGCGACACCGCCGTGGAAGCGCTACGCACCGAAGACGAACTGATTGCCCTGCGCAAGCGCGTGGGCTTTGTCTTCCAGCAGTACAACCTGTTTCCGCACCTGACCGTACTGGAGAACCTGGTGATCGCCCCCACCCGGGTAATCGGCCGCAGCCGGCGTGAGGCCGAGCAGGAAGCGCATGCGCTGCTGGGCAAAGTGCGGCTGGCCGACAAGGCGCACGCGTATCCGGGCGAACTGTCGGGCGGTCAGCAGCAACGCGTGGCGATTGCCCGGGCCCTGGCGATGCGGCCCGAGCTGATCCTGTTCGACGAGGTGACGTCGGCGCTCGATCCCGAAACCGTCGGCGAAGTGCTGACCGTGATCCGCGAACTCGTGGAAGACGGCATGACCTGCGTGCTGGTGACCCACGAGATGCGCTTTGCCGCCGAGATCAGCGATCACATCTACTTCACCGAAGCCGGCCGAATCGTCGAGCATGGGCCGCCCGAGCAGATCTTCGGCAACCCCAGCCACGAGCGCACGCGCGCCTTCCTGCGCCGGGCGCTGGGCGCCATTCCGCGCCTGCCCGCCGAATTCAACGCCGCGTTCGCACCGGCACCCGCACCCACCCAAGGCTGACCAGGACCATTCCATGAGCGAGAATCCCACGGACGGCATCCACACACGGCTGCTGCATGCCGGCGCGCCACGACTGCACGATGGCGCCGGCCCCGTCAACGTTCCCGTGGTGCGCACCAGCACCGTCCGTTTCGAGAACGTCGAGACGCTGGCCGACCGCCATCACCGCCGCTCGCATGGCGAGCGGATTGCCACGTATGGGCGTCACGGCCTCGACACCCATGAGGCGCTGGAAGACGCGTTATGCACCCTGGAAGGCGGGCATCGTGCCTTTCTGGCGCCCTCCGGGCTGTCGGCCATCACACTGGTGCTGCTGGCGCTGCTCGGCCCCGGCGACCACGCGCTGGTTTCCGACACGGTCTATGCGCCGCTTCGCCGGGTCGACCAGACGCTGTTGCAGCGGCTTGGCGTGGAAATCCAGTATTTCTCGCCCGCACATGACGACCTCGATGCGCTGATTCGCTCCACCACACGGCTCGTGTATCTGGAGTCGCCGGGCTCCCTGCTGTTCGATGTTCTCGACTTGCCCGCGCTGACGGCCATTGCACGCGCCAAAGGCGTGCCGGTCGCCATCGACAACACATGGAGCGGCGGCTGGTTCCTGCAGCCTTTGCGCCTCGGCGCCAATCTTTCGATCCAGGCGGCGACCAAGTACATCGCAGGCCATTCCGACGTCATGCAGGGCGCCGTCGTGGTGGACAGCCCGGCGCTGGCGGAGCGCATCGCGACCGCACACGAGGCGCTGGGCCTCACCGTCGGTGCCGACGACGCCTATCTGGCGCTGCGCGGGCTCCGCACGCTGCCCGTACGGCTGGCGCAGCACCAGCGCAACGCGACGGAGGTGGCGCAATGGCTGCAGCAGCAGCCGCTGGTGTCCCGCACCTTCTATCCCGCGCTGCCCGACGACCCCGGTCACACGCTGTGGAAGCGCGATTTCACGGGTGCCAGCGGGCTGGTGTCATTTGCCCTGCGCACCCGCGACCACACCGCAGCCGGCCGGCTGGTCAACACCCTGCGGCTATTTTCGATCGGCGCCTCGTGGGGCGGCTACGAGAGCCTGGCGCTGGTGGCGCCCCCCGAACGGCTCAATGCGTCCCGTAGCTGGCAGGAACATGGGGACGACGCGCCGGTCATCCGCCTGCATGTCGGCCTGGAGGACCCACGCGACCTGATCGCGGATCTGCACCAAGCCTTCCAACGGACCATTGCCTAGGATTGACATGAGCGACATCGACCAATTCGCGCGGGACACGCTGCGGCTACTGGGCCCGGCTCCCGACAACTGGGTGCCCCAACGCGACGGCATCGACCATAACGTCGTGGTCGTCGGGGGCGGCCAGGGCGGCACTGCCATCGCCCATGCACTGCGGCGGGCGGGCATCGGCCGGGTTTCCGTGATCGACGCTGCGGCAGACGCTTCCGGCACCGGCGTCTGGCTTACCCGCGCACGCATGCACAAGCTGCGCACGCTGAAATCGCTGGTAGGACCGGAACTCGGCATCACCGCGCTGGGCTTCCAGCAATGGTTCGAGGCCCGCCACGGCCGCGAGGCCTTCGCGGCACTAGACCGCATTGCGCGCGCCGACTGGGCTGCCTATCTCGACTGGTTCCGCGACTTCCTCGATATCGAGGTTCGCCACGGCACGCGCCTCGTCGATATCGCACCGTTCGAGGACGCCGGCGTACAGGCGCTGCGGCTGACGCTGGAAGTCGGCGGTGCGAGGCACGTCGAGACGACGCGCAAGCTTGTCCTGGCCAACGGCGTAGCCGGCAACGGTGCGCCATCCGTGCCCGGCTACCTGCAGGCGGCGGTACAGGCGGGGCTCGCCGCGCATACGGCCGATGCCATCGACTTTGCGGCGTTACGCGGCAAGACCGTGGCGGTGATCGGTGCGGCCGCCTCGGCCTTCGACGCGGCGGCAGTGGCGCTGGAAGCTGGCGCGCAGGCGGTACGGCTGTTCTCCCGGCGCGATCACATTGCGGCCCGGGCCGTGGCCAAGCCGCGCATGTACCCCGGCTTTTTCGAGAACTACGCCAGCCTGTCCGATGCGCAGCGTTGGCAGCACGCGGTACGCTACCGCCGCGCGGGCTCGACGCCTCCGGCAGATGCCGTGAAGCGCGCCACCGCCCATGCGAACTTCCATCTGCACCTATCCTCGCCGTGGCAGGCTGCCACGCTGCGCGACGGCAGCGTCGAAGCCCATGTGGCAGACCGGACATTCGTGTTTGACTTCGTGATCGCCGGCACGGGATACACCACCGACCCTGCCGACCGCGCCGAACTGGCCAGCATCGCCCCATGGATGGCTCGCTGGCGCGACCGGTACGAGCCGCTGCCCGGCGAGCGCGATGACGCGCTTGGCGCTTCGCCCTATCTGGGCTCCGGCCTTGAATACACCGAAAAGCACCGCGGTGCCGCGCCATGGCTCGGGGCAATCCACGTGTTCAATCCGGCCGGCTATGCCAGCACGGGCGTTCCGTTGGGCGATATCCCGAGCATGCGGCGTGATATCCCGCGGATCGTATCGCGCGTGAGCCAGGATCTGTTCACCGCCGACCTTGCATTGCACCAGGCCCGCGCGCTTGCCGAGGTGTCGCCTGATTTCGGGCCGGACTTGTACGCACATGCCGTCTGGCACGGCTGAACGAAACAGGGGGCCGTGACGCCCCCTGTCGTACCGGTTGTCGCGACCGTTCCGCTCAGCCTGCCGCCCCGGCGGCCCCGATCAACCGGAAGCCGATATCGCCCTCGCGCCCGAGCTGCTCCACCAGGTTGACCTCCCAGTCGAGATACGCCTGAAAGCCGGCATTGCGCTGGCCCACGTCGGCATGCTGATACGGGCTGAACCAGTAATCGTCGTCATCGGTCAGCACCCGCTCGGCACCCGTGCCCACCGGTAGACCCGCAGCCGCCCAGGCCTGCGTGCCGCCAGTCACGTAGCGGACATCGCGGCCCGTACGCGCGGCCAATTCCGAAGCCACCACGCGTGCGAGCACGCCATCGGAAGAGATGATCAGAATGGCGTGCTGGGCCGGAATATCGGCGATCAGCCCTTCCAGCCGGTCAGGGACGGCGAAGTAGGCTCCCGCCGCGTGACGCTTCTCGTAGGCTGACCTTCGCTCCACGTCGAACAGCCTTGCCGTGCCGGAGCCCAGCTGCTGTGCTGCCTGCTGTGATGACACCGACGCAGCGGACGGACGCGATGCCAGCACACGGACGGGCTCCGGGCCGGTCACGAGCGCCGCATCGGCGGACGGTGCGTAGACGAACACCTCATGCCCGCCAAGCTGCGCCAGCCAGGCGGCCGTCGTCAGCGCGCGCACGCCGTCGAAGTCCGCCAGCACGATGCGGGCACGACGCGTGGCCAGATACTCGTCGGTGGCCTGTACCAGTTGGCCGCCGGGCGCCCAGCGCCAGCCGGGCAGATGGCCCGATTCATACTCGCTGCGCGTGCGCACATCGAAACGGTAGAGGGTATGCGTCGGCGATGCAGCCTCCAATTGCTGCAGGCCAGCGGCATCGATCCGGCGCACCCCCGCCTGCGCTGCCACATTCTCCGCGCGGTTTCGTACCACATCGAGCGTGGCAGCCGACGGTTCCGGCAGCGGTGTCACGCGCCCGTGCGCCAGCGTCCGGCCTGACAGCAGCCAGGCCATGGTGCCGTCCTTCAGCGACGCCACCGGGTTGGGAATGCCCGCATCGATCAGCGTCTGCGCGCCCACGATGCTGCGGGTGCGGCCTGCGCAATTGACCACCACCAGCGTGCCAGGGTTCGGCGCCAGTTCGCCAATCCGGTAGACCAGTTCGGCGCCCGGCAAGCTGTGCGCGAACGGCAGGCTGAAATCTGCGAACTCTTCCGGGGTGCGGCTATCCACCACGACAATGTCTTCGCCCTTTTCAATACGGCGATGCAGTTCGTCGGCATCGATCCACGGTGTGTGTTTCTCGTGTTCGATGATCTCGCCAAAGGCCTTGCTCGGTACGTTACTGCCGGTGAACAGTTCGTTGCCGGACGCCACCCAGGCCGCCACGCCGCCCTGCAGCACCGACACATTGCCCCAGCCAAGCCGCACCAGCTTTGCCGCGGCCTGGTGCGCCAGCGCATCGGCATCGTCGCCGCTGTCGAGCAGGACGATGCGCGTATCGGGCCTCGGGACCAGCCGATGGATCAGCAGTTCCAGCCGCCACAGTGGCGCGGAAGCCGCCAGCAACGGATGGCCTTTCGCATGGACGCCTGTCTCGCGCACGTCGAGCAGCGCGATTTCCTCTCCATCCGCCAGCGCAGCCTTCAGCGTGGCGACGTCCGTTACCGGCGCCGCCAGCCGGCGCGGCGGCCCGAAGTGGCGATAGCTGCCACCTGCCTTGCTCTCGAACACCACGCGGCCCGCAAGCCGATCCAGTGCGAGGCCATAAAAATGCAAATGCAGCCCGTTCTCCTCACCAAGGAGCTCGATGGTATGCACATCGTCGGGCAACAGCGTGACCGAGGAGCCCGCCACGACATCGGATTCCCCGATGTCGACCAGCTTGTCGCGCGCCGGGTCGTCCGTCGCCTGCCGCACATAGAAGTTGTTGCGCTCCCGGCCGGTGATACCGGCAATGATCGCCCACGTGGTGTGGTCGTGCGGCGGCTGTGCCTTGCCTGGGAGGCCGGCCGAGACATACAGCGCAAACCGGCCGTCGAGATCCTCGGCCAGCCTGTATACCTGCGCGGGGTTCGTGGCCGACACCGGAAAGTGGGCGTCAGGAAATAACTCCCGCTGCTGGCCCAGCGCTTCCAGCGCCTTCGCCACCGGCTCCAGCAAGGACTTGTCAGTCACGTCGGCATTGCCGAGCAATTGGCGCGTCTCGGCGATAAACTGGGCCACCGCCCGGTGGCGGCGGCTGGCGATGTCGGTTCCTGAGGCGGCAGCGTGAAGTAACTCGGATGCGGTCATGGCGAAGGCCCAATGGGTCATGAGTCGGATGGGAACAAGCTACCGACTCTAGGGGCTACCGCTCATCCCAGGAACGAACAAACTCGCACATTGTTATGCGCGAATGGCGTATATCCGCGACGGATTCGACCGGCACTCGCGAAACAGGCAGATGGCGCCGTGGTACACGCTCAGCCCGGAGGCCGAGCGTGTACCACAGCGGCCGTTGCCGTCAGCTGCAGCGGAAGCTGGCTGCGTCGTTGATGTCGCCCGTGCCGTTGTATCGGGCCGTCTTCGGATACGGGCAGAGCGGGCGAGTCCGGTCAACGGTGCCTGTGGTCCAAGCTGCCGGAACGTCGCTGTTAGGTGCTGCGTTCGAACTGCCACGCGCCGTGGCAATGACACTCTCCGGTGCCTTGCCTTGCTCGACCCAGGTCACAAGCGGCGTCAGGATGTCAAACTGATCGGCAGTGGGACCGCCGGAGCAGTGGTTCATGCCGGCAATTGGGAAATAGCGTGCGAAATCGCCCGCGTCACCGCTGTTGGCTGCCATCAGCCGCTCATACCAGTCAGTGGTGTCATTCGAAGAAAACACCGGGTCGCTGGTGCCGTGGTACACGATCAGCTTAGCGCCGCGATTCTTCAGCACTGACAAGTTGGTCTCATCGGGTGGCGTCATGAATGACCAGGCCGATTCCGTGTACGTACCGTCGCTGGCAAAGATCTTCGGCGCGTCGGTGTCCATGCTGAAGTTCAGCGCAAACGCCTTGAGCGCGCTGGCGGTCGACGCTGGCTGCGGCGGCGTCGTGAAAACGAACGCCAAGGCCGCTGGGTCGAGCGAGACCGATGCGCTTTGCTTCCACTGGGCCCAGCCTGCGCTGCCGATACCCGCATCAAACGGGAAGCTGGCGTACAGCGCCTGGCCCGCGCTGTTGCGTGCGCCGGCGAACAAGTTGCTCAGTGCCGTCTTCTGCGAAGCGGTCAGGCAGGTTCCATCACGGGTCGTACCCGCGCAGGTCGGCACGTCGTTGCTCAGGCTGAACTGCGACTGGCATGCCTTGAGGTTCTGCACCATACCGTCTGTCGCGCCGTCCAGCGCATCGCACTTCGCCAGTACGCGACTGGAGATCAAAGCGCGCTCCGCGGCCGACAGCGCCGTGGTGATATCGGGTAGACCATCGGTGCCCGTCGTGGAAACCGTCGCCAATTGCTGCGCGCCGTAGACCTCGCCAATGGCGGCCTTCGGCAGATGGAAGCCGGGGTCGCCCGCCACGATGCCGTCGTACTCCTTGGCCATGCGTGCCGCGGCGACCATCGCATGGCGTCCGCCATTGGAGCATCCGCCAAAGTAGCTGCGATCTGGACCCTTGCCGTAGGACTGTGAGATCAACGCCTTGGCCATCGGTGTCAGTGTTGCGACGGTGTTATAGCCATAGTCCAGCCGGGCTTGTGGATCGATCCCAAACAGGGGATTCTGGCTACCGTTGTGCCCGGCATCGGAGCTGATGACGGCAAAGCCCATCGCAAGCGCGCCGGTCTGGGGCCCGCCGCCCAGTGCACCTTGCGCCTGGTTGACGCTGCCATCCAGGCCACCGTTGGCCTGGTAGTAGAACCTGCCGTTCCAGACTTTGGGCAGACGCATTTCGAAGCCCATGGCGTAGGCCTTACCATCGACAGGACTCGTGCGTGCCTTCATATTGCCCACAATCAGGCAATGCTCTGCCACGCCAGTGGCCCCTGTCTTGATCGCGCCTGCGGCAACTGTCGTGACCGCTGTAATGGACGTGTCCTGGAATGCCAGCTTGCTGGCAAGGCTTTCACACGTGGCGGACAACGTCATGCCCACCGCCGGGCCGAGCACCGGTAATCCCGATACCGGTGCCGGAGTCGAAGCGGCGGGTGGCGTCGATGCAGTGTGGGTGCCGGCGTCGTCGCTGCCACCGCATCCCGCCAAAGGGACGAGCGCGATCGCGGTGGCCAGCAAGGCGCCACCGGTAAGTGGTTGAGGCATGGTGTCTCCCGTTTAGTTTTATGTCATGGCCCAGGGGCCAGGTGCTGGCAACGACGGCTTGGCCGTCGTCGCTGTAAAGTGCTTCCACTGCTGCAAGGAGATGAGCAAGCGCCGTGCGTACGGCCGGTCCGCCCAGGACCGCGCGATCACGCGACCCGGCGGCCGGTCCGGCTAATCGCCTGCGTTCGGCTTCCATCCCTCCCTGTTCATGCTGCGCCAGCCCTACGGAAATCGTGCAATCAATATAATTTCAGGTAGCCTGATATAGCAAGTAGATTATCATTGGTGCGCGTAAACCCCTAACAAGCAACATTCACTTTGCCAAGACCCCCGGCAGGACGATGGCTACCAAGACAAAAGAGATAACGAAAACCAGGTCGGCGAGACAAGCCGCTGCGGCATCGGCGCAAACTCGTGAGCCTGCAGCGGCACCGCCATTGGCGCCCACGCGGTTGCCTTATCTGATCGGGCGCACGGACCGCATCGTCAAACGCCGTCTCACCGAAGCGTTGGCACCGCACGGCATCACGCTTCCGCTATTCACTGCCATGTCCGTGCTACAGGCGAGAGGCAGCCTTTCGAATGCGCAGCTGGCTGAGCGATCGTTTATGTCGCCGCAGTCCGCCAACGAGATCGTGAAAACGATGGAGGCAAAAGGGTGGGTGGTGCGCGAGCCCGATCCCGCGCATGGACGTATCGTGAACTTGAGCCTCACGGCAAGCGCACAAAAGCTCCTGGTCCGCTGCGACGATTCAGTGAAGAAGCTGGAAGCCGAGATGCTGGAAGGTATCGACGCGGAAAACGTCGCCCTGTTGCAGACCTTGCTGGTGACTTGCGCACGAAACTTGCGCTAGACAAAACACCTCGCCGGTGGCGTCCCGCCTGCCGTTCCTGCGGCAGATGCCACTGTTTGACGGCGGTGTCCGGCCGAATGCGAGCACTCGATCAGTAGCATCGGGGAATGCTGAACGTGCGTCGGCGCGGGCGCCGCGCGCAGCATGGCGCTTAGCCTTTGATGTTGCGCGGATCGTGGCCGAAGGAATTTCGCTCACGGATCTGGCCGTCGCGGCCGTGTATCA
Organism: Cupriavidus sp. 86D6; assembly: GCF_057815095.1. Classification (NCBI taxonomy): domain Bacteria; kingdom Pseudomonadati; phylum Pseudomonadota; class Betaproteobacteria; order Burkholderiales; family Burkholderiaceae; genus Cupriavidus; species Cupriavidus sp. 86D6. The sequence goes on along the minus strand of NZ_JBYPSB010000005.1, from coordinate 67,613 downwards.
GCAGCTCGACCTTGTCCCGCCTTGCACGCTCAGTGCCGACCTTGATGGCTTCCTCCTGGGTTTCAAAAAGCTCCGCCGGGCCAGCCGAACCTTCGACTTCGACTGCCCAGCCATCCGCCTGTGTGGGCACGACATGAATGTCAGCGGCCATGGTGGTCTCCTGAATAGTTGGGTGACAGTCTGAATACGGCGATCCGCCGCGGGTACGCGGCGCATCGGGTCACCATTCTCTTCAGCGTAGGAGATCGTGTCGCCCCTACCCAGGGATGGGAATACCTTAACTAGAGATTAATTTCGGCATGGCGTTATACCGGGCTCGCGCTTGCCGAAAAAGTGAACCACTGAGCCGCATATTGTCATTCATCGCATATTTATCGAAGTGATACGCGACCAAAGTTGATGATTATTGAAAATCGATATCGTTTTCAATATTTATAGGGAGCCACGGAAAGACTCTTGGAATATTAGGATGCAATAGATTCCGATATCAATATTGAAACATATTTGCGCCGCTGGTTCCGTCTCAACCACATGGTTGAGAACCTCATCCAAAATAACGGCTGACGGTAAAAATAACTGCCTCGTCAGCGACACTAGTGAAGCTGCAGTATCAATTTGTGGATACGCGCGCCAAACTCAATTGCGGGCGCCTCACGTAGATTGTGCAACGGGTGCTATCGGCCAGACATATTTGCGGGAAGTGGCCAGCTTCTTCGGTACATATCCAGATCGATGTGACGCATAACCGACATACAGTCTTTATTGTCACGCCCCTGTCACATGTGGATGCCCTACCGAGCACATTAACGAGGAAAAGTGCAAGTTGGCCGTGTGGCATTTGTCAGTTTTCGAGAATCGTCTGTGGACCCCATTCGCCGCTGTTTCAAAGTTGCAACCATTCAAGGCAACGGCATACGTCGTGTGGCGGGGTGGTTTGCTGGAATCCCAAATAATCTCTGCGATCCTCGGTGGCTGGCATAACCATCGCTCTGTCTTTTACTCCAAATCGCTACCGCCGCCAAAAGCCGAACCGGGCGAGAAGAAAAGCGACATGCAGCGTGGAAAGCGGTCGCAGACGGTCCTAAAAGCAAGTCGTCGTAGGGGCGTCCCGCCTCCCCAATGGGAACGCCCGCTTTGCACTCAGGAGAGACCGGCATGGCTCAGAAAGTGCTCGCCGTTTTCGGCACGAGGCCGGAAGCCATCAAGATGGCGCCATTAATTCATCGGCTGCGGGAGGCGGCGAACATCGACTTGCGCGTGTGCGTCACAGGCCAACATCGCCAGATGCTCGACCAGGTATTGCGACTTTTCGAGATCGTTCCGGACTTCGACCTGAACATCATTAGCCAGGGCCAGACTCTGTCCGACATCACGACGCGTGTGCTGACGGGCGTGCATGCGGTATTGGACCGCTTTGTCCCTGACGCGATGCTCGTGCATGGTGACACCACCACCACGCTTGCCGCCACCCTGGCGGCGTTCTATCGCAATGTCGCGGTGGGACACGTCGAAGCGGGCCTGCGCACCGGCAATCTCAGCGCGCCGTGGCCTGAAGAAATGAATCGGCGCGTGACCGATGTGATGGCCTGTTGGCTGTTCGCACCCACGCTGCAGGCGCAGGAAACGCTGCTGCGCGAAGGCGTCGATCGCGATCGGATCAGCCTCACCGGCAACACGGGCATTGACGCCCTGCTGCAAATCAAGAAACGCCTCGATAGCGATGCCGCTATGCGCAACCGGCTGGCCGCGCAATATGGCTTCCTGGATAAATCGCGGCGGCTGATCCTGGTCACCGGCCATCGGCGCGAGAACTTCGGTACGCCGTTCGAGCGCCTGTTCGTCGCACTGCGCACGCTCGCCGATCGCAATCCCGATATCCAGATCGTTTATCCGGTGCATCTGAACCCGCGCGTGCAGGCGCCTGTCAAGGCAATCCTTAGCGGGCACCCGAACATCCACCTGATCGAGCCCCAGGAATACCTGCCGTTTGTCTTCCTGATGTCTTCCGCGCATCTGATCATCACTGACTCGGGCGGCATTCAGGAGGAGGCCCCCGCGCTGGGCAAGCCGGTGCTCGTGACGCGTGATTCCACGGAACGGCCTGAAGCGGTAGCCGCCGGCACAGCGCGGCTGGTGGGCACGGATCCGGAACGCCTGATCACCGTTACGGAGCAATTGCTTAACGATACCGAGGAATATGCGCGCATGGCACGCGCCCATAACCCATTCGGTGATGGCCGCGCCAGCGAGCGCATCGTCGTTGCGTTACAGGCGCCGCTCCAGGGCCCCGACCGGCACTGTGGCAACGCCCCGGGCCACGCAGCCCTTGGCGGCCTGAATGGCCGCGCGCCGGCCATGTACGCGGCGACATCCATGACATCGATCACATCGGCGACATCGACCACATTGGCCAATGAGTCGTCCAGGGGCCAACGGCCCGCGCCAGAAGGAGCCATTCCATGAAGCGCTCACGCATGACCCGGTTTGTTGCGTGGGGGACAGCAGTGCTATTTGCCAGTTCCCCGGTCTCGATGCCCGCCCACGCCGCACTGACTGAAGAGGCCGCCGCGGTGGCGGCACAGCCGCCGCTATATCTGCCGGCAAGTCCGGCGGACCCCGGCGGATTGAAGGGGTATGACCATAGCGTACAGACCGACTTTGTCTATGAAGCCGATGCCGTTGGCACGAACAAGGAAAAGAAGGACAAGATCAAGGCGAAAATGCCCAAAAAGCTCAAGGCCGGGCCAAAGGTGAAGGCAGGCACCTACACACTGGCGCCGGCTCCCGAAGCGGAGCCGGATTGAGGTGCGATCCGGCACCGAACATTCTGCATCATGCCTGGCGGCGGGCTGGCGCTTTTCGCATCTCCGCCAAGGCGAGGCACATTGACATCGCGCTGGGAGAAGATCGTGCTTAACAACTCTCACTCATTCATGCTGAGATGCGGCCGCCTGGTGCTGCAGGCAGTCATGGCGCTGCTTGCCCTCGGCGTGCTCGTGCCGGCAATCACGCATGCGGCCACCAATCAGATTGCGCTGCTGGTGCCAGATGGCTTTGCGCTGCCGGACGCGCGCGTCTCCTCGTGGCTCGATGCCGCCCAGGAAGAAGGCCTGAAGATCACGGTCATCAATGACAGCCAGTTCCAGCAGGGCACGACGCCGGCGCAGTTCTCCGGCGTCATCCTGCCGGACCAGGTACACGCGAACGCGAGCGATGCGCTGATCTCGTCGCTCGAGACGTACGCAAATCAGGGCGGACAGCTGATGCTCGTCTACGACTTCGGCGCGCTGACCACCACAGGATTCTATGCACCGCAGAAAAGCCGTCTGAGCAACCTGGCTGGCGTCGACTACGTGCTCTATGACCAGCTGCTCGGCAATATGATCGGCGTAGGACCGGTCACGGGCCTGGGCACTACCCTCAGGACCTTGCAAGTGCCACCCGGCAAGTCGATGGTATGGGACGCCACCGCCACCAATCCCGTGGAAGGTATCTCTGGCTACGTCTACGGCTTCCTGATTTACCCGAGCTTCGTGACCCAAGGCACCTACAGTGGGTCCGCTCTGCTGACGTCCCCCAATTTCGGGCTCGTCGCGGGGCTGCGCAATTTCGGAAACGGGCGCGTGTTGTTCGTGAACATGCCGCTGTCTTACTTGAAGGGCCAAACCGACGGCATGTTGATGCACGGAATGCTGCGCTACTTCGGCACCAACATGATGAAGATGCCGCGACTGTCCGCGCAACCCAAGGCGCTGGGCGGATTGGTACTGAACTGGCACTTCTGTGCCGGTGACCAGATTGCGCCGGCAAACCAGCTCAAGGGCTGGGGCATCTTCCAGAGGGGAACCTTCTCGATGTCCATCACGGCCGGGCCAGACCAGATCAATGTGGGAGACGGCAAGGGCATCAACCTGTCGCAGAACACCACCGCCCAACAACTGGTGGCATACCTGCTGAGCCAGGGCCACAACATCGGTAGCCACGGCGGATGGATTCACGATTTTTGGGGCGCGAACGCCAGCGAGACGAATCAATCGACCTTTGAGCAGTACCTTGTGCTGAACAAGCAAAGCGTGGAGGGCGTGACGGGTCGCCCGGCAGTCGAATACGCGGCGCCGGAGGGCAACACGCCGCAATGGTCGGTCAACTGGCTCGAAGCCAACGGCAACAGCGCCTATTACTTCCTGGGGCACACCGGTATGGCGCCAACCCGGAGCTACCGCAACGGCGCCCTGACCAACCAAACGATCCGCGCGTTCCCTGTCATGCCGTTCGGGCAGTACGCGACCTTCGAGGAGTTCGAAGAGTTCAACGTTCCGGCTGCCAGCATTACGGCCTGGTACAAGCAGCTTATCGATTTTGTGGCGAAGAACCGCACCAGCCGGCTGATCTACATGCATCCGCTGGGAGCCGTCGACTACCAGTCGGTGCTCAACAGCCTTTTCAACAAGGCGGCGACTGTCAAGGCGAGCGGGCAGTTCAACTGGTTCACGATGGACACGCTGGCGAAGTTCGGCCAACGGCGCCAGCAAGTCAGCTGGCAGGCGACTGACGGCGGGAATTCCTGGACCTTTCAGGCTACCCACCCCAGCGACCTGACCGACATGGCATGGGTACTGCCAAAGTCGGCTTACAACCAGCCGGTTGTGACACAGGGACTCGGGCTCGTGACCTGGGATGGCACCAACTGGATCGTGACGGCACTAGGAGGCACCACGCTGGCCTTTGTCAGCAGCAAGCGGTAAAGGACAAGCGCCCGTCCTCGCGCGCTCGCAATGGAAGCGGGGACGCGGCGCTGCAGAAGAACAGCACTACATGGGCCTTCGAGCATGCACCCTGGATATCGCCTGTTTTTGTCGATTGGCGTGATGCTGGTCATCACCGTTCCCATCCCCGGGGCGTTCGCAGCCGCCCCCAACAGCTACATCACAACGTTATCCATCCCCCCGGGCACTGCCGAGGGCGGCGTCCAGGGTGTCAGCGATTCGCCTGCGCAACCTGCCGCCCGGGCCGCGTCAGCAGACGCCGCGCTGAATGTCGCAGTGGTGCTGCCGGACACGCTCGACAACGATGACATGAACGGCTCGACCAAACGCACGTGGTCAAGCCCGCTGCCAAAAAGCCCCGCGCGCGAGGCCTCCGCAACAGCTGAAAAGCCGCGCGCGCAGGCGATTGTGCCACCGCTGACGGTGCTGCTGATGGCGGTCATTGCCTTGGTGCTGTTCTACGCCGTAAGACACTACCTCTTCACCCTGAACCGGCTCTTCGGCTTTCAGCGACACCCGTACCTCGACATCGATATTGCGCAGTGGCCTACGTTGACCGTCATGGTCGCCGCGCACAATGAAGAGGCCGTGATAGCCGGTTCGCTGGCCTGCCTGCTGCATGCGGACTATCCCGCCGACAGGCTCGTCATCATGCCGGTCAACGATCGGTCCACCGATGGCACGCGCGAGATCATCGATGATCTGGTGGCGAAGCACCCCGGGCGCATCACACCGTTTCACCGCGCCGCCGGAAAGCCGGGCAAGGCTGCCGCGCTCAAGGATGCCAGCGAGGCGGTGACGAGCGACATCGTCGTGGTCTTCGATGCAGACTATCTGCCGCCGGTAGGGCTGCTAAAGCAGCTGGTGGCCCCTTTCTTCGATCCAGAGGTGGGTGCCACCATGGGCCGCGTGGTGCCGTTGAATGTGGGCGTGAACCTGCTGACGCGCCTGCTCGATCTGGAACGCTCGGGTGGCTATCAGGTCGACCAGCAAGCCCGCATGAACCTGCAGTTGGTCCCCCAGTACGGCGGCACCGTGGGCGGCGTGAGGATGCGGGCATTGCGCGCTGTCGGTGGCTGGCATGACGATGTACTCGCGGAAGACACCGACATCACCTATCGTCTGCTGCTGGCCAACTGGAAGACGGTCTACCAGAACTGGTCGGAATGTTATGAGGAGGTGCCGGAGACCTGGCCGGTCCGCGTGCGGCAAATCCGGCGCTGGACCAAGGGCCACAATCAAGCGCTGTACCGCCACGGCGTCAGGATGGCGGCTTGCCGGCATCACGGCCTGTTCGAGAAGATCGATGGCGTGGCGCTGCTTGGCATCTACATGATGGCGCCGATCATGCTGTTTGGCTGGCTGCTGGCGATCCTGTTGTTCTATGCCGGCGGCTTGCCACTATTCGGCGAGGCGTTGATCCTCTTCGCGCTGATGTCCTATGGCACCTTGGGCAATTTTGCAGCGTTTTTCGAGATCGCCGCCGCGGTGCATCTGGACGGCACCCGCGAACGCATCCGGCTGTTGCCTCTGAACTATTTCGGCTTCCTCGTCAGCATGCTCGCCGTGTCGCGAGCGATTCTGGGTCAAATCGTCTTCGATCAGCTGTTACGTCGGGAACTGCGCTGGGACAAGACGTCCCGTTATCGCCCGAGGAACTGACTATGTGGCCTCTGTTGCTCGGTACGCTCACCATGCTCGTGTTCGCCCTGCCGCTCGTCCCGGCGGCGCTGGAATGGCGGCGGGCGCGTGACGTCCGGCCGCTGATGATCGACGGGGAACACACCCTCGATGTGACGAAAGTGGCAGCGAATTTTCGCGCTCTGGTGGCGCGGCATGAGGCGGGTGACCGGCTGCACAAGCTCACGCGCACGGCAATGGCGCTACGGCCGGTCGTTCACGTCACCGGTAGTTTCGTTCCGGCACGGGCGGAGACGAATCTGGGCGTCTGCACGCGCACTGTCGTGACTGGCGGAACGCTGACGCTGCCTGACGGTTTCACCTTCTCGCGCGATATCTATGGGCGACGCGGCATTCATACAGGCCGGGAGAACCATCTCCAGGTTCTGCTTTCCGAGGGCGAGGTCGTGATACGCGATGGCAGCGAACTGCAGCGCTGGGCCCATGCGCGCAACATCCACGTCGAGCCGAACTGCCGGCTGCGCGGACCTTTGTCGGCGCACTATGCAATCCGCCTGGAAGAAGCCTGTGAGTTCACGTCAGTGAGCGCGGCGGTGGTCAGCTTCGGGCAGCGGCGTGCCGGGACGCCGCCCGATATCGACGATGCGACTGACGATGCCCGTGCCCGGGCGGCGCCCCCCCTGGAGGCCATTCCCGATGCTGATGACGCGGAGCATGCGGATGGTCGCTGGCTGGTACCCCATGCCCTGACGCTTTCTGCCAACACTGTGCATCGTGGTGACCTGATCGTACACGGCGAGCTTTGGATCGGTGCCGGCTCCTGCATCATGGGCAGCGTGAAATCAACCGGTGGCATCTGGCTGGGACCGGGCGTACGCATCCATGGCGCGCTAATCGCTGCCGGTGCGATCTTGTTGGAGCGCGAGTGTGTCATCGCCGGGCCGTTGGTCTCGGAGCAGGAAATCGATGTGGGCAGGCGCTGTGTGATTGGCGCCGCCGGCCGGCGCACGACCGTCGTCGCGCCGTTGTTGCACATGCACGCGGGCTCGGTGGTCTATGGCGCGGCATCTGCGTTGGAGGAAGGCCGCGTCGTGCCAGAAGCCTCGGCTGGCGACGCGTGAACGACTGCAAAAACCATGAAAACATTGATGGCTTTCATGTTGTTGATCGCCACGCTGGCGCATGCGCCAGCGGATGCGGGTGAACTCTCGCTCCAGGGGTACCAGCGTCCCGATGGCGCTATTACCACCTACTTTGGCGGCGACTCGATCGATCCCTATTTCGCGGCCAAGGCGCTGCTCGCCGCACAGGACGCCGGGGGGGCGATGTCGGCTGCGGCCAAACGCTGGATCGCCTGGCAGTTGCCGCGCCAGCACGCTGACGGCCGCTTCGACCGCTACTGCCTGAAGGCCGAGCGTTTTGTCGCGTGCCAGCCAGCCGATGCGGACGATGCCCTGATGGCAGTCTGGATGGAACTACTGGTCCGTCAAGCGCCATCCGAAGGCATGCCGCCAGCGTGGCAGGCCAGCTTCGACAAGGCTAGCGCGCATATCGACACCCTGCGGGATGCGCAGTCCGGGGTGTACTACATTTCCTCCAGCCTGCATGTCGCCTTGCTGATGGACAACGCGGAGATCTCCAGCGCCTTCAAGGCGACCAGCGCCTATCGGCGGCGCCTGGGTGACGCCGCGGGCGCCACGGAGTGGATGCGCAAGGCCGAGCAACTCGACAAGGACATCCTGCGTGTGTTCTGGCGGCCTGGGCAGGGTTATCTGGTAAGCACCCAGCCACGCGAACAGTATGAGTTTTATCCGGACGCTGTCGCACAGATCTTTCCTATTCTGTCTGATATTCGTCCGCCTAATCGACCGGATGCCTTGACGTATCGCCTCTGGATGAAAGAGCACCGGATGACCTGGCTGCAGATGTCCGAGGCGGATTTCCCCTGGGGGCTGGTGGCACTGGTCGCCGACAAGATGGAAGACAAGGAAGCGATTTCGTGCTGGCGCATCCGTTCCATCCAGTTCCGTCATGGCAAACACTGGAATGTTCTGGAAGAGGCGTTGTACCTGGCGTTCGTGGCGCGCTTGACCCCCGAACAGGCGCTGGCACCGCCTCCGGCCGGGTTGCGCTGTCGTTGAGGCAAGATCGAAAGGATACGCATGGCAAAGCTCTCGCATACCCGAATCCGGTTCTACGGCAGGCTTGTCCTGTCATGCCTGCTGGGCATGGCGATGCTGGTCGCCACCACGGAATCGCGCGCCCAGGCGGAAGCCAGCCCGCCCCGAACCTTCGTGCCGTTACTCACGGGATTCATAGAAGGCGGACTAGGCCATGCCAACCTGACCAACAATAATTCGAGCTGGAACGACCAGTACGTGCGCGGCGGCGTCCACCTGACGCCGAAGGACTATGTGACCGGCGAAATCAGTCACCAGAACCATTTCGGCGACGCAGGCACGTTCTTCGGACTGGGCTATACGCGAATTTTCGATGACGACTGGTACGGCTTTCTAAGCGCCGGCACCAGCGCGGGCGGCTTCTTCCTGCCCCAGGTCCGCGTCGATGGCATGCTGTTCCGCAAACTGCTGGAAAAAAAGAACCTGGTCGCCAGTGCAGGCTTCACCTACTACCGCGCCAAGGAGGTCTATAACGACAAGACCTTGCTTCTCGGGCTGACCTACTACTTCGACGCCCCGTGGATCATCCAGCTCGGGGGGCGGCTGAACCGAAGCGACCCCGGCAACGTCCGTTCCAACCGGGGATCGATCGCTGTCACCTATGGCCGCGACAAGGACCAGTACATCACCTTGCGATACGACGGCGGGACCGAGGCCTACCAGATCACCGGCGCGCAGCAACTGCTCAGCGATTTCACCAGCCATGAAGTCTCCCTGAACTGGCGCAAATGGATCACCAAACGCTACGGCATCAACTTGCGCGCGGTCTATTACGAAAATCCGTCCTACAAACGCAAACAAGCAGAGATAGGTGTTTTCGCGGAGTTCTAGACCATGGCCCATCCTGCTGGACACACTCCCGCCACCCGCGATGCAAGCGACGCACTTGGCCTGACGATCCTGAGCCTGGCCAGGCATCGGTCACTGGACCGGCTAAGTCTGTCGGCGTGGACGATGGCCGGCATTTTCCTATTGCCGGTGCTGTTCAATTCTGCCGAGTGGCTGCTGCGCGCCAAAATCAGCGTGATATGGACCGCAGTGCTCGCGTTCTGGATCGACAAGCTTGGCATGGACGGCGTCGTGATCGAACGCTTGACACGGGTGGCCTGGTTCGACTTCGACTTGCCCTATCTGAATGTCACGGCGACACCGCCCGACGTGGCCATGTGGTCCGCAAACTTGCTGGCCACGCTCATCGTGTGCATATTCGCGCTTCGCATGCATGACCGGTTCCTGCCGCTACGCTACTTCCTTCTGTTCGCCGTCTTCATTCAATGCACGGCGCTGCTGTTCTTCGCAGTGGCACCGACGGATTTCCCCTACTCGGTCAGCGAATATGCCAACAACATGCTGAAGACCTCTGCCAGCTTCCTGTTCCTGCTGCCATGGGGGCATGCGCTCGTCTACTACATCTTCGACTTTTCCTGGCCGAAGAAGATATTCCTGACGCTGCTTACGCTTGTGTTTGTCATCGTGGCTGTGCCTATGCAGCTGGCACTGCATGTCTATGTGATGAAAACCGGGTCGCTGCTAATGATGCCGCTATTGTCGTTCGTGTTCGGGCCGACGATGATCGTACTTGGATGCATGGCGTTGTATGGATGGGCAATGAGCTGGGATCGGGAGACGCCCCGGGCATAGACGGGGCGTGGAGGCCCTGTCACGAAGCGAGCCAGCCGTTGAGCGAACGCAGGGTATCCTCGCTCAATTCTCCCGTCGCGGCGGCAAGGCGGAGGCGACCCAGCAGGTAGTCCAGCCGAGCCTGCACCACGTCCAGCTCCGCGGCGAACACGCGCTGCTGCGCGTCGAGCACGTCGGGTTCGGTGCGTGTGCCGACGTCCCGGCCAAGGATCGTCGCCGCCAGCGCACTACGCGCCGACGTCAACGACTGCTCGAGGGCGGCGATACGCGACACGCCAGTCTTCACCGACAGGAACCCGTCCTGTACGTTCAGGCGCACATCGCGCCGGGCCGCGGCAAGCTCCTGTTCCGCCTGGCTCCTCTTTGCAACGGACTCCCGCTCGCGCGAGTCCAGACTCCCACCCGCGTACAGCGGAATGTTGACCTGCAACCCCACGGTCGCGGAACGCGTATTGGCAGCAACCCAGGGCGCCAGATTACCGGTCTGCCCTTGCGTGTTGTAGCCCGCCACGAGCGAGACGGTCGGGCGGCTGGCAAGCCGGTACTTGTCGATCTCCGCGCCGGCAATGTCAAGTTCCGACTGCCGGGTCTTGACCAGGAAGCTCTGTTCCTCCCCCTTGGCCTGCCACGCCGCAAGATTGTCCGGCTCCGGCGGCCTGGGCGCAAACCGGGCGGCAAGCCCGCTCAGTTGATCGGGCGACGTGCCAACGATCTCCTGGAAGCGCGTGCGACGCTGCTCCAGTGCAGATTGCGCCGTCACTTCGCGGCTCTCCACACCGTCCAGGCGCGCCTGGGCTTCATGCAGATCGGTGATCTTGCCCTGCCCGATGTCGAAGCGCGCCTTGGCGCGATCGCGCTGCTGCCGCAAGGCGGCCTTCTCGGCCTGTACCACGCGCAGCGTCTCCTCGCCCAGGACGACGCCGAAGTACGCTTCTGCTACCCGCAGGGCAAGATCCTGGCGCGACTGGCCGAACTGTGTTTGCGCCAGGTTCGTCTGCTCCCGCAATTGCTTCTTCGTCGCCACCGCACCCCGGTCGTAGATCGGCTGCACCAGCACCACGCCGGCCTGCCGCACAGTGCCCGACGTATTGGACGGGATCAGCGACGCCCCATCGTCAGTGGCCGAAGAATGGACGACAGTACGGCCCACGCCACCTTGCAGCCTCAGGCTGGGCAGCAGCAGGGCCCTGCCCTGCACGGCCTTCTCTTGCCCCGCCGTGAGCGCATCGTTCGCGGCAAGGGTCGACGGATCATGCGCCAATGCCTGCTCGTAGGCGCCCACGAGGTCGATCGCGCCCGACTCACCGGCGCTCAGGAACAGCATGCAGCCCAGCGCCACCTGCCCGGCCCGCAGGGCCATATTGAATCGCTTCATCACAATCACTCTCAACGTCAGATTCGCGATCAGACGGTCGCGGGGCGCTTTGCCCGGTACCACGTCGCGTACAGGGCAGGCAGGAACACGAGCGTCAGCACCGTGGCCACGGCGAGGCCGCCCATGATTGCCCACGCCATGGGGCCCCAGAACACCGAATGGGTCAGCGGCACCATCGCCAGGATGGCCGCCAGTGCCGTCAGCACGATCGGACGCAACCGCCGCACCGCCGACTCGACGATGGCCGTCCACAACGGCACGCCTGCGCGCACGTCCTCGTCGATCTGCACGACCAGGATCACCGAGTTGCGGATGATCATGCCGGCCAGCGCGATGACACCGAGCATTGCAACGAAGCCGAACGGAATCCGGAAGGTGGCCAGCACCACGCTCACACCGATCAGGCCGAGCGGCGCGGTCATCAGGACAATTGCCATCTTCTTCATGTCCTGCAGTTGGATCATCAGCAGCACCAGCACGGCGATGATGGTCCACGGCATCACCGCAAACACTGAACGCTGGGCTTTCGCGCTCGATTCCGATGCACCGCCGATGTCGATGCCATAGCCGAGCGGCAGGTCCTTCTGGAGCGCCTCGATCCGGGGCAGCAGCGCGCCGGTGACGTCGGGTGCCTGCGCGCCCGCGATGTCAGCACGGACCGTCATCGTCGGCACGCGATTGCGTCGCCACAGTTCCCCATCTTCACTGGCAAGGGTCAGACGGGCCACCTGCGATACCGGCACGAACTTCCCGTCGCGAACATAGATCCTGGCGTCCTTCAGGTTGTTCAGGTCCGTACGCTCGGCCGCAATGAGGCGCGACACGATGTCGATACCCTGGTCTTCTTCCCGGAACTGTGTGATCGGCGTACCGGAAATCGACGCCTCGAGTGCCTGCTTGATCTGGGCGGACGTAATGCCAAGTGCACGCGCCTTGTCCTGATCGACGTCTACCTGGACGCGCTTGATGCGCTCGCTCCAGTCCTGGTTCACCTGACGCACATGCGGCTCCTCGCGCATGATCGCTGCTACCTTGTCGCCGATAGTCCGGACCTTGTCGTTGTCCTGGCCATAGACCCGGAATTGCACTGGATAACCAACGGGCGGACCATTCTCCAGGCGGTTGACCCGCCCACGTACGTTTGGAAACTTCTCCGCGAACAACTTCTCGAGCTTTTCCTTCGCGCGCTCACGCGCCTCGCCGCCCTTGGTCATCACCATCATTTCGCCAAGGTTCAGGTTCGGGGTCTGCGCATCGAGCGGCAGGTAGAAGCGCGGCGCGCCATTGCCCACGAAGCTCGTCACCGCGGCAATGTCCGGATCGCCCTTGAGCATCGCTTCGAGCTTCTGCACCTCGCGCTGGCTCGCTTCGAACGTCGAAGCCTCCGGCATCCACATGTCCACGATCAGCTCGGCACGGTCCGACGCCGGAAAGAACTGCTGGGGCACTGCCTTGAACAACATGAGCGCGCCGACGAACGCCGCAAGCGTGATGCCGAGCACCCAGACGCGTTGCCGCAAGCAGAAATCCATGAAGCGGCGGAATTTGACATAGAAGCCGCGCTGGTAGACCGCTTCCTCGTCATGCGAAGCGTGCGCATGCTCCTTCAACAGCTTGAAACCGATATACGGGGTAAACAGCACGGCCACCAGCCAGGACAACAGCAGCGAGATTCCGACCACCTGAAACAGCGAATACACATACTCGCCGGTGCCGGACTTTGCAAAGCCGACCGGAAGGAAGCCCGCCGCCGTGATCAGCGTGCCGGTGAGCATCGGGAACGCAGTGGCCGTGTAGGCGTAGGTGGCCGCGCGGAACTTGTCCCAGCCCTGCTCAAGCTTCAGCGCCATCATTTCGACGGCAATGATGGCGTCGTCCACCAGCAGACCCAGCGCGATAATCAGCGCACCGAGCGAGATGCGTTGCAGGTCGATCCCCATCACGTACATGGCCAGGAACGTCATGGCCAGCACGAGCGGTATGCTCAGCGCAACCACCAGCCCGGTCCGCAGGCCCAGCGACAGGAAACTCACGACGAGCACGATGACCACTGCCTCCGCGAGGCTCTTCTTGAATTCGAAGACGGAATGCTCGACGATGCGTGGCTGGTCACTGACTGCATGAATCTGCACGCCGACAGGCAGGGTGGCCTCGATACGCTTGACCGTTTCATCGAGCTTCGCGCCAAGTCGGATCACGTCACCGCCCTTGCGCATGCTCACGGCAAGGCCGATGGCCTCGTTGCCGTTGAAGCGCATCCGCGAAGTGGCCGGCTCGACAAAACCGCGACGGACATCGGCGATATCACCCAGCCGGAAAGTGCGCTGGCCGGCACGGATGCCGATGGCGCGAATGCCCTCTACAGAATCGAACTCGCCGCTCACATCCAGCCGCACCCGTTCGGCACCGGTTTGCACCGTACCGCCCGACGACACTACATTGGTCTGCGCGAGTGTCTGGGCAATCAGGGCCGGATCGATCCCCAGAGACGCAAGCTTGGCAGTAGAAACTTCCACATAGATCTTCTGCTCCTGCTTGCCCACGAGATCGACCTTGTTGACATCGTCAACACGAAGGAACTCGTTGCGCGCCGCATCGGCGATCCGCCTCAGGTCGTCGTAGCTGAATCCGTCGCCAGTGATGGCATACAGATTGCCGAACGTGTCTCCGAACTCGTCATTGAAGAACGGCCCTTGCGTGCCCTGCGGCAGGGTATGGTGGATGTCACCCAGCTTCTTGCGAACCTGATACCACACATCCGGCACGGCGGATCGCGGAACGTCTTCGCGCAGGTTGACCTTGATCTGCGCCTCACCCGGCTTGACGTAGGTGGACGTATAGTCGATCTCCGCGACCTCCTGCAACTTGCGCTCGAGCTTGTCGGCCACCTGGTCGGCCATCTGCTGCGCGGAGCCTCCCGGCCAGTAGGCCTGCACCACCATGGTCTTGATCGTAAACTCGGGGTCTTCCTTCTGGCCGAGGCTGCCGTATGCCAGCACGCCGGCCACGGACAACAGCAACAGCAGGAACGCGATCATCTGCGGGTGTTTAAGCGCCCATTCGGACAGATTGACACCTTTCACTTCGAACCTCCCGCCTGGGCGACGGTCGTCGCCTCCGCCACCTTCACCTGCTGGCCGGGCTGCAGCATGTGCACGCCGGCGGTCACTACCGTCTCGCCACCCCCCAGGCCCGCCGCCACAATGACGCTGTCGTTCTGAGCCGCACCGAGCTTCACTTCACGGGACATCACGCGCGACGTCTTGAGGTCCACCACCCACACGTGCCGGCTGCGCTCGTGATCGACGATGGCGGTCAGCGGCACGCGAACCGCGCCACTGCCGTCCACGTCGGGAACCATGACGGATGCGGTCATGCCCAGCCGCAGGAGGCTGGGGTCGGCGTCCGCTTCCTGGATAGAAATGCGCGCCGAGTAAGTGCGCGTGACACTGTCAGCGTCCGGCGCCAGCTCGCGAAGCTTGCCGCTCCAGGACTTTTCAGGATGCGCCCACACCGTGATCGCGAGCTTCTGGGCCTTGCGTAGTTCGTCGACGCGAGACTCGGGAATGCTGATCGACACTTCGCGCTCGCCGTCGGCCGCAACGGTGACGATCGACTGGCCGGCCGACACGACCTGGCCGGCTTCCGCGTTGATGGCGCTGACCACCCCGTCGCGGTCAGCCACGAGCGTCGTGAATCCGCGCATGTTGGCGTTCAATTGCTGGCGCGCCTGCGCCGAGCGAAGCTGGGCTTCCGCCTGGCTCAACGCCAGGCGCTGCTGGTCCAGTTCGGCCTGCGAAGCAAAGTTCTGTGCCAGCAGTTGTTCGGTGCGCTTTACGTCCACCCGGGCCTGGGCTACCCGGCTTCTCGCAGCGTCCGCATCCGCGCCGGCTGCGGCAACCTGCAAGGCTTCCTGGGTGGGATCGAGCTGCAGCAACGGCTGCCCGCGCTTGACATGGCTGCCCACTTCCACCATCCGGGCAACGATCTTGCCCGCCGTCCGGAAGCCCAACTGGCTTTCGTAACGCGCACGGATTTCTCCCGAATAGTTGGCGCCGATGGTGCCGCTGCTACGCCCGACGACCACGGTCCGCACCGGCCGCACGTCCGACTGTTCGGACGCAGGTTTCTCTGTGCACGCCGCCAGCAGGCTCGCCGCCGCGATGATGGTGAGCATTGCTGCTCGATGCTTCCTGTTCAATTTCTACGCTCCAGTAGGTCCGTCACTCGCCTGCGAGTCATCAGCGTTTTGCGCCACCGAGCCGATACAACGGACTCGTTCGGGGCGTCAGTGTCAGCAGGCCTGGGCATCCGCCCTTCCCAAGAGCCCGAAATATACATCATAATGACGCCGTAGTCAGATTGACGTTTAATTTATTTTGTATGTGCGGCCGGAGCAACCTCGTTGGGCACAAGCCTATGCGGCGGAGAAGGCGCATGGCCATGCGTGCCCGATTCCCCTGAAAGGAGAGAACCGATCCATGAGTGCGATAGAGCAGGGATTTGCCGCAGCGGGCGAGATGTGGGAGGCGACCGATCATCGTCAGCGCGTTGCGGCCAAACGGAGGCAGCGCATGCGCGCGCTGCTATTGAGCAGTACGTTGCGGTTGCTGGTGGAGAACCGCGACCCTTCGCCTTCGATCGACGACATCATCTGCGCGGCGCAGGTGTCGCGTGGAACGTTCTACAAGTACTTTCCGTCGTCCGAAGCGATCATGCGTGAACTGATAGGGAGGGTGGCCGAGCAGTGGGTACGAGAGGCAGACCCCATCGTCAGGCGCGATGACGATCCTGCCGAACACATCTCCCGCGGCATACGGCTGGCATCGATGCTGGCAGTACACCAGCCGGGTGTGGCAAGCATCCTGGGACGCTTCGGATGGTCGGGTTACCAGGCGCCGAGCATGCTGGAATTCGTGCGCCGGGACCTGGAGGATGGCGTGCGCCGCAATCGTTTCACGCCCATGCCGCTCACGCTGGCGTTCAATATCGTTACCGGCGCCGCAATGAGCGCGATGCACCGCATGCTGGAGAGCGGGTGCAAGGATGATTTTTCCGAACTGGCGGCTGCCGTGGCTTTGCGCGCCCTGGGCGTGGAGAGTACTACGGCCGACGCCATATCCAGTTCGCCGCTCAACGCCAACATCGTGCTTTTCGAGGACATGCTCGAAGCCGCGATCCTCGACCCGTCACAGGCGCGGCATGGCTAGCTGGAGGATTCGGCGAGGGCGGCGAGCTTCTGCTGCGCCGTCTTGAGCAGCGATTCCGGCGGCGCCACGAGCTTGGGAAGGGGCGCCGCGATCAACTTCGCGGCGCCGGCCGCCGATACACCGAGCGATCTCAACACCGCACGAACGATGCGTTCCGGGTAGTCCTTGGCCGTTCTGCCATTTGCAATACGCTGGACGGCGATGAGCGCCGCGCCCGTCGCCATGTCCACCCCCACGTCGGCGGCCTCCTCGTCGAACGTGCCGCGCTTCACGCCCTCCTTGATATCGGCTGGCAGATGTTCGTATATCGCGCTTTTCTTTCCGACGAGACTGAAACCCGTAGCGGCAAGGAAGCGGGCGACAACGGGATAGGCTCGCACCAGGTGCAGATACATCCGGCCGGCGGTAGCGAATCGCAGCGCTGGATCGTCGACGTCCGCCAAGACGCCCTCGATCATGTGCACCATGTCGTGACTGAGTGCGTCGCTGACGGCCGCCAGCAGATCATCGTTGGTGCGGAAGTAATTATAGAAGGAGCCCTGCGAGACACCGGCCGCCGCGATCACCTCCGGGATCACGCTGGAACCCATGCCCCGCTGCGCAAAAACGATCATCGCGCTTTCGATGAGCCGCCTGCGCATGCGCGCACGCCGTTCAGCGGCAACACGTGGACGATGGTCTTGGAATTCGGGATCGGCGGGCATCTTCAACAAGAGAAGCTTAAGTGACGGGCGATTATGGCACAGCGCAAGACGGGCATCCTGCACGCCAACCGCCCACCACCATGATTTGTAAAATAATGACCGTCATCATGACATCTTAGTCATTCTGTAGCAGAATGCCGGACTTCATCAGCTGCTCCGGGACCCGCCGTGCGTCACCCTCATTTGCCTCCGCTGCCTGCGCATCAGGATCCGGCTCGGCTGATCGCGTGCGAGCATTGCGACGCACTTCATGTCCGCACGGCACTGGGCGACGCTGAACGGGCCGTTTGCCTGCGGTGCGGTGCGGAGCTGTACCGCAACAGCACGGGGGCCTACCGCCGCCTGCTGCCGCTCGTCGTGACCGCGGTGATTCTGTTTCTGATCTCAAACATGTACCCGATCGTCGCTATGGACCTCAAGGGCACGCGCATGGAGACCACGCTATGGGGCGCGATACAAGCCCTCTACGCCGACAATATGCCGCTGGTGGCCGTGCTCGTGTTCGTCACGACGCTCCTCGTGCCTCTGGGCGAGCTGCTCATGATGGGCTTTGTGCTCCAGCCGATGGCCCGGCGCCGCATGCCTCGTGCGTTCCACCACATCGCACGCGCCATTCTGCTGACCCGCCCATGGGGCATGATCGAGGTGTTCATGATCGGCGTGCTGGTCACGCTGGTGAAGCTATCGACCGTCGCACAGGTAATGCCGGGCGTTTCGCTCTGGTCGTTCGGCGCGCTGGTGGTAGTGCTTGCCGCCATCCTGTCGTTCCCTCCGCGCGACCTCTGGCACCAGTTCGATGCGCGAAGTACGAACGGCGTGCCGGCCGTCCCTCCGGATACTGCGTCATGAGCGCAGACCGCTTGTGTTACCCCACGGCGACCGGGCAGGGCCTGCTGGCTTGTCATGCCTGCGACCTCGTCAGCCCGCTGACGCTGGAAGGTGCGCCCTGCCCGCGCTGCGGCGCCACGTTGCATCGTCGCAAGCCAGCCAGCATGGCGCGTGCCTGGGCCTTCCTGCTCTCCGCCTACCTGCTCTATATCCCGGCCAATCTGCTACCGATCATGGTGACGCAGTCGATCTTTGGCACCCAGCACGACACGATCCTGTCGGGCGTGATCTACCTGTGGCTTTCGGGCTCACACATGCTCTCTTTGGTCGTGCTGATCGCCAGCGTTGTCGTGCCGCTGCTCAAGATGATGATCCTGACGCTGCTGTTGCTGACGGTGCGCCGCCGCTCGACCTGGCGTCTTCGTGAACAGACCCGCCTCTATACGGTGGTCGAAGTCATTGGCCGATGGTCCATGCTCGATGTCTTCGTCGTCGCGTTGCTCGCCTCGCTGGTGCGCGCCGGGTCGCTGGCCACCATCACACCAGGTGCCGGAGCCCTGGCGTTTGCCTCGGTCGTCGTGCTCACCATGCTCGCCTCACTATGCTTCGATCCCCGGCTGCTGTGGGACAGCCTCGATGCGCCGCCTCTCCCACTCGATTTCTCGGTAGTCAATCATGACCGAACACTTTGATCCCGCCGCGCCATCAGCCATACCGGAGCCGGTCCGCAAGCCGCCCGCGCGCTGGCTGCCCTCGCTGGTCTGGCTGATACCCATCGTGGCCGCGGTGGTCGGCCTCTCGCTGCTCATCAGCACACTTGCATCGCGCGGGCCGGAGATCACGGTCACCTTTCGTACCGCAGAAGGCCTGACGCCCGGCAAAACCCCAGTTCGATACAAGGACGTCGATATCGGCCTGGTCAAAACGGCCCGGTTGGCGGCGGACCGCTCTCACGTGATCGCGACGATTGCTCTGACAAAGGATGCAAGGAGCTTCGCCGTGGCCGATTCGCGTTTCTGGGTGGTACGGCCACGATTTGCCATCAGCGGCGTGTCTGGGCTCGAGACGCTGCTATCCGGCGCCTATATCGGGGTCGATGCAGGCAAATCTGCCGACACCATGCACAGCTTCACCGGACTCGAAGTGCCGCCCGTGGTCACCACCGATGCCTCGGGCAGGCAGTTCGTGTTGCACGCACAAGACCTCGGCTCGCTCGATGTTGGGTCTCCTGTCTACTATCGTCGCGTCCCTGTCGGCCATGTCGTGTCCTACCAGCTCGACCCGAACGGTCACGACATCACATTGCGAGTATTTGTCGACAAGCCCTACGAGAAGCTTGTCTCCGCCGATACGCGCTTCTGGCACGCCAGCGGCGTCGACCTCAAGCTCGACGCGAACGGGTTGAAGCTGTCCACGCAGTCTCTGGTCACCGTGATGCTCGGCGGCGTGGCCTTCCAGGCGCCGGAGCACTCCACTGCGCACTCGGCGGCCGCGGAGAACACCGAATTCCTGCTGGCTGCTGACCAGTCCGAAGCCATGAAGGAGCCGGAGGAGCTTGCTCCCGCGCTGGCAGTCCTCAATTTCGACCAGTCGGTGCGTGGCCTGTCGCCGGGAGCGCCCATCGATTTCCGAGGCGTGACTGTCGGGCAGGTGCGTTCGATCGGCATCGAATACCAGCGCGACAAGAAGGCCTTCCGGATGCCGGTGGTCGTGGAACTCTATCCTTCCCGCATGGGTCTGCGCGATCAGGACGTGGCCGACGATACGCGCAAGCTCGCCATCGTGCATAGCCTGGTACAGCGCGGCATGCGTGCGCAACTGCGCACCGGAAACCTGCTGACCGGACAGCTATACGTCGCCCTCGACTTCTTTCCGAAGGCGCCTCTACCGGATGAGCTGGACCTGAACGCGTCGCCGCCGCAACTCCCCACCACGCCAGGGACCTTCGACGAGTTGCAAGCCAAGCTTGGTGACATCGTGACCAGGATCGGCAAAGTCCCGTTCGATCAGATCGGACAGGACGCGCGCACGGCGATGGTGTCGATGAACAAGATGCTGGTCAACGCAGACAAGCTCGTGGCGCAGGTCAACGGCGACGTGGCCCCGCAGGTGCTTGCGGCGCTGCAGGACGCGCGCCGCACGCTAGCAACGGCCAATGGCGCGCTGGCGCCCGACGCGTCACTGCAGCAGGACACCCGCCGGATGATGCAGGAACTCACGCGGGCCGCCGCTTCGTTGCGCACGCTCACAGACTATCTCGAGCGGCATCCGGAAGCGCTCTTGCAGGGAAAGAGGGAAGAGAAACAATGACACGTTCCAGCATACTAATTCCGCTGGTCATCGCGGCTACAGTCATGATCAACGGCTGCGCGTCGCCCGAGCCACGCTATTACACATTGGCAGCACGTTCATCCGACACAGCAAGGGCCGCACCGGGAAGCGCGGGCCGTACACCCGAGCCGCGATGGATCGAGGTCAGGCCAGTGCGTGTCCCCGAGCGCCTGAATCGCGCGCAGTTGGTAGTGAGCGACGGCGCTGACGGTGGTGTGAAGTTGCTTGACACATCTCGCTGGATGTCTCCATTACCGGACGAGCTTCGCGATGCACTGTCGCAGCGTTTGCAGTCTAGTCTTGACGCGGTCGATATCTACCAGCACGGCCTGCCGGCCACCCAGCCAGCCGTTCGCGTGACCGCCGAGGTAGTCATCCTCGACGCCGACCTGGGAAAGCGGGCCGCAGCAACCATCGCCTGGACCGTGAAGCGCCTGCCAGACGGCAAGACCCTGAGTGGCCGTACCGAAGCCGAGGTGCCTGCACCCGGGCAAGTGGATGGCGTGGTGAATGCTTATCGGCAAATCCTGGCCGCAACGGCAGCCGACATAACAACCAGCGTGCTGGCCCTTGAGCGATAGACAAGAAGCATCGGGCGCGTTGGATAAGATGAACCGGACGCTTCGGGTGGTTGCGCCACAGGTCTCTGCCCGCTTCCGGCGTCGGTCGCACTGTATGGTGAACGTGCTTCCTTGTCCGGGTCCAGCGCTGGTGGCGCTAATTGATCCAGCATGCTTTTCGATGATCGATTTGCAAGAGACAGGCCGATCCCCAGGCCGCCGGTTGCGCTATAACCGGGTTCGTCGACTTGAGTGGTTGCCCGGAGGGTGTCCGGCCAACCACGCCACGGCAACTATTACCTGGCTCCTGCCTTGTTGATGGACTGCATCACCGCTTCCGTCATCTGGTCGATCGTGAAGCTGGCTGGCCTCTGGCTTGGCGGATAGTCCTTGAACGTTTGGAGGAATGGCCCCACGCGCGACGATGCATAACTGATCATGTACGCGTTCTTTGCCGTCCAGTCGTAATATTGGTCGGAAACGATGTCCGCCCGCTCGTAGGGGTCCATGCGCAGGTTGAACGCCTTCGGCACGCGCAAGCACGTGAACGGGTTGGCCCACACTTCGAAGCCGCCAGGATGCCGCTGCTCACAGAAAACGAACTTCCAGTCGTTGTGCCGCATCGCCACTAATACGCCATCGTCGTTGAAGTAGAAGAAATCCTGGCGAGGGCCGGTGTTCGTCTGTCCGGTCAAGTATGGCAGGAAGTTATAGCCGTCCAGATGCACCTTGAAGGTCTTTCCGCCAATGCTCGCACCCTTTAGCAAGCGATCCTTGATGTCGGTATCGCCGGCAGCCGCAAGCAAGGTCGGGAACCAGTCGAGCCCCGAGATCATGGTCGTCGACACGGTGCCGGGCTTGATCCGGCCCGGCCACCGGATCAGTGCCGGAACGCGGAACGCACCTTCCCAGTTGGTATCCTTCTCGCTTCTGAACGGCGTGGTCGCGGCGTCCGGCCACGACCACTGATTGGGGCCATTGTCGGTTGTGTAGATCACGATCGTATTGTCCGCAACCTTCAGATCGTCGAGCGATTTGAGAAGCTTGCCGACATCTCCATCGTGCTCAAGCATGCCATCGGCGTATTCATTACCGGGCATGCCACTCTGGCCTTGCATGGAGTCGCGGACATGCGTGAAGGCATGCATGCGTGTCGTGTTCATCCACACGAAAAACGGTTTATCGGCCTTGACCTGCTTTTCCATAAAGCCGATCGCAGCCGCGGTGGTTTCGTCGTCGATCGTCTCCATGCGCTTGCGGTTAAGGGGGCCGGTGTCGTCAATCTTGCCGTCCGCGAAGGAATGGAGAACGCCGCGCGGGGCGTTTGCCTTGACCCAGGCCGTGTCGTTCTTCGGGTAGTAGGGGCGCTCAGGCTCCTCTTCCGCGTTCAGGTGGTAGAGGTTGCCAAAGAATTCGTCGAAGCCGTGTGCGGTAGGCAAGTACTCGTTCCTGTCGCCCAGGTGGTTCTTGCCGAATTGACCCGTTGCATAGCCAAGCGGCTTCAGTGCCTGGGCGATGGTCACGTTCTGCGCCTGCAAGCCGATCGGCGAGCCAGGGATGCCGACCTTCAGCAAGCCCGTGCGCAAGCCACTTTCGCCAGTAATGAAAGTAGAGCGCCCCGCTGTACAGCTGTTCTCGCCGTAGTAGTCCGTCAGCATCATCCCTTCGGCGGCAATGCGGTCGATATTGGGAGTTCGGTAGCCAACCACGCCGTGGCTGTAGGCGCTGATGTTGGCCTGACCGATGTCATCCCCGAAAATGACCAGTATGTTTGGCTTCTTGCCAGACGGCGAGGTGGCTGCCAACGCGGGCGCGGAAGCGGCAGGCACCGGCACGTTGGCCGCCACGGGCGGATTCTCCCTGGCTGGCACAGGCGCAGCCGCGCTGGACTCCGGCGCCGGAGCGGGCGCTTGTGCCGCCGGCTGCTGTGTCTTTGGGGACTCGTCCTTCTTGCCACACCCCGTGATCGCGAGGACCGCTGCCAGCGTGGCCAGCATCAACAAGCTGCAGCCCGTCTGTGTCGCCCTCCCTTCCTTGCCTCGATGCATTTCCCGCCTCCCTTCGTTGTCCACCGTCGGTTTGTTACTGCTTTCATCGCCTGTTGCACAACAGCATTGCGGTCATTGCGCCGCACACGAATGCGGCGCGGGCAAAGCACAGTGAAAGTGCCCTCCCGGGCCACGTCGAGGACTGAAAGCCGGCGCCCCGCGCGTGACTTTCCCTCCGCAAAACAAGAATCTCGCGCGGAATGCACCTTGAGGCTATCGTTGCAGAAGACAACGCCAAGCGGAATTCAGAATTTTCTGACCGAGATCTTAGTGATCTTTGAATGCGACACGTGCCGCGGGCGAAGCGATGGGCACAGCGCGAACGGCCGCAGCCATCATCGGCGAGGAGTATCGCGCGTTGGCGGCGAGGAATTTTCTGCCATCTTGGGCGATGACATTCAAGCGGCTGCTTGCGGACTCCCCGTTGGCCTGCCCCGACTGGTTCGCAAATAGGCGGCACCCGCCTCGCTGACTTTCACTTCAGCGCCGCCGGGTGAATGGATGCGTGTCAGATAACCTCGCGCGTTGGCTTCTTCCCAAACCGGCAGACGGGGGCACGAGGTACGCCAGGCTTCGATGACCTCGATGTAAGGTCGTGCATCGGGTCCGATCCATTCCAGAAGATCAAGGACCAGAGACTCGACGGTATCGTATGAGTCCGTTTCGGCGTGACGGAATGGAAGATCGGTCATGGCAGCGCTCCGGTTCCAACTCAGGCGCTACCAGTATAGGTTTAGGAAGAGGGCATCCTGATTCGGCGCTATCCCCCCATTATCTGGGGCGTCCCCAGATGTCGGGGCGTCCGCCTAATCAAGTGTTGGCACGGGGGTGCCTTTTGTGCTGAGGGCGCGGCTTGAGCCGCGCCGGTAGCAGCACGAACCCCGGAGCGACATGCTGAACGATGGCCTGAGACGGCCGTCTGGGGATTCACCATGCTCGTACGTCATGCTCCATCGGTGAACGCATCTCTCCTGTCCGTGACGCGCGCGCCATCGGAGAACACATCGAACTTTGACGTCAGCCCGCCATCGCTATAGGGATCCCGCGGGCCCACCGTGTTGGCGCCGTCGGTGTAGACATCCCGCGACCCCACCCCCGCATAGGCCACACCAGCGGTGAGTGCCGCGCTCGCCGCTGCGAGCAAGAAGATTGTTCTTACCATTTTTCACCCCCATTAACGTGGTTGGAAGAACGCCCGAAGCTCAGTTTGTGCCGCTCAACTTCGTACCCGTCAATGTAGGCGTCAACCACGCGTACGCGTATGGGGAACTTGTCCGAAAAGCTCCTAGGGGAACGCCCTATTCGTGGAGTTCCGCGCCACATCCGTGCGAACAGGAATCGAATCGGGGGGGCAGCACGGGAAAATCCGCCATGAGAATCCGGTTTGCCGCCAAATCTGCATGACACGTTGAATCGATCCTTACCCCCATTGGGAATCTGGCATAAATTCTAAGGAGTTTTTTTGCTGCGCCCGTGCCAGCGTGCTTGGCAAAGGCGTAATACCGCGCACAACCGCCGTCATTGTGGCCGAGAAGAAGCCTGAAGTTCCGAAGGTCTGCCACATGATTGGAAGCAAGCCATGCAGAACATCACGCAATCCGCGCGGTCCCATCCCTTTATTAGTACTGCACTTGTCGCCCTGGCGTACTTCGCCGGTGCAAAGGTCGGACTTTCCTATGCGATGGTGGGAGGCGCCGTGTCTCTCGTCTGGCCCTCCAGCGGGATCGCTCTGGCTGCCCTGCTCGTTCTGGGTATCCAGGGGGCTCCCGGAATCGCGATCGGCTCGGTTGCAGCCAACATGTCGGTGGGCGTGCCAACTCGGGTGGCGCTGGTCATCGGGCTTGGCGCGATGACCGCGTCCCTGCTGGGGTGGCTTTCATTGACGCAGTTTGTGCGATTCCGGTGCACCATGGATCGCAGCAAGGACGTCATCGCCTTTATCGTCCTGGGTGCGACGACCAGTACGACAGTGAGCGCGCTCATCGGCGCCAGTGCGCTCGTTGCAGCGGGGCTCGCGCATCCCGGCGAATTCGCCCCTGCCCTTCTGCAGTGGTGGCTCGGGGACATGATGGGCGTTCTGGTCGTGGCTCCTGCGCTCCTGACATCGATCTCGTATCCAAACCCCATTCACTCCGCCAAACTGGCCTCGGAAGCGTGTGCACTTGCCCTTGCGACGGCGTGGATCAGCTATCTCATCTTCGGCTCCGGCGAACTCGCAGGGCATGGGTACTATCCTGCTGCCCTGGCGGTGTTCCCGTTCACCATCTGGGCAGCATTGCGCTTCGACCACTGGGGCACATGCCTCTCGACATTGCTTGTTTCGATCATCGCCATCTGGGGCACCACACGTGGCACCGGTCCCTTTGCAGCCGCAACGTCGGTGGACAGCCTGGTCAGATGGTGCGCATTTGCCAACGTCGTGGCCCTTACCGGGCTGCTGCTCGTGGCAGCACATGCCCAGGAAAAGCGAATCCAGTGGCTCCTGCTCGCCTCCCACGTCATGCTGGAGACGCGCGTACAAGAACGAACCCATGAACTCGAGCGCGCGAACCAGGAGTTGAGGAAGGAGATCGCGCGACGCCGCCTGCTCGAGGCCGAACTGATCCAGAGCGGCGATCTGCAGCAGAGGCTCATCGGCCAGGAGTTGCACGATGGCCTTGGCCAGCATCTCACCAGCCTGGACTTCTACTGTGTGGCGCTGAGCGAGGAATTGCAGAAGCATCGCCATCCCGCAGCCCCCAGCGCAGAGAAGATCGTCGAACTGGTCAAGCAGGCCGCTCTGATGACCCGCAAGGTCGCGCACGGCCTGGATCCTGTCGCAATGGAAGCAGGTGGCTTGACCGCTGCCCTGCAAGCCCTGGTCACGACAACGCGTTCGGTCAACGGCATCGACTGCGCGCTCCAGGTCAAGTCAGCGGCGGACTTCCTGGCGCCGCCGATGCAAAACCATCTCTTCCGCGCGGCACAGGAAGCGGTCAACAATGCGCTCAAATACAGCCACGGCAGCCACATATGGATCGAGCTCGATCGCGACAGCGGTTTCCAGCAACTCTCTATCAGTGATGATGGCGTCGGTCTCGCCGAGGACCAGCTGGCACATGGCACAGGGCTGGGACTGCACAACCTGCGCCATCGGGCGAGTCTGCTTGGGGGCTCGTGCACGGTCTCCTGCAATAGCTGGGGCGGCACCACGGTCGCAATCCGCTTCCCGATACCGGAGAGCCCGGACGATGCAAGGAACATCATATAGCCCGCATCGTGCGGTCCAGATCCTTATCGTGGATGACCATCCTATTATCCGGGAAGGGCTGACCCACTTGCTGCATTCACATGAGAACCTGCACGTTTGCTGCGTGGCCGGCAGTGCCGAAGAAGCATTGACGGCTGTCGCCTGCAAGCCCGACCTGGCCATCGTGGATCTCAGCCTGCAGTCGAACTCCGGCCTGGACCTCGTCAGGCATTTCAGGCAGCACCATCCGACGCTGGCGATCCTCGTTCTCAGCATGCACGACGAAGCCCTGTTCGCCGAGCGTGCATTGCGGGCCGGCGCCAACGGGTATCTCATGAAGCTCGGGGCCACGGAACACATCCTGAACGCCATCCGAGAGGTACTCGCCGGAAACGTCTACTTGAGCGCAGCGATGCATGAGAAGCTCGCGCGCACGCTGACAACGCCGACCAAAGCGCCCACGAGCGCCATCGCCCACCTGTCAGAGCGGGAATTCGAGGTCCTGCACCTGATCGGACTTGGCTTCAGTACACGTGAAATTGCCGAGAAAATGAGTCGCAGTATCAAGACCATCGAAGCTCACCAAGCCAACATCAAGCAGAAGCTGGGCATCCGAAGTGGCAAGGAACTGATGCGCTTCGCAATTCAGTGGCTCGAAGGCCAGTAGGCCGAGGCGGCCTGAACGACTGCGCTCGACGGATCGATGCACCCCATGCCGTGCAACGTCGCCTCAATGGCACGATCGAGCGGCGTGTGTGGTTCCTGTCCGAGCACGGATAGCAGCTTGTCGTTTGTCATGCGCACCGGCTTCTGCCATAGGTAACGCATCTCGCGCATCTCGCGGAAAGTGGTGACGAAGGGCGAGGCGACACTGAGCAGCCACCACGGGAACGGGCGCAGTATTGGCACACGGCCGCCACGACGAACCACGACGCGGCGAATGGCTTCGGCCATCTGCATGCCGTCCTCATCCCAATGCCCTGCCATGTGGAACGCCGCAAACGGTTCCAGCGATTCTCGCCGCGCGAGCAGTTCCACCATCGTGCGCGCCACGTCGGGCAGATACGACCACTGATGCCCAATGCCCTTTCGGCCGGGAAGATTGATGACGGTAACGGCCCGGCCCGGTTTGACCATTGCCTGGGAGAACCAGCTATTGCCAGGTTTCGGGCCAAAGAAGTCACCCGCACGAACCACTATCGTACGCACGCCGCTGGCCGTGGCCAAACGCAGACGCCGTTCCAGTTCGACGCGGATGCCTCCCTTGCGCGTGAGCGGATGCTGGGGCGAGCCTTCATGCGGGTCCGGGAAGGCGTCCGGACCGAAGTTATAGACGGTACCGGGCAGCAAGATGGTGGCGCCTTGTGTTGTCGCCGCGGCGATCGTATTGTCGAGCATGGGCAGCACCAGTTCTGCCCAGCGGCGGTAACCCTGCGGATTCACCGCATGCACGATCACCGAGCACCCCTGCGCGGCCGCCATGACATCCTCTCGGCGCATTGCATCACCGGCGATCCAGGTGATGCCATCATCAGTCGCCGGGACGTGTTGGCTTCGCGTGAGCCCGCGCACACTCCAGCCCGCGTCCCGAAGCTGCCGGGCGACCTCACTACCGATGCCGCCTGTAGCGCCAAGAACCAATGCTGTCTTGTCGGTTTGCATATCGAATCTCCCCTTGAACATGGGGAGCATTTTCAATGCACCGTCGTTATAATAAAATTGTCGAACATCGTATATCTGATATACATTTTTGTATGGGAACGGAACCTAGCTGGGAACTCTATCGCTCTTACCTCTGTGTGCTGCAGGAAGGCTCGCTGTCTGGCGCCGCACGCGCTCTGGGGCTCGCCCAACCGACAGTGGGTCGCCATGTCGAAGCACTGGAGAAGTCCCTGGGGCTCACCCTCTTCACCCGCTCGCAGACGGGGCTGCTCCCAACTCCGGCCGCGCTCGAACTCAAGCCCTACGCCGAGGCCATGAGCACTTCCGCAGCCGCACTGATGCGCGCCGCGGAAAGCCAGGGCGACGTCAAGGGAACCGTGCGCATCAGCGCGAGCGAAGTCATGGGCGCCGAGGTTCTGCCTCCTATCGTGGCGCAACTACAGGCGGCGCACCCGGGACTCAAGGTCGAACTCGCGCTGACGAACCGTGTCCAGGACCTGCTGCTGCGCGAAGCCGACATTGCCGTTCGCATGACGCGCCCGAACCAGGACGCCTTGCTTGCCCGGCGCATTGGCGTCGTCCAACTGGGCCTGCATGCGCACCGACACTATTTGAGCAAACGGGGAATCCCCGAGAAGCCGGCCGAGCTGGCAATGCATGCGTTGATCGGTTTCGACGAGGAGACGCCGTTCCTGCGAGCGGGAAGCAAGACGCTCCCGGGCTGGCGCCGGGATGCCTTTACGGTGCGCACGGACAGCGACCTCGCTCAATTCGCACTGATCCGCGCAGGCGCAGGCATTGGCGTCTGTCAGGTTGCACTGGCTCGGCGCTATCCTGACCTTGTGCGCGTGATGCCCGACGACTTCACGTTTCCACTCGAAATGTGGGTCGCGATGCATGAGGACCTGCGCCACAGCGCGCGCTGCAAGGTTCCGTTCGACGCCCTGTGTGCGGGCCTGGAACACCACGCC
Source organism: Cupriavidus sp. 86D6 (assembly GCF_057815095.1). NCBI lineage: Bacteria > Pseudomonadati > Pseudomonadota > Betaproteobacteria > Burkholderiales > Burkholderiaceae > Cupriavidus > Cupriavidus sp. 86D6. The sequence continues at coordinate 38,467 of NZ_JBYPSB010000005.1, read as the reverse complement.
GCCTGAAGGCGCTCCGCGCGCACCTCACTGCATTTCCGCCCTGTCGCCGCCCAAGGCCTCTTCCAGGAATTGCATCACTGCTTGTACACGGGCCGTACGTCCGCGACGCGTCGGCACCAGCAATGTCACCGGCGCGCTGTCGAACTCCCAGTCAGCCAGCACCCGCACCAGTCTGCCGCGCGCGACAGCGTCGGCCACGTCCCATTCCGAACGGAGCACCAGTCCCAGGCCCTGCTCTGCCCACTGGCGCGCAATACTGCCGTCATTGCTGGTGTAGGCCGCCACGACACGCACGGTCTCTCGTGCCCGGGATCGCCGCCCTGCGCTGGCGTCCGGCCAACGGAAGCGCCACAGCGTCGCGTCCTCGTCGTTCTCCCGGATGCAGATGCAGGCGTGCGAGAGCAAGTCGCGGGGCTCCGCGGGCGTGCCGTGCTGGCTCAAGTAGGCCGGGCTGGCGCACAGCCAGCGCGCATTGGGTGCCAGTGTGCGGGCGATCCAGGATGAATCGCGTACCGCGCCGATGTGGACCACGGCATCCGAGTCGTGGCGGTCTGGCCAGGGAGTCTCATGCAAATCGAGCTGCAAGCGCAAGCCCGGATGGGCCAGCGCAAAACGCCCCAGCAGGGGGGCGATATGGTGCCGTCCGTAGCCAAAGGGAGCGGCAATACGGAGCGTTCCCGTGAGTCGGCTGTCCTCCCTCCTGAAAGACTCGGGAAGCTCATGGAGCTGAGCCAGCAGCGCCGCACTCTCACGGGCGAAGCGTTCGCCTTCGGGCGTCAGGCTCAACCGCCTGGCAGTGCGGGTGGCAAGCGCAAGGCCCAGGATGGACTCCAGCTTGCGCAGGCGCGCAGACAATGCCGGCGGCGTCACATTCAGCGCGCGCGCCGCTGCGCTAAGCGAGGGCGACTGTGCCAGCGCCTCGACCAGGCGCAGGTCCTCGATCTGGATCATTCACTTCAGCTTAACGATTGATGTTCCGGGATTTAACCACGAGCCACACTATCGTTTCTACACTGGGAACCTCTGACGACAGTGCGCCGCTGCGCAAACCTCTCGTAAAAGGATCTCATGGACAAAGTCGCTCCCCGCCTTTCGCCGGCCTGGCCGCGTGCCGTGCTTTTCGACCCGCTCACCGCATTGCTGGACTCCTGGACCCTCTGGAATTCGGCGGCCGGGTCCGAGGCCGCGGGCCGCGCCTGGCGGGCCGAATACCTGCGGAGGACCTACGGCTGCGGCGCCTACGTGAGTTATGAACGACTGGTGCAGGAAGCGGCCGAACACGTCGGCTTGCCCTGGACGGCCCCGCAGGCGCTGGAAGCGCACTGGGACGAATTACCACCGTGGGACGGCGCGCGCGAGTTGCTGCAGGCACTGCGGCCGCATTGCAAACTGGCAGTCGTGACGAACTGCTCCGAGCGCCTGGGGCAGCGCGCTGCCGCCCTGTTGGGAGTCGACTGGGATGCCGTGGTCACTTCCGAGACGGCCGGCTACTACAAGCCCGATCCGCGCCCGTACCAGCTTGCCCTGGAGGCACTCCGCGTGCAGGCACCCGATGCCGCCTTCGTGGCCGGTTCCGGCTATGACATGTTCGGTACCTCACCGGTGGGATTGCGCACGTATTGGCATAACCGCATCGGCCTCGCGCTGCCTGCCGGTGCGCCCGCGCCGGAAGTCGAGTATTCGACCCTGCCTTCGGCACTGCCGTGGTTGCGGTCCTTTCGTGCTGCAAGCCGCTAAGACGCTCCGCTATGGCCCCTCGCACTCTGCGGCGTCGGGCCTCATCTCGCGTGGCCTGCGCAAAGACGTACCGGCACTAAAGGCCAAGCGCCAATACATGGACTGACAAGATCATGGACGACATGAACACTTCCTCCACGTCGCTAATGAAGTTGGAAACTCCCGCAGCAGTCATCGACACCTCGCGCATGCATCGGAACATACAACGGATGCAGGCACGCATGGACGCGCTTGGCGTGCGCTTCCGTCCCCACGCCAAGACCAGCAAGTGCTCGCAGGTCGTACGCGCGCAGATCGCAGCAGGGGCCAGCGGCATCACCGTCTCCACACTGAAGGAAGCGGCCCATTTCTTTGACGACGGCATCACCGACATCCTCTACGGCGTGGGCATGGTGGCCAACAAGCTGCCCCAAGCGTTGGCGCTCCGCCGCCGGGGCTGCGACCTGAAGATCGTGACCGACAGCGTGGATTCTGCGCGCGCCATCGTTGCCTTCGGCGCGGAAAACGGCGAGGTCTTCGAAGTCTGGATCGAGATCGATACCGACGGCCATCGCTCCGGCATCCGCCCGGATGAACCAGCACTCCTCGATGTCGCGACCGTGCTGCACGAAGGCGGCGCGCGTCTTGGTGGCGTGATGACGCACGCGGGTTCCAGTTATGAACTCGATACGCCGGAGGCACTTGCCGCGATGGCGGAGCAGGAGCGGGCCGGCTGCGTTCACGCCGCCGATCGACTGCGCGAAGCCGGCCTGCCCTGCCCGGTGGTCAGCGTCGGCTCCACGCCGACGGCGCTCTCCGCGAACCACTTGCAAGGCGTGACCGAAGTACGCGCCGGCGTTTACGTCTTCTTCGACCTCGTCATGCACAACGTGGGCGTTTGTTCGACCGAAGACATCGCACTGAGCGTGATCACCACCGTGATCGGACACCAAGCCGACAAAGGCTGGGCCATCGTCGATGCGGGTTGGATGGCCATGAGCCGCGATCGCGGCACGCAGAACCAGAAACGCGACTTCGGCTATGGCCAGGTGTGCGGAGTCGATGGTGCAGTCATTCCGGGCTACATCCTCCGTGGCGCAAATCAGGAACATGGCATCCTGTCGCGCGCGGATGCGACGGATACCGACATCGCCAGGCGTTTCCCGATCGGCACACGGCTGCGCATCCTGCCAAACCACGCATGTGCCACGGGCGCGCAGTTTCCCTCGTACCAGGCTCTCGCCGACGAGGGCGAGATCGCTGAATGGCACCGCTTGCATGGCTGGTAATCAAACCAGGCGCGAAAGCCGGTAGATGGACATGTTCTCGGTGGGATGGATTATTCGACTTTGACGTTGGCCTTCTTCACCAGGCCGGCGTAACGGTCGGCTTCAGTACGGAAGAACTGGGCGGCCGCCTCGGGAGATCCGGGCTTGATGGCGGTGGCCTGCTTCTTCAGGGCTTCGACCACCTCGGGGCTGGAGAGCGCCGTGGCAAAGGCATCATGTATCCGCTTCACATCGGCGGGCTTCATGTTGGCGGGGCCCACGACGGCGAACCAGCCTTCGACGTGGTAATCGGGCAGGCCCTGCTCCGCGATGGTCGGCACATCGGGGGCAACGGGCGAACGCGCATCGCCACACACGCCAATGGCACGCAAGGTGCCGGCCTTCAGGTAAGGCAACGCGGCATTGAGTGCCACCACACCCATGTCCACCTGCCCGCCAAGCAGGTCGGTCACCATCGGGCCAGTGCCCTTGTAGGGGATGTGATTGGCCTTGGCGCCGGCTTCGCTCAGGAACATCTCGCCGGCAAGATGGATGATCGTGCCGTTCCCCGACGACGCATAGTTGTAGGCATCGGGCTTCGCCTTGAGCAGCGCCACCAGTTCCTTGACGTTCTTCGCGGGGACTTTCGGATTGACCACCAGCACGAGCTGGGTGGCGCCGATTACGCTGATCGGCGTCACGTCCTTGATCGGGTCGAAGGGCATCGACTTGAATACGCTCGGATTGATCACGTGATTGTTCGACACCAGTCCCAGCGTCAGGCCGTCGGGTTGCGCCTTGACCACGGCGGCCGCACCGGTGATGCCACCTGCTCCGGGCAGGTTCTCGATCACCACGGGTTGCCCCATGGCCTTGCCCAGCGCAGGGCCAGCGGTACGGGCGATGGCATCGACGCCGGAACCCGCGCTGATCGGCAGGATCAGCCGCACCGGCTTGCCGCCTTGAGCCAGCGCGGGCAACGCGGTGCAGAGCAGAAAGCCTGTGGCAGCCGCCACGGCCCTCCAGTGGGGGCGTGAAATCATGGTTGTCTCCGTCTTTTTTATGGGAACAGCGGTAAGGCAATTTCGGGGCCTGGCTCAGTCACCTGGCCTTGTCATGCGTCCCAACACTTCGTCGTTGTGCTCGCCGGGCCTGGGCAACGGATGCCTGACTCCCGGGCGCCTGCCGCCCATCAACAGCGGCAACAGGACCGTGGGCGCCATCGAGCCGTCGTCCATCTGCATCGGCACCAGCCCGCCACTTTCCTTCAGGTGTGGATCGTCGAGCAACTGGTCAGGGCGGACGATCGGCGCATAAGGGATGCCTGCGGCCTCGAGTTTGGGCATCAATGCTTCGGGGCGATGGTGCTGAAGAATGATGCCCAGTTCTTCCAGCAACTGGGGCCGCACTGCCACACGGGACGCGTTATCGCGGTACTCGGGCCGGTGGACCAGTTCTGCATGCCCTAGCACGTTGCAGAGCGTAACGAACTGCTTGTCGCTGACCGCACCGATGAAGAGTTGCTCGCCGTTGGCCAGCGTGAACACGTCATAGACGCTCCACGCCGACACGCGCGACGGCATCGGCGGCGGTGCCTCGCCCGTCATCGCAAACTGCTGCATATGCTGCGACGCCAGGAACACGCAGTTTTCGAACAGCGCGCTCTGGATCTCCTGTCCTCGGCCGGTACGATCACGTTCGCGCAGCGCGGCCAGCACGCCGATGGCGCCGAACATGCCGCCCATGATGTCGTTGACCGACGTCCCCGCGCGCAGCGGCCTGCCCTTCGGCCCGGTCATGTAGGACAGGCCGCCCATCATCTGCACGACTTCATCCAGCGCCAGCCGTTTTTCGTACGGTCCGGGCAGGAAGCCCTTGTGGGAAACGTAGATCAGGTGCGGGTACCTTGCCGACAGCGTTGCGTAGTCGAGACCGAGCTTTTCCATCAGGCCGGGCCGGAAATTTTCCAGCAGCACATCGCTCTGCCCGGCCAGTTCGGCCGCGGCCGCGCGCCCTTCTTCGGTCGTGATGTCCAGCACCACGCTCTTCTTGTTGCGGTTGAAGGCGCGAAAGAAGCCGATGCCCAGCCCCGGAAGGTTGCGGGTCTTGTCACCACCGGGCGGCTCCACCTTGATGACCTCGGCGCCCAGGTCGGCCAGGATCATGCCGCAGGTGGGCCCCATCACCATGTGGGTAAATTCGACGACACGGATGCCGGCCAACGGCAGCGATGTGTTCTCTTGTTGCATGGTACGGTCCAGGATGTCGATCAAGCCACCGCGCGATGGGCGCCGGCAGCAAAGGTTTTGGGCAATCCGGCGCGCCAGAGCGTGCCGTGCAGCGTTTCCCCGGCAAGCCAGCCTTTCACCTGCTGTCGCAATGCCAGCAGTGCATCGATATCGACGCCCGTCTCGATGCCCATGCTGCCGAGCATGTACGCCAGGTCTTCGGTCGTCACGTTGCCGCTGGCGCCGGGCGCGTGCGGGCAGCCGCCGATGCCGGCCAGGCAGGCATCGAAGCGCGTGACGCCGGTTTGCATGGCCGCCAGCACATTGGCCAGGCCCAGTCCGCGCGTATCGTGGAAATGGCCGCACCAGAAGCGGTCGCCGGCCATCGCGACGGCCCGCTCGAACAGTTCACGCACCATGCGCGGATCGGCGTAGCCAACCGTGTCGGCCAGGCTCACGCGATCGGCGCCCGCGTCGAGCAACGCCTGCATCAGCCGCAGCACCTCATCGGGCGCCACGCGACCCTGTAGCGTGCAGCCAAAGGCCGTGCCCACGCCACCTTCGATCAGCGTCCTCGACCCCGCGGCGTCGCGCGCCGCGCGGATACGTGCCACCTCGGCCACCACTTCGTTGGGGGTCTTACGCAGATTGGCAAGGCTATGCGCGTGGCTGGCGGACAACGGCACGATCATCAGGTCGGCACCGCTGGCGATGGCATCCTGGGCGCCGCGCAGGTTGGGCACGAGCACCGAGACGAACAGCCCCGGCAGCGTGCGGGCGAACGCCACCAGCTCGGCGGTATCGGCCAATTGCGGCAACAGTCGTGCGGGGACGAACGAGCCCACCTCGATCTCGCGCTGGCCTGCGGCGTGGGCAGCACGAATCCAGGTCTTCTTGTGTTCGGTGGGGACGATGGTCCGGATACTTTGGAGCCCGTCACGCAATCCGACCTCACGGATTACGGCGTGCAGCGGCCAGGCGGCCAGTTTCTGGTGTTGCGATGCAGGGGTCATGGCTTGCGGCGAGACGCCGGGAAGAGACAGGCGATACCTGCCACTCTATGCCGTTCCAAAAACAATCGGAAGCGATCTTCTGCCATCGCTATCGTTCCATATCGGAACGTCTGAGCCTACAATCCAGGCATGCGAGATCTCGACCTGACCACCCTCCGGCTATTCGTCGCCGTGTGCGAAACCCAGAACATCGCACGCGCTGGCGAGCAGCAACATATCGTGGCATCCGCCATCAGCAAGCGGCTGGCGCAGCTTGAGGAGACGGTCGGCACAAGCCTGCTGGACCGCCGCCGCCGTGGCGTGGTGCCTACCGCCGCCGGCGAAATTGTGCTGACTCATGCACGCGCAATGCTGGCCGCAGCCGACCGCGTGGCGCGGGACATGGCTGACTTTGGCTCGGGCATTCGGGGTCAGGTGCGCCTGCTGGCGACCGTATCGTCGATGGCAGAATCGCTGCCGGACGACATCGCCGCCTTCCTGCAGATCCCGGGTCATCAGGATGTTGGCATCACGATCGAGGAAAGCCTGAGCATCGACGTTGTGCGGTCGCTGCGCGAAGGCTCGGCACCACTGGCGATTTGCTGGGATGCGGCCGACCTCGAAGGATTTCAGACCCGCCCGTATCGGACAGACCATCTGGCAGCGATCGTGCATGGTTCGCATCCGCTCGCCCGGGCTGACAATTGCGCATTCGCGCAGACGCTGGATCATCGGCATATCGGCATGCCGGCGCAAACAGCCGTCCAGACCATGCTGAATCGACATGCCGCAATTCTCGGCCGACGTATCGACTACCGGGCAGTCGTATCCACATTCGATGCCGCGCTGCGCTGCGTTCGCGCAAATCTGGGATTGGCCATCCTCCCGCAGGAAATTGCGGAACCCGTTGCGCAGGCACTCGGTATTCGCGCAATCCCCTTGCGCGACGACTGGGCCCGCCGCCGGTTTGCCATTTGCTCGCGCGACTTCGATACGCTGTCGCCGGTCGCAAAGATGCTGGTGGATTTTCTGGAGGCTCGGGCAAATCCACAGACCGGCGTTACGCGACGTGGAGATTCGTGAGGCGCCGTTCGTGGCATTGATCCAGTCGAACGACTGCGATCGGCCAGTTCTTCCCGTGCCCGTGCCTTACAAGGCCATATCCGGCACCTTCTTCACCACGCCCGGGTTCGTCATGGTGCCGGTGGCCGGGATGACGCCGTCAAGGCTTGGCGGCGCGATGGCCAGTTGCAGCGTTTCGGCCGTGGTCGCCCATTCCTTTGCCAGAAGCTGCGGATTGTCATTGAGCTTCTTGCCGTAGCTGGGCACGATCTCGCGAATCTTCTGCTGCCAGGCCGGCGTTTTCATCTGCTCGGGGAACACGCGCTCGAGCAGCGACAGCATGATCGCCGGCGACGTCGAGCCACCCGGTGAAGCGCCCAACAGCGCAGATACCGAACGGTCGCCAGACACCACAACCTCGGTGCCAAGCTTCAGTACCCCGCCTTTCTGCGGGTCGTTCTTGATGATCTGCACGCGTTGTCCAGCCTCCCACAGACGCCAGTCCTCGTCCTTCGCCTCGGGCATGTAGTGGCGCAGCGCCGCCATCTTTTCTTCGCGGGACAGCGTCAATTGCTGCGCAAGGTACTTTACGAGTGCAAATTCGTGAGCGCCGACCTGCAACTGAGGAATGACGTTCGACGGGGTCGTCGCCTTGACCAGGTCGAAATACGAGCCGTTCTTGAGGAATTTGCTCGACCACGTGGCAAACGGCCCGAAGAGGATCACCTTCTTGCCATCGAGCACGCGGGTATCCAGATGGGGCACCGACATGGGGGGCGAACCGGTATCCGCCAGGCCATAGACCTTTGCCAGATGGCGCGAGGCAATCTCGGGCTTGTCCGTAACGAGGAATTCGCCGCCCACCGGGAAGCCGCCGTATTGCTCCGCCTCGGGGATACCGGACAGTTGCAGCAGCGGCAATGCCGCGCCGCCCGCGCCAATGAACACGTTTCGGGCATCTACCGTCTGAATCCGGGAGCCATCCTTCGTGTCGAACGCGGACACGCGCCAGGTGCCGTCCTCGTTGCGGGTAATGGAACGCACCTCGTAGCCGGTGGAGACTTTCACGCCTGCATGGCCGGTCAGGTGCTTGTAGAACTGACGCGTGATTTCGCCCAGATTCACGTCCGTACCGAGTGGCGAACGCGTGGCGGTGACCACCTCATCGGCCTTGCGGCCTTCCATCATGATGGGAATCCACTCCGCAATCTTCGCCGGGTCGGTGGTCATTTCCATGCCCGCGAACAGCGGCGAAGCCTTGAGCGCCTCGACGCGCTTACGCATGAACTCACGGTTTTCCTCTCCGAAGACCAGATTCATGTGCGGTGTCGAGTTGATGAACCCTCGCGGGTTGCCCAAAACACCCTTGCGCACCTGATGCGCCCAGAACTGGCGCGAGATCTGGAAGTTCTCGTTGATGTCGATGGCCTTGTCGATATGGATATTGCCCTTGTCGTCCATCGGCGTGTAGTTCAGCTCGCAGAGTGCCGAGTGTCCGGTGCCGGCGTTGTTCCAGCCGTTCGAGCTCTCTTCCGCGACCTTGTCCAGGCGCTCGAACACCTCGCACGTCCAGTCCGGCTGCAGCTCTTTCAGATAAACGCCGAGCGTGGCGCTCATGATGCCGCCGCCAATCAGCAGCACATCGACCTTGCGATCCGCCCTGGCAGCGCGGTACTGACTGCCGAAAAAGTACGAATAGCCGCCCCATGCGGCTGCAGCGCCGACAGCGGTTGCAATGAATTTACGACGGGTGAAAGGCTTGCCGCCGCGGCGTGCGGCGGTCTTCTTGTCCGATTGAGTCATGGGAGTCACTTCAAATTAGCGTGCAGCGTCGACAGACTGATCAAGCCGAGGCAATACCAACGTTGATTCAGACTGCGGGGGGCGCCGTCGTTTTCTGCGCGGCGGGTTGGAAGTGAACCCACATGCCGGCGATACAGGCGGCGATTCTAACGCACGTCGAGCGCCAATGTAGGGGAAAACCCTGATATATCAAGCAAGACTCGCTCGCCTGATATGCCGAATGAGGCTTCCAGCGACCCGGATTTGCCGTATCTGGACCGCGCACATTGGCCTTGACGGGTGCTTTGCCAGACGGCACAAAAAAACGGTTCATCGGAGAATTCCGGGGAAGGCAGCGCGGATTTTGAGGAAGAAGTATTCCTCGTCGCGGTAGCCGTAGGCGCGGCGCTTGATGACCTTGATGGTGTTGTCGATCCCCTCAACGACGCTGGTGTTCAAAGGATGCCGGCATCGGGCAATGATGCCGTGCCAGTAGCCACTAAGGCGTTGGGCGAACAGTTGGAGAGCAGGAATGCCGCTCTGGCGCGCCTGTTCACACCAGTTTACAGCGCCAGCGTACGGCTCTCCCCTTCAGGCCATACCACTCGATCCAGATTTGTAGCCATCCCAGCAGCCCAAGGCCTGCAGCGTCTTCCTATCCAACATCCCGTCCCTCAACGGCAGTCTTAACAGCCATTAGGATACGGAATGTGGCAATTCAGTCCCCGGAATTCTCCGATGAACCAAAAAAAATCCCACACCCGTCAGCACTAACGGAGTGTGGGCAGTTGGAGCTCCCCGTGTGTCGCGACGAGGTCAGAAGACGTGCTTGACACCTAGCATCGCGCCAAGCTGGGTGCCGCCCGCTACCGGGCTGGCACCGGTCGACGCGCTATCTACCGAGAGCGCGAGCTTGCCACCATTGTCGATGTAGCCGAATGTTGAGTACACCGAGGTCCGCTTCGAGAATGCGTAGCTGGCGCGTACGGCGCCGAGCCATGCGCGGTCGGAGCTGTGGCGGTAGTCAAGGTGGAACGCTTCGCCTGACAGCGTTACCTGTGGCGTGATGTCGTAGGCGACGCCTGCGTAGTACATGTTGCTGCGCGGCGTGGCCAGTGCCCCGTTGCGGCGCGCCAGCCAGCCGGCGCCGATCTTGGCGTGGCCTACGAGCGCATAGCCGCCCACCGTGGCACGGTCGTCCTTGAGCTCGCTTGATGTCAGGCCGGCGAACGCGCCAGGGCCGCCGCGCAGCGAGTCATAGGCAGCAAGCACGCCCCACCAGTTGGTCTCGTAGCCGAGCATGGCCGACCATTCGCGGCAGGTGGTCATGTTGCCGGCGGTTTCGCCCGCGCAGTTGGTGCCAGATGGGCTGGGTCCCGCATTGACCGAATCGCGGCCGAAGCTGTACGTCGCCCCGACCGTGAACCCGCCGAACTTGCCTTTGTAGGCGATGGCGTTGTCCGCGCGTGCGTTGGGCAGGTAATTGTCGAGCGAACTGGAACCATAGGCGTTGGGCCCGAGAATGTCGGTGTCGAGCATGGCCCAGAACAGCATCGTGTACTGCCGGCCCAGGCTGACCTGGCCCCAGTTGCCGCTCAGGCCCACCCACGCTTGCCGCCCGAACAAGCGGCCGCCCTGGTTGGTGACGCCGCTATCGGGAGCAAATCCGGATTCCAGCACGAAGTTGGCCTTCATGCCCCCGCCAAGGTCCTCGGTGCCGCGCAGGCCCCAGCGCGACGGCACGGTGCCGCTCAGGTTGGCCATCTTCACCACCGAATTCCCGGCGGTGCCGACGTGGTTCAGGTACTCGATGCCCGTGTCGATGACGCCGTAGAGCGTCACGGATTGAGCCTGCGCCAGGGCTGGCAGCCCGAGCGCGATCGAAAACGCCAGGTGGCGCAGTTTCATCGTTTTCTCCTCCGTTGATATTCTTGTTCGGTCTGTGCCGCGTGATTACGTCCGCCTACATGCCGCGCGCCTTCAGCCGCGCGTCCAGGCGCGTGTACACGCGACGTGCGTTGCCTTCGTAGATCAGGTGCCGTTCCTGGGCCGACAACGCAGCCTCGTCGATATAGCGGCGGGTGTCGTCGTAGTAGTGTCCGGTCTCGGGGTCGATGCCACGTACCGCGCCGATCATTTCCGAGGCAAACAGCACGTTTTCCACGGGAATTACGCGGGTCAGCAGGTCGATGCCGGGCTGGTGATAGACGCAGGTATCGAAGAACACGTTGTTCAGCAGATGCTCCTGCAACGGCGGCAGCTTCATTTCCTGTGCCAGGCCACGGAACCGGCCCCAGTGGTAAGGCACGGCGCCGCCGCCATGGGGAATCACGAACTTCAGCGTCGGAAAGCGCCGGAACAGGTCGCTGGTCAGCACCTGCATAAATGCTGTGGTGTCGGCGTTCAGGTAGTGAGCACCGGTGGTGTGGAAGCAGGCGTTGCAACTGGTGCTGACGTGGATCATCGCCGGCACGTCGAGCTCCACCATCTTTTCGTAGATCGGGAACCAGTACGGGTCGGACAGCGGCGGCGACGTCCAGTGGCCGCCAGAGGGATCGGGATTCAGGTTCACACCGACAAAGCCGTACTCGAGCACGCAGCGTTCCAGCTCGGCCACGCAACTCCGCGTATCCACGCCCGGCGTCTGGGGCAGCATGGCGGCACCCACGAAGTGATCGGGGAACAGTTCGCTGACGCGATGGCAAAGCGTGTTGCAAATCGCAGCCCACGTGGCGCTGGTCTCGAAGTTGCCGATGTGGTGTGCCATGAAGGAGGCGCGCGGCGAGAAAATCGTCAGGTCGGCACCGCGCTCGCGCATCAGGCGCAACTGGTTGCCTTCGATGGCTTCTCGCAGTTCGTCGTCGCTGATGTGCAGGTCGCTGATGGACGGCGCCTGCTCTGGTGCGGTGAGCGCGGCAATCTGGCGCTTGCGCCAAGCTTCCAGTGCGTTCGGGGCGGTGGTGAAATGCCCGTGGCAATCAATGATCATAGACAGAGAGCTCAAAGTGGCCAGGCGCTGGCCGGAACCAGCACCTCGCCGCGCATGATTGGACGCGCCGTACGGATCAGCGCGCTGCGGAGTATCGTGCCGGGATCGGCGAGATCGGTTTCAAGTTCCACTGCGAAGTCGCCGGTGGGATGTTCGACGTTGATGGCGTGGACCGGTCCTGCGTCGACGACCGCCACGCCCTCTGCCACCGTGCCGGGAAGCACGCACGCCGTGCCCACCGTGATGGCAGCCAGTACGCCAATGGCGTCGTGACAGACGCGCGGGATGAAGCACCGCGTGGCAATGCTTCCGCCGGTGCGCGGCGCTGCGATCAGGCACATCTTGGGATAGTTTTTCTGCGCCACATTGCCCAGACCCATCATCTCGCCGGCAACCAGCCGCAAGGCTTCGATGCGCTGCTTGAGCGGGGTGTCGGCATTCAGATCTGCGACGGATTCTTTGGCCGTGCGATCCAGATCTGCCGCGCGCATCAGCACCATGGGCATGCCGTTGTCGATCAGCGTGGCTTCGATGGCGAGAGGCTGCCCGGTGACGGGGTCGATGATCGTCAGGCGGTCGACAGCGTTGCCTGTCGGCAGGAGCGCATGGCACACCGAGCCGGCCGTGTCGAGAAAGTTGATCACGATGGGCGATGCAGTGCCCGGCACGCCATCAATGCGAGCATCGCCATGGAAGCGCGGCACTCCTTGCGGAGTCTGCATCGTGACGTCGCACAGCATGCCCGTGTTGCGTGTCAGCACGCGGGCACGGGTGAAATCTCCCTGCGGTGCCACCAGCCCGCGCTCGATGGCGTACGGCAGTACCGCGGCCAGCATGTTGCCGCAGTTTGGCGTAGTGTCCACGGTGTCCGCATTGGGTTGCAATTGCGCGAACGTGAAGTCGAGATCGGCCTGCCCCGGCGTGCCGGGCGCCACAATGCCGACTTTGCTGGTTAGCGGGTGCGCGCCGCCCAGTCCGTCAATCTGGCGCGGGTCGGGGCTGCCCATGGCCGCCAGCAGCACGCGGTCGCGTGCGGCAGTGTCCGCGGGAAGGTCGCTGGCCAGGAAGAACGGTCCGCGCGACGTACCGCCCCGCATCAGGGTGCAAGGAATGCCGCGCAGATCAGAGTCAAGGCATGGCGTCATGGCGGGTTTAGCGTGGGCAGGCTCGGCATTTGTCGGGTGCCCGCAGTATCCGCGCCCGGTACAAGTCCTTGGTTGCGATCTCGCACGACAATTGTTCTAATCTGCTTATCGCCCGTAGGCGCGCTGCCCAGACCGACACGACAATAGCGATATGGAGACCGTCAGCCTGCATCACCTGCACGTATTTGCCGGCGTGGCCGCGGCCGGGGGCGTGCGTCGGTCGTCCGAAACGCTGCACCGCGCTTCGTCGGCCATTGCGCGCTCGGTGGCGGCGCTGGAACAGACGCTCGGTGTGGCGTTGTTCGAACGCAAGGGGCGCGGCATGCTGCTGACGCGTGCTGGCGAACTCGTGCTGGAGCGAGCCCGCCACATCGAGGCGGCGTTGCGCGAGGTGCGCGACGAAGCGGTGCGCCTGCGCACCCGGCCCGGCGTCACCGTAGCCAGCCTCGAAGCCCTGCACAACGAGCGCCGCCTGGAGGTGGCCGTGATGCTGGCCGAGGTACACCATATGCCCAGCGTGGCGGCGTCGGTGGGTGTATCGCAATCGGCGGTGAGCCAAGCCATCGCCCGGCTGGAGGATGCGTTGGGCCAGCCCGTCTTTACGCGGACGGCACGCGGCATGGTGCCCACCGATGCCGGTAGCCGGTGGGTAGTGCGCTTTGAGCGCGCGCTGGCCGAACTGCGCCACATCCGGGCCGATATTGCCGCGCTGCAAGGCGTGCTGGAAGGCGCCGTGACCATCGGCGCACTGCCGCTGGGCCGCACGCTGCTGATGCCCATGGCCATCGCCGATGTCCACCGCCGGCACCCGCGACTGCGTTTCCGCTCGCTGGAGAGCCCTTACGAGGAACTCACCGGGGGCCTGCTAAGCGGGCGCATCGATTTCATCCTGGGCGCATTGCGACCGCATCCTTCGCAAGGACTTGCCACGGAAGTCCTGTTCACCGACCGTATCGCGCTGATCGCGCGGGCTTCGCATCCGCTGGCCCACGGCAAGCGCATCACGCTTGCCGACCTGGAGCCCTATCCCTGGGTGCTGTCGCGCGCCGCATCGCCGTCGCGGCAGGCGTTGGATGGCGTATTCGCATCGCGCGGGCTGGCGCTGCCGCAACCGCTGGTGGAAACGGGTGACCTGGCTCTGGTGCGCGGCTTGCTGCTGCAGGGCGATCTGGTCACCGCACTGTCGGCGCACCAGTTGCACCACGAGATCGAGGCCGGCTGGCTGGTCGAACTGGACCTGCCGCTGTCCGACACCACTCGCAGTATCGGCATCACCACGCGCGCAGGGGCACGCCTCTCTCCGGGCGCCGATGCCCTGATCGCCGCGCTGCGGCAGGCCAGCCAATCCATGGAAACCCGGGGCCGATAAGTAAACGGCAACGCGGGCCGCCCCACAAAGCAATACTGCAGACCCGGCTCGAACGTAGACTGCCGTTGCCGTACACAGGGGGTGCGCGGCCATCCGCCCATGCGGCGATTAGCTTACCGATAACAAGATTCCGCCGTAGCACGCTCGGCGGGACTATGCCCGGAGACGGCACATGACCATCCAACGGCTCGATATCCGGGCCCATATCAACGAACGAAAGATGTCAGGCTACCAGTGGCTGCTGCTGGTACTGTGTTTCATGATCGTCGCCACCGATGGCATCGATGTCGCTATCATGGGCTTCCTGGCGCCGGGCATCACCAAGGAGTGGGGTGTTTCCAAGGCCGCCTTCGGCGTGGTGATGAGCGCCGCCCCGATTGGATTGGCCATCGGGGCGCTCTTGGTAGGGCCGATGTCCGACCGTTTCGGCCGCAAGAAGCTGTTGATCGGCTCGGTCTTCCTCTTCGGCGTCTTCAACCTGCTGTGCGCGTTCGCGGAGAACACCACGCAGTTGTCGCTGCTGCGCTTTCTGACCGGCCTGGGATTAGGTGCGGCAATGCCCAGCACCACCACGCTATTGTCGGAGTACGTACCGGAGCGTTCGCGAAGCATGCTGCTTGCCACGATGTTCACGGGCTTCAACCTCGGCTCGGCGTTGGTCGGCTTCGGTGCCGCCGCCATCCTGCCCGAGCACGGATGGCGCGCCGTGCTGATCGTCGGCGGAGCGATCCCTCTGGTCTGCCTGCCGCTGTACATCTTGCTGATTCCGGAATCGGCCCGCTTCCTGGTGGCGCGCAATGCTTCGCCCGAACGCATCGCTCGTACGCTGCGGCGCGTGGTGGGCAGCGAGATTGCCGCCGGCACGACCTTCACGATCAGCGAGCCGGCCGTGCCGGGCAAGCAGCCAGTGCGTACCCTGTTGTCCCCGGGCTATCGCGGCATGACGCTGGCGCTGTGGGTGACCTATTTCATGGGCCTGCTCGTGATTTACCTGCTCAGCGGCTGGCTGCCCACGCTGATCAAGGACGCCGGCCTGCCTATCGAACGCGCAGCCAACCTGACTGCACTGTTCCAGCTCGGCGGCACCGTTGGCGCGCTGGTGGTGGGATACTGCATGGACCGCTTTGCGCCGCATCGCGTAATCGGTGTGGCGTATGTGACGGGCGCGGTTTTTATCCTGCTGTTGGCTTCAGGCAGCGTGATGTCGTCGATGTTCGCGGCCTATGTGCTGTTGGCGGGCTTCTGCATGAGCGGTGCGCAGACCGGCCTGAACGCCTTCGCACCGCAGTGCTACCCGACGCTGGTGCGAGCCACCGGCGTGAGCTGGATGCTTGGCATCGGCCGATTCGGCAGCATCACGGGCTCGATGGCCGGTGGTCTTCTGCTTTCGATGGGCTGGAGCTTCAGCGCGGTGATCGCCATCCTGGCCATCCCCGCCACCGTGGCAGCGATTTCCATTGTTTCGACCAAGCGGGCACAGCTTCGCGCGGTCACAGCCTGACGTACTGACTTATGGCCACCATCATCGGCGCAATCGCCTCATCCCATACGCCCACCATCGGCTTCGCGCTGGACGCGGGCAAGCAGCAGGACCCCGCATGGGCCCCGATCTTCGCGGCCTACGCGCCGGTGAGCGAGTGGCTGCAACAAAAGAAGCCAGACGTGCTGCTGGTGATCTACAACGACCACGTCACGTCGTTCTTTTTCGATCACTACTCGGCCTTCGCACTGGGCATCGGCGAGAAATACGAGGCCGCTGACGAAGGGGGCGGCCCGCGCAACCTGCCGCCGGCATATGGGCACGTCGAACTGGCCCGGCACGTTGGCGCGTCTCTGGTGGCCGATGAGTTCGACATGTCATTCTTCCAGGACAAGCCGCTCGATCACGGCTGTTTTTCGCCGATGTCGGTGATGTTGCCGCACGATGGCGCATGGCCGGTGAAGATCCTGCCGCTGCAAGTGGGGGTGTTGCAGTTCCCGGCACCATCCGCGCGCCGCTGCTTCAAGCTTGGCCAGGCGATTCGCCGTGCCGTGGAAAGTTATCCCGAGGATCTCAAGGTAGCGATCGTTGCCACCGGCGGACTGTCTCACCAGGTGCATGGGGAGCGCGCGGGCTTCAACAACACGGCATGGGACCACGAATTCCTGGATCTGTTCGAGCGCGAGCCGCAAAAGTTGCTGGACATCACGCATGCCGAGTTCGCAAAGCGTGGCGGCTTTGAGAGCGCCGAGGTAGTGATGTGGATGGTCATGCGAGGCGCGATGGGCGACGTGCGCTGCCTGCATCGCGATTATTATCTGCCGTCGATGACCGGCATCGCCGTGGCGGTGTACGAGAACGTCGCCACTGAGGATGCTGACGTGGTGGCCACGCGCGCCGCCCATCAGCGGCAACATATCGGCCACCAACTCGAGGGGATCGAGGAACTCGAAGGCACGTACCCGTTCACGCTCGAACGCAGCGTGCGCGCGTATCGGATCAACCGCTATCTGCACCAGCTCATCGACCCGGACTTCCGCAAACGTTTCCGGAGCGATCCGGTTGCCACCTATGATGCGGCCGGCCTGACCGACGAAGAGCGCGACCTCATCACGCGGCGCGACTGGCGCGGCATGATTCACTACGGTGTGATCTTCTTCCTGCTGGAAAAGCTCGGTGCAGTGAGCGGGGTGTCCAACCTGCACATCTACGCGGCCATGCGCGGACAGTCGCTGGAAGAGTTTCAGAAGACGCGCAATGCGCCGGGCGCACTCTATTCCGTGGCTGGCGGAACAAGCAGCGGCACGCAGTGGACAAGCAGCAAGTCGTAACGGTCCAGGGGTGATCGAGCCAACGTCAAGGATCCTGGTCAAGCCGAGCGTGGCAGGATCGGCAGGTCGGAAGCGGGCCGCCTTTCAGAAATACCCCACGAACCGCTTCATGATCGGCGACAACGCTTCGGCGCGATGCGCCATCAGGATGCGGCTGGCGGCGTCCGGGCCGGCGATGGGCAAGTAGGCCACGCCCGGAATGCCCGTCCGAGCATAGATCTGCGGCAATACCGAAATCCCCGCGCCGCTGGCCACCAGGCCGATGATCGTGGTGGCCTCCCGCGCCTCCTGTGCGACGTTCGGCGCGAACCCCGCGCGGTTGCACAGCGTGGTAGCGTGATCGAACAGGCCGCAGCCCAGGCCGCGCGGGAACAGCAGGAAGCGTTCGCCAGACAGCGCGCCGATGTCGATCTCGTGCTGGCCCGACGCCAACGGATGAGCCACCGGCACCACCGCCACCAGCCGGTCAGCCAGTACCTCGCGCACGGCAATGCTGGCCGGCGGCCGGAATTGCGGCGATGGGCGCAGGAACGCGATATCGATCTCGCCGTTCTCCAATTGCTGCAGTTGCTGTCCCGTGGACATGTGGACCAGTTCCAGCTTCGCATTGCGATGCGCCTCTCGGAACGCATGCACGGCACGCGGAAAGATGTCCTGCATCGGCACCGACGCGGTGAACCCGACCCGAATCTCTCCGGCCTCGCCCGAAGCCACCTGCCTTACCACTTCGCGAGCTTGGTCGAGGTTTGCCAGCGCCGCGCGTGCCTTGTCCAGAAACAGCTCGCCAGCGGGTGTCAGGGCCACATGATGCCGCGACCGCTCCAGCAACGCACTGCCCAATTCTTCTTCCAGCGCCTTGATCTGCACACTGAGCGGAGGCTGGCTCACATGCAGTCGCCGTGCGGCTTCACTGAAGCTGAGTGCCTCGGCCACGGCCACGAAATAGCGAAGTTGGCGAAAGTCCATTGATAGGGTTTCGGAATAACAAGCAATCTGAAAACGTATTGGACAGTATCACGGGGGCCACCCAGAATGCGAGCACATCCTTAAAACATATGGAGACTTGCATGCTGCGCGGCCTCGTTCGTATTCGTAATCTGCAGGGCGGGAGCCGCCCGGTACTGGCATCGCTGATGGCCGCCACGGTGGCAGCCCTGTCCCTGGGCGCCACGGTGGCGCTGGCCGACAGCTATCCGGACAAGCCGATCCGCCTGGTGGTGCCGTACGCGGCCGGCGGCGCTGTCGACATCGTGGCCCGCTCGGTAGGCCAGCGCATGAGTCAACTGCTCAAGCAGCCGATCATCGTCGACAACCGGCCCGGCGCAAGCACCAATATCGGCATGGATTACGTCGCCAAGGCTCCGGCCGATGGCTACACGATCATGATGGCGTCGAACAGCCTGGCTACCAACGCGGCACTGTTCAACAAGCTCAGTTTCAATCCAACCACCGATTTCGCGCCCATCGCGCGCATCGGCGAAGCTTCGCTGGTGGTGGTGGTGCCGGCCAAGTCGCCCTTCAAGTCGTTGAAGGACCTGGTGGCACAGGCCAAGGCGCAGCCGGGCAAGCTCAACTACGCATCGGCCGGCAATGGCAGCTCGGGCCATCTGGCCGGCGAGATGCTCAAGGACACGGCCGGCATCGACGTGCTCCACGTGCCCTACAAAGGCGGCGCGCCCGCAATTACCGACCTGATCGGCGAGCGCATCACGTTCATGCCGATCAATCCGCTCGAAGTGGTTTCGCATATCAAGGCCGGCACGCTGCGTCCGCTGGCGGTGGCCAGTGCCCAGCATTCGGCGCAACTGCCGAACGTGCCGACGGCCAAGGAAGAGGGCCTGCCGAACTTCACCGCGTCGGTGTGGTGGGGCCTGGTGGCGCCGGCCAAGACGCCCGCGCCGGTCATCAAACAACTCAACACCGCCGCCAACACCGCGCTGGCCGACTCCGAGGTCAAGAAGCAACTGGGCCAGCTTGGCGTGACGATCGTAGCGGGCACGCCGGAACAGTTCGGCCAGTTCGTGAAGTCGGAAACCACGACGTGGAACAACGTGATCCGCAAGGCCGGCATCACCGCGGACTGACGTTCCTACAGTTACAGATTTAAGGAAGTTACGATGTCCCAACCCCAAGCAACCCAGCCGTCGATCCTGGTGGTGAGCGCCCATGCGGCCGACTTTGTCTGGCGTGCAGGTGGCGCGATCGCGCTGTACGCAGAGCGCGGCTACCACGTGCGCATCGTGTGCCTGTCGTTCGGCGAGCGTGGCGAATCGGCCAAGATGTGGCGCCAGCCGGGCATGACGATGGAGCGCGTCAAGGCTGCACGTCTCGAAGAGGCGCAGCGCGCCGCCGACATCCTGGGCGGCACGCTGGAATGCTTCGACCTGGGCGACTATCCGCTGCGCGTGCCCGACCAGGCGCTACTGCGCCTGGCCGACATCTACCGCGAGATCCGCCCGGAACTGGTGCTCAGCCATTCGCGGGAGGACATCTACAACTTCGACCATCCGCTGGCCACGCACGTGGCGCAGGAAGCGCGGGTCATCGCCCAGGCCCACGGCTACAAGCCCGAAGTGCCGGTGATTGGCGCGCCGCCGGTGTTCCTCTTCGAGCCGCATCAGCCCGAACAGTGCAACTGGAAGCCTGACGTGCTGCTGGACATTTCATCCGTCTGGGAGAAGAAGCAGCGGGCTTTCACGACCATGGCCGCGCAGGAGCATCTGTGGGAGTACTACACCCGCGTGGCGCTGCAGCGCGGCGCGCAGGCCACGCGCAATTCGGACCGCAAGATTCAATACGGCGAGGGCTATGCCCGCGTGTTTCCGCAAGTATCGGAGGTTCTGGCATGAGAAACGTTGCCTACCGCAACATCCTGCGCGCCGAGGCGCGCGACATCGATTCGCTGGGCAAGTCCGGCGTGGCGACAGTGCACGAGGCCCAGCGCCGCACTGGCCTGATGAAGCCGTACCTGCGCCCGATCCAGTCGGGCACGGCCATCGCCGGCAGCGCCGTCACGGCCCTGATGCATCCAGGCGACAACTGGATGATCCACGTGGCCGTGGAGATGATCCAGCCGGGCGACGTCCTGGTGGTGGCGCTGACCAGCGACTGCACCGACGGCGTGTTCGGCGACCTGCTGGCCACGTCGCTGAAGGCACGAGGCGCTCGGGGCCTGATCCTCGACGCGGGCTGCCGTGACGTATCGACGCTCAATGCGATGGGCTTTCCGGTGTGGTCCCGCGCGGTGTCGTCACAAGGCGCGGTCAAAGAAACCTTGGGCGCAGTCAATGTGCCGGTGGTATGCGCCGGTGCGCAGGTGCGCCCGGGCGACGTGATCGTGGCGGACGACGACGGCGTGGTCGTGGTGGCTCGTCCGCACGCCGCCGACATCGCCCGCAAGGCGGCCGAGCGCGAAGCCCTGGAGGCGGCCAAGCGGGACAAGCTGGCATCGGGCGTGCTGGGGGTGGACATGTACAACATGCGCCCCGGCCTGGCCGACAAGGGCCTGGTCTATTTGGACCAGACAGTCGACTGGTACAGCGGCGCCGACGAGGCGTGACGCACTGACACGCCGGCCTAGTCGGGACGCCGGCTTGTCAGCCAGCCTGGCACACGGACTGGGATGCCGGCGTATCCGGTACAAGACGCCCTACCCCCTCTACCATGCGGTACGTGTACAGCCCTGGAGAGGGGGAAAAGACAGGTCAAGGCGCGAACGCCCCTAGAACCTGGGCCGCGTGCGGCGTGTAGAAGCTGGAGCCGACCCACGGGGCTGTGGCGACGTTGTACAACGCAGCGCCTTGCGTGTAGTTGCCGCCGTCGCGCCAGTCGCCCGAGCCCTCGTATTTGGCAATCGCCGGGTACGGATACACGGGGCGCGACGCGGTCACCGTGCTCGTCGTCGCATCGGTCTGGTAAGTCATCACGTCGTTAGGCGCCGTGCCATGCTCCGCCCAGGCGGTCACGCGCGACACCAGGTTGATATTGGGATTTCCCTCGCCACCGCCGCAGTGGCTCACGCCAGGAACCAGGTACATGCGCGCAAATCCGTCAACGGTGGAGGCCCCCATCGTGTCCTGCATCGCCTCGTAGTAGGCGATGGTGAACAGCGGCCGTCGGCGGCTATGGGTCGGACAGAGACGGTTGAGCTCGACAGCGCCTGGCCGGTTGAATCCACAGCCATCAGCGGACATTGCCAGGCTCGGGCAGCGACAACCAACCCTACCCGAAAACAAAGGGTCTTTCGTTTGACCGCACTATTCGTTGCGGGATGTGTATTGCATAGCGCGGATCATTCACCCCGGCGTGGCGCATTCTCCACTGTCCCCGAAAGAGCGATCAGGACGTTTAATTGAGCGCGCAGAAAAGCTAACTTCACCAGACCGGACTGCGCTGGCAAACTCGCAGGGTGCGGGCAAACACGTGAGGTATCGATGAGCACCGTCCTCATTGCGGAGAGCGAGAGCCTATCCCGGCATGCCCTACGTCAGTTGCTCGAAGCCGAAGGCCATACGATTGTCGCCGAGGCGACTGATGGACTTCAGACGGTCCGCCTGGCCATCGACACCTCGCCAGACCTTCTCGTAGTGGCTCTGCGGCTCGATGGCCTGAGTGGGTTGGAAGTCGTCAAACGCCTGCGCGCCCGGAAATGTCCCGCAAAAATCCTCGTCGTCTCCTCTCAGGACGATAACCACTCCATTGGCTTATGCATTGCCGCCGGAGCGAACGGGTTCGTCAGCAAACTGGATGATATTGCCGACTTCAAGCTCGCCGTTGACGCGGTCAAACGGGGACGCATGTACTTTCCCGTTACAGGCGAGGAGCAAGCAGGCGCGCATCATGACGAAGCCAGTCAACTGGCCAGTCTTTCTGACCGTGAGCGATCGGTGCTCATGTATCTGGCACGTGGCTACCGCCTCACCAAGATCGCTCAACTTCTCGTGGTTAGCGAGAGCACGGTGAGTACGTACAAGACCCGCTTGCTTCGGAAGCTGAATGCCGCCTCTGTGGTCGAACTCGCCGACATCGCCCGACGGAACCATTTGACTGGGGACGCTGAGGGGGATGGAAACACGCGCCCAAAGCCGAGTTGGATGATGGATGAATCCTCCGTGGTCAGCAACCTGCTTGATGCCATCCCTTCCGCAGTGAGCATCCGGGACACCCGTGGCAGCATTCTCTTCGCCAACGCTTATATGCGTGAACAGTTGGGATCGCTGTTTGACCAGATGGCTCAACGAGGGTCGGAATCCCTTGAGCGCGTGCTAGGTATGTCCGAGCATCAGGCGACCGAGCTTGAAAACGCCTTCGAGCAGTCCTCGAAAACTGGCAAGCCCTTCACCAAGGAATACGCGCTTATGCTGAATGGTCACCCACGTAGCGCCGTCATATGGAGCACCCCTCTTCTTGATGACCAGGGCCAAGTACTGGCAATGGTGAGCGGTAGTCAGGACATCACCAGCATCGATCTCACTATCGCCGAGCTACGGCAGTCGCGTGAGGAGCTCGGCAGACTCGCCAGGCTGAGACGCCTGTTGCTGGAGGATCTTGAGCGCGACTTGACCGAACCCTTGCGCGACGCCCTTAACTGCATCGCAAGCGCAAGATCAGCGCGCGCAGAGGGTGCCGCGCTGGAACAATACCTCGCCAATACTGAGTCTGCCTTGCGAAACCTTGAACGCCGACTCGCCAGCATGCAGGTGTTAGTTGAGGACGCAGCGGAATCCGCGCGGCCACTACGCGATCGCTGCAACCTCAATGCCCTGTTCGGTGCCGCAACTGCGCCGGTCGTAGCCGCGGCCAACCGCGATGCGCGACCCATTACCCTTCAATTCGTCGGGCCTGAGGACCTTTGTATCTGGGCAGACCCAGTGAGAATTCGTCACGTGATCTTTGCGGAAATCGACATCGCGTATCGCGCCTCTGCTCACGGACCGATTACCGTCCGCCTGGTTGCCGACAGGACAACTCGTGGCTTGGCTGAGGTAAGCCTCGACATTCTCGCGCCCACCACGCACACCCTTCTTGAGATGTTCGCGCCAGAGCTGGCCCGCCTCAATGACATCCTTGGCGCGTGGAACGGCTCTCTTCAGTACGACAATGACGCCCGACACACCCATGTCTCTTCCATTGCACTTCTCCAAGCTGCGGAATCCTGACTACCTCAGTCCGAAAGCGGGCCAAGCCCCGCTGTAGCGGAAACGCGACGAGAGCTTCGCCCTTCCTTTATATGTCATGAGCACCCTCCAATCCAATACTTCATTGCGTGATTAGCGCGATCTGCGCACATCAAATGAAGCATTGGTCAGGAGGGCATCATGAACACGATCTTCCGCTCGATATGGAATGCGACCACACGAACGTGGGTGGCTGCGGCCGAAAACACCAAGGGACGCCGGAAGGGCGCGGCCCTTATCGCTGTTGCGCTCGCGCTTGCCACAGCAATTCACCCGGCAATTGGTAGCAGCGCGTCGCCGACCGCAACGCTCGACGGCCCCGCAATTGCCGGTCAGGTATTCAGCGCGCCGTCTGCAACAGACCCGTCTGCGCCCGATACTCCCGACAAGGAAACGCTTCCGGATAAGGACGCAGGTGTTTCCCCCGCGCCAGCGTCATCAACCAGTGAAAGCGGTGAATCGCCTGATTCCATGACGCCGGTATTTGAGACGTTTGGCCAGCCGCTCCTGCTTGCAGCCAACACCGGCGTAAAGCTTGGCCAGGATGCGGAGGCGCACGGTGATGACGCGGTAGCAGTCGGCAAGTCCGCGACCGCAGATAGTGCGCGCGCCTCAGCAATTGGCGGGTACTCACGAGCGGCCGAAAGCGCCTCGGCATTCGGCCATAGCGCCGCAGCCAACGGCACCAGCTCGACAGCACTTGGTACCGGCTCACAGGCGAACGCAGACAACTCCGTCGCGCTTGGCTCAGGATCCGTCGCCAATCGCGCCAACACCGTGTCCGTGGGCTCGGCGGGAAGTGAACGCGTTATCTCGAACGTCAAGGACGGCGTACTGGCGACCGATGCCTCGACAGTCGGACAGGTCACCCGCGCTGCCGACTCGTTCGCTGAGGCTCTCGGCGGCGGCGCCAGGTACGACCCTGACACCGGTGCGCTGATCATGCCTTCGTACAACTTGACCGACGGCACTTTCAACAATGTCGGCGACGCGCTCACCAGTATTGATCGGCGCACCTACATCAACCATCAAGCCATCACAGACCTGAGCACAAGTATTGTGAACGGGACCGTCGGCCTGGTGCAGCAAGATCCTGCAACCGGCGTAATTACGGTCGGTGGGCAAACTGGCGGCTCACTCGTCGACATGAGCAACGCCCGGGACGAGTCGCGTCAGGTGCAAGGTGTCGCTGCCGGTGCCATTACCTCTGACAGCACGTTTGCCGTCAATGGCGGCCAAATCCACGCGGTCGGATCCTCGATATCATCGGCGCTTGGCGGCGGATCTCAGGTGCTCTTCGACGGTACGGTGTCCGTCCCGGTCTACTCGGTCGGCGGACAACAGGTGCATGGTGTCCAAGGCGCAGTGGATGCGTTGGATTCTCGTGTCACAAACGTGGAAGGACAGGTCACCACCGTCACCCAGCAGATCAACAACGGCGAAATCGGGCTCGTCCGCCAGAGCGCCGACGGCACCGTCACGGTTGCCGCAGAAAAGGCCGGCACCACCGTGGATGTGTCCGGCACCGATGGAACTCGGGCTGTCACCGGCGTGAGCGACGGCACGATCGCCGCTGGCAGCACTGACGCTGTCACGGGCAATCAACACTATGAGACCAACACTCGTGTAAGTGGGCTGGAGCAAAGCGTTGGCCAACAGATCGGGCAGCTAGCGGCCGGTAATGCCTATTTCAAAGCGGACGGTGCCAATGACACGTCAGACCGCGCATCGGCAGCAGCGGGCTCGAAGGGTGTCGCAGCCGGTGCAAACGCTACCGCACAAGGTACGAACAGCGTGGCCATCGGCGCTGGCTCTGCGGCACAGGCCGGCAACAGCGTCGCCCTCGGCGCTAACTCTGTTGCCGACCGTGCGAACACAGTTTCTGTGGGCTCGGCGGGCAATGAACGAGTCATCGCCAACGTAGCCGATGGCGTGCAGCCGACTGATGCCGTGAATCGTCGCCAACTCGATTACTCATACGGCCAACTCGGCAGCCGTATCGATCAGGTGACGGGGATGATTGGCGACGTCGCGTCGAAGGCATACAGCGGTATCGCTAGCGCCTCCGCCCTGTCGATGCTTCCTGATGTCGACCCTGGCAAGACCATTTCGATCGGCGTGGCCGGCGCCTCGTACCAAGGGTATGGCGCTGGCGCGATCGGTATCTCGGCCCGGATCAATCAGAACATCAAGTTGCGGGCTGGCGCAGGCGTTTCGTCCGGTGGCACAACAGTGGGCGGTGGTATTGCGTACCAATGGTGATGAAGCATTTTGCTGGAGCAGTGCGTCACGGCCTGACACTCAGGAACTTCCTGGCCGACCAGTCGACGCACTGAGGAATCATGACTACAAACGAGTTTCCGTCCTCGGCGCATACGGCGCTCGGGGTAACAATTGCCGCGGCTGTAGAGCAAGTATCCAAGGAACCCGGCTTTGACGGTGCGCAATGGCTCCAGGCGGCACAGGAGATGTTCGACCACGGCAATCGATGTGCGAATCTTATGGCAATCCTTGCGCAAGAGTACGCCGAACGTGTTCCAAACCTGGAATTCAATGCGAATCTGCTGGCCTTTGGTGCGTACTTTCATGACGTAGGAAAGCTGCGTGTTCCGGCCCATCTGCTGCTGGCACCGCGCGGCCTGGCCGCAGGCGAGTATCGGATTGTGCAAGCGCACGTGCAACATGGGCGGCGCATCGTCGAAGCCGCCTTGTCACTACTCCCAGAGAGCAGCCAGACTCTGGCGTGCCTCCATCAGATGGCGGCTTGCCATCACGAGCATTGGGACGGCAGCGGTTACCCGAATGCGCTCGCGGGGGACTCAATCCCCATCCCGGCCCGTCTGATGGCGATCGTAGACGCATACGACGCCATTCGATCCCGGCGCCCTTACAAGCCGGCCATGGCGCATGAGGAGGCCTGCGCCGCTATTCGAGAGGGATCAGGTACTACCTTCGACCCTGAGATGACGAAGCTCTTCGTGGCGCTTGCCGGCAACTTCGTAGGCTACATGTGACAGTTTAGCCACTGTATTGCGAAGAGTTGAGCATCTAAATTGCGGTGCGGGACAGGTGCGTCTGTGCAACATAGTGAGTCACGGATTGAGTGTCAAATCCGCTCTCCCGCTACCATGGGTCGTTGTGTGACAGCCCCATGCCGTATTTATCCCTCCATGAGCATACGGTGCCTAGCCTAGATGGCTCATTGCGACTCTCCTGATCGTCGACATCGAAGTGTGTCAAAACGGCCATCGTTTTGGTCTGTGTGGGCAACAGCAATCGCTGGCTCAAATCTGTTGGGCACTCCAGGACGATAGCGTCGACAGCGTTGGCTCGCGATAGGCCAACATTGGCAAACTGGTGCATGCCCGTCGGCACTGGCTTTTACACCAGAAGGCTCGGCTAGGAAGGGCAGAGATCGGCCAGAAACGGTCGTTCGACTTACCTGCGCAAATCATCGACAATCGGGTGAAGAACTTTCATTGCGACGGAAAACGAGCGAATGGAACCTTGCAGGATCCAATATACGGTCGATAACCTTTCCCATTGGGCAGGCATGGGCGACTACGTGTTGATTCCGCCTGATCGCAGCTATGAGATCACACTGCGATATGAAGGCGAACCTCCGCACGGAGACTCATTTCACGTTGTTGAGATCGCCGGACGCCGGTTTCCCGGCTATGCATGGGGCAGCATGTTCGCAATGTCCGAATGCTCGAACTTCATTGCCTTCAGTTGGATGGAAAAGAAATTCGAAAGGCAGACGACAGTCATCGACGTGAGGCATTCCAGATACTTCGTTTTGCCGCGATACATCTACCATCCCCGCATCGATTGGCCCTCAATTTCAGATGTGATGCACGAACAAGAAGGGTGCGCGTTCGACGGCTCGGAGACTTGGACAGAATTTTGACGATGCAAAGCATGATCACCGGTTCAAGCGCCCGGTCGGGAGGCGGCCAAGCGAACCTCGCAACTGTCCGCTAACGAGAAAACTGAAGGTCTCTTGAGGGTCGCGAGCCACCGATTGCGCGCGGCCGGCCTGTGCATTGGGGCCGACGACCGGGTTCGGCCAGACTCGGACATTGCTATATCTCTCACGAGCGTCCGTAGTGCACCTACGAACTGACGCTACCCGAACAGCAAATGGCTCTGCTAAAGCGGTTCGATTTGGAGGGAGCCAACAAGCAGGTCCGACCTTTATCCGCGCGAAATTAGGTGAACGTCCTCTTCAACTTCGTCTTCATAGTGGATCAAGCCGTAGAGGGGAAAATCAATCATCACGCCCTTCTTGAGATACCCCCATTGGGCCTCCGGATGCTCCAGGGTAAATATGCCGGATCCAATATCACATACAACGACGCCT
The DNA here is from genome assembly GCF_057815095.1 of Cupriavidus sp. 86D6. Taxonomy (NCBI): domain Bacteria; kingdom Pseudomonadati; phylum Pseudomonadota; class Betaproteobacteria; order Burkholderiales; family Burkholderiaceae; genus Cupriavidus; species Cupriavidus sp. 86D6. Next base: position 10,566 of record NZ_JBYPSB010000005.1, on the reverse strand, counting down.
CCCTTGTCGTCGCCCATGCCAACGATGTCGCCAACCCGAACATCTTATTCATCGAAATACTTCATCGAATTCCCCTTAATATCAGTCCACGAATTGCTCAATAAGCATCGCACCTACAGGCAATTCGGCAGGTCTGACCGCCCCTATCGGTTTCCAAAAACACTTACACGGACGTGGAGTGCCTCTAGGAGCCTGACGAGCCTGAGTTGGCGCCACTCGACGCACCAGCTCCATAATTCTGTACTGCATCACAGGCCGGCTCCGCCTACCGCCATCAAGACGGTGGAGACCCGGCGCTTACACTAAACCTACCTTGGTTCGAAAGGAGATGCTGCGTTACGCAATCTCGACGTACACCTGGTCGGCAAAGGCGGCAAGCCCCATAGAGTCACATTGACCCCCTTGGCGCTTGCGGCGCGGGAACTCAATTTGTTGGAGCGCGGGCTTCGTGCCATCCACGCTCGGTGGAATCCCGCTACGCCCTATATTCGGTAGCCTGGACGGCGGCGAAACCGGTATCACGCGACTGCGCCTATGGGAAGTCATGCGCTCCGACTCTTCAGGCTCGCAGCGGACATCATTGAAGGCGTTCGTCCTGGGTTGACGGAGAAGCTCCGACGGGCAACACCACACTGGATGCGGCACACCGACGCGACCCACGCGCTGGCGAAGGGCGTTGGACTGAGCGCCGTGCGCGACAACCTGCGCCACGCCTCAATATCGACCACGTCCATCTACTTGCTGCCACCATCGCCCTGGGAATTCACAGACGGCATCATGCCTCTCGCGAAGCTCGCAGGTATCCCTTCTCTTGTATTTCTGTACTGGTAGCGCCGAACGTGGTGAGCACTCGCTCGGAGGAACGTCCGAGAAAGCTACACGTCCTGCATGTGCCGCCAAATGGGCAAACGTGGGACACTTTTGAACTAACTTGTAAGTGACCTGTGACGCAGAGCCACGGCCACCTACAATTCGAGGATATGCAGCCCCGTGGCATCTAGACTCTGACTGCCGGCTTTGTGGGCCGGCAGTAGTTCAATGTCTTTCTCTCCGCCGGGTTCCAGGCTGTGCGATCACGACTCATACGGTTCCCCTGAGCCATGGAGTTTGAACGCTTACGCCAGCGGCAAATCTCTGCCACGCTGTACCCGTTCCAGCAGCCGTCTTCGACAAGCCGTGAGACGGTCGGATCCGATAGAACGACCGAATCATGCGACCTCGTCACTGAGAATCGGCGCACCCACCATAAAGGACTTACGATGCCCAGCCGTGCCACTTTTTTCAATTATCAACGCGTAACATCTGTGCCACTGGTGCGACACGGCCTAGGCCGCCTGTCGTTTAAGAAGCCTGCAGGAAATGGATTGACCCTCATCCGTCTTGCGGCAACTTACCTTCACAGTGCTGTGACTACGCTCTTCGACTCGCATAGCGCCGTCAATGTGGACTGGCCTGAGCTTCAGTCGCCATCCATTCCAATGGCCAATCAATTTCGGCGATCAAAGGGAAGGCGGCGTGCCGGATTTCCGCGCCTTCAACGGGTGCCTGCCTGATGCAACCATCGTTAGTCTTTCTGCGGACTAAAAAATTTAGTCGGTCCCACGCGGTGCAAGAGAGCCGTTCACTTAACCGTTGTTTGCACTCGGGACAATAGAAATAAAAAACCCCGTCATTGCTGACGGGGTTTCTTCATCAAGCTAGGAAACCTGATTAGACTGGCTCGATCTTCGTTGCTGCGGGACCCTTCTGGCCCTTGCCTGCTACGAAACGAACCTTCTGTCCTTCCTGGAGGCTCTTGAAACCACCGCCCTGAATTTCAGAAAAATGCGCGAAGAGATCTTCGCCCCCTGCATCGGGGGAAATAAAGCCGAAGCCTTTCGAATCGTTGAACCACTTTACAGTACCGGTTTCCATGTGAGGACTCCTTAGAGATTCTCGCCAACGAAGGATGCTGACGAGGCACGACGATCAAGGAAGATACATGGAGAGAAAGTGGCCCTAACGGGGTGCAACTGACGCTGCGAGACTAGCTTGAAGATCCTGCCAGGTCGGTTATACAGGTGCAGTCGTACGCGGTCAATCAAAAGCTTCAGGGGTATCTCTCGTTCCGGCTGCCCCTCGGTGCTTGCAGTGGGGCGCTAGTCTCGATCATGCCGTCGTCCAAAGCTCGACATGCTCTCACATCGGAAGGCATCGATCGCCGCCGCAGCGGATTTCGATCAAAGGTGTTAGGATGCGACCGTTGTCGACAGAATTCGATAGCCGCGCGCCGAAGCGACATCATGACTAGAAGAGCGTTATCGGCCACTCCGGGGTACACCGGATTCTGTGGGTAGCCTCTTGCCCTAACCTATCCGACGGCGGCAGAGCCGCACCGGAGCCAGCGTATGTACAGAAAGCGTTGACTTGCGGAAGTACGTTCTCGATTGCGTCTTTGCCCCTCTTTGCTTCCGCGAAAACGAAGCTTCGGCGGCGCCATCCGTTTTTTTCACTACAAGCACCACGGCACCAGTGGCGGTCAACATGACTCGACACTTTTGGTACACGTTCGCCGTGCTGCATAACTGAGAACAATTTGAGTCACGAATACACCCCCTTCACCGTTTCCGTCTTCCCAATTCAGCAAGAACCCGGTCTCTGGTTCGAGAACTACATGATCTCCGAGTATCGAGACGGCGCTGAACGCGTCGTCGCAAACGTTTCGATGCGCCATACCACCTATGGCTCGGAGTCAAAGGCCAAGCAGGCGGCTCGCTACGCCGGCAACCGCGCGGTCGCGCATTTGCAACCGCAATCTTATGGGCTGCGCCGCGCGTACCTCTCTACACCACTCGCGTGAAAAAACGTAGCATTTATCGAGGCGTACATGGCTAAAGAAGAACTGGTGGAGTTTGGTGGCAGGGTCTCGGAAGTGCTTCCGGACAACCGCTTTCGCGTCATACTGGAAAACGGCTTCACGGTCTGGGCCTACTCCTCAGGCCGGCTAAAAAAGAACCGCATACGCGTACTCGCGGGAGATCGTGTCACACGCCATATGACCTGACAAAGGGTCGCATCAACTATCGCCACAAGTCTTATTTAATAAGACAGACATAAGATGCCTATCGACGACGAGTGGGAAGAGACGCATCTCACACCCGCCAGTTGGACTACGGGCAGCTACCGCCACGCCATGGCCTGCAGTCGACGTGCCATTACCTGATGTTGTCGTCATGACCGTGCGACGAGCTGTCACTGCAATGTACGGACGTCCTTCGCGAGTTGTAGAGGAACGCAATCCGCTAGCCTCTGCTGATAAAGCATGGCGATCCGGATTTCGGAATCTAACCGCACGCACGGTGGTCACTTGCTACCGGCACCGATTTCCAATGCGACTAGGCATCGCGCGCGGGCATGTAACGCCTGAGTGTACATATTGAGTGTGAGGAGCGCTGCCAACGAGTAGCCCGCACAGTTATGCCAACCCATACACTATATCGATAGCGAGTCTTCCGTAATGAAGCGCCGCTTGTGATGCTGCGGCTTCCGTGAAATAGTCGTCTTCATCCGCAGCACAGTCACAATACATCCGTTCGTCGACTACCGAGTTGTAACGGATCGCCATCATATACTGCCATTTCGGACCAGGGACGTTGCTGCTTGCCGCTGCCGTAGAGACCTCAAACACCGCAGTGTGCACGAACATCCCACGGTATGCGTCGCACGTCTTATTTACTCTTGCTTTCAAGTAGATTTCTCCCGGCTACAAGAATCGAAGTCGAGTGGCTGAATCTGCTCCACCAGAATAGCCGCACAACCCCGCCGTCTCCTCTGCTAATTTGTCGATCAAGTATTAATGAGATCACGAACAAAAAACTCGCAGAAAGCAACAATGAGATTGAGATAGCCCTGGATCGCGTTGGAGGGAGACCCGGGGCTGCCGCACGTGAGCGAGCGGCCGACACTGGGTTTCTATGAGACAACGACAGTCTGCATTGTAGCTATCGTATGCACTTCGGAGAACGTTCGACGAGGTCAGATACCGGCAAGCGATGCGTCAGGTACGAGGCCCGCGATGATGTCTTCGCCTCGGCGCACTGAAGCGCGCTTGGCGGCCCCCATTTCTGTCCAGTTCTCGTCGGGCACACGGAACACTCTGCTAACGAGGTCAGTCGGCTTCTCCCCCTCTCGACAAATCACTACGGAAGCGCCGTAGGCGCGATCGGGTCGACGTTGATGCCACACGCGACGGTGCTGCATGTTGTAGACCAAGGGGTAAATGTCGAAGCCCCTACTGCTTGCCGCCGGATTGTCGTCCACTTCCTACTCCCACGAGTTAGCTTCCCACTCTACGCTTGTTGGACACTAAATAGTCAGTTATTTCCAATGCCCGGTCCACATCCGACGCGGCGGCTCGCTTTGGGGCATCCAGGGCATGCTGCATATGCAGCGTGTTCCAAGCCATCATGGCATCGGTCAGCAGCGTCAACGAGGACGAGACCGCTGCCAGCGAGGCATCGTGTCGAGCCAACTCCAAGGGAATCTTTCCATAATGGATGATGGCCCGCTGCACGGTGTGCACAGCCTCACCGCCATTCATGGCATGCTGCTTTGTGAAGCAGCGGCCCAACGACGAGAGGAAACGATCGATGGAACACAGCAAGGAGTACTCGCAGGCATTCCGCGAGGTGGTGGAGGCCATGGACGGTGTCCGGGAGGAGTTGCGCCGTATGCGGAACGGCGTGGTGGACGATGCGTGTGTGGCGGCGGTGGAACGCGCGCTCCACGCGCGTGAGCGTCTGCGACGTCAGGTTCACACACGTCTGGTCTTTGAGGCCAGTTCGCCGCATTGACATGGAGAGGGGGTTGGCTCCTTCTCATCGAACAGAGCTATGGCCTGGCCTGCGGGACTACCTCCTCTTGACGAAGGTGGATATTCCGTCGATTGCGTCCCGCGCCGATGACAAGGCCAGCGCTATAGCAGCATGCGGCCCGCTGGCGAAATGCTGGACCATGGAGGGAAGCAGTCGGCGGGAGCCCAGGCCTGTACTGACTGGTGTTATGGTTACGGTCGCGAGAAAGCGAGGTTGAACCAGGTGACCGCCGGGGACTGCACCGGGTGCGTGACCCACCTTCGCCGATACCCTGAATCCCTTGTAGATTGCGTTGTTCTGATACATGTCTGTTCCTTTGATGACCAAGCATACGTAGATATTCCGGGATGTGTCTGATTTGCTTCTTGCGACAAGATAGCAACGTCATTGCGAGCGTTTGCCTCTCCGTAGACAAGCGCCGCATCGAAAGTAGTGGGTGCCGCCCATGAGATCGCAGGATTGCACGCTAAAAAATCGTCTTGATGGGTCCTGCATTAGGACGAGTCATCGAGTACGTACTACATAGCTAAACGCTCCGGCCAAGTGAGTGAAACCAAATGCGCGCCCCTGGTCATTCATCCGGCCCAAGAATAAGGTCCACGGCGGCCCGCCCCGCTAGTTCCGCCACGAGGTAAGCCCAACGCCTAGAGTACGGCCCGCCAAAGACTTTGATTCTCTTGCCAATCGCTGCAACACCCGGTGGCCTCATTGGCCCCTCAACTTGGAACCAGACGTCGAACATGTCCTTGGACGCCAGACTGAGATCGACATGGATATCGAACCCCCGGTACTCTGCGACGCGATCCATCACAGAACTCCCCTACAAGGGTGGCAACGAACGTAGAAACCACTTTGGGGTTGGAAGAAGTGTCTCTCCCACCGATCTTCGACTCTATCGGTCCTGGAGAAGAATTGGCTTGTTTCGGCGCCGGATTGAGCGAAGGAAAATCGTCGCGGGGCGTCGAGCATGAATTTTTCCAGGAATCCCCGCGAGTGACTTCAGGAAGTCATCGGTCCTAAGACGAATCGAGGGGGAAAGTCCCGAAAAACGAGTGATAGACGAGCCAGAAAGGGGAGCAGCGCGAAGCGATACCGCTACCAGTATAGGGAGGTGACGCGTATTGTCCTACTCACCTTACAAATTGGCCCCTGCCCCACAGATTACAGCGCCGCTTACGTGGCACGCGACCACCACCTCTCGCGGTACACTGAATTCAATTGGTAGAGCCCCTTACCACCATCCCACGTCGACACAAGGTGCGAAATGAACCGCCTTCGGTACTCCGTGAATCTGTCCTATGAGGTCCTGGACGCCACGGCAGACTTTCTCTTGATCGTCGAAGCCGCAAAGACTGCAAGACAGTCCATCGTCTCCGAGCATCTGGCACTCACGCCAACGGTTGATGCCGCTCACCACACGGATTCACTCTGTAACCGCCTGCTCAGGATACACGCGTGCAAGGGCCCATTGGCCGTCCGCTATGAGGCTGTCGTGGACATCGACCACCGTTTTGAGGACGTTACGTCGTTGACAGAGGTGCCGGTCGCCCGACTTCCTGTCGATGTACTTTCGTACCTGGCGCCTAGCCGGTATTGCGAGTCCGACCGCACGATGGAGTTCGCCATGCGGGAGTTTGGCGGCATGCGCCCCGGTTATTCGCGCGTGTATGCGATTCGGGAGTGGGTGCGCAACCATGTGCGCTTTCTTTCGCGATCCACTAATGAGCGGACCTCAGCAATCGATACGCTCGTGGAGCGCACCGGCGTATGCAGGGACTTTTCCCACCTGATGATCGCAGTTTGCCGTGCACTGAGTATTCCCGCCCGTATGTCCAGCAGCGTGGACTATGGCGCTGATCCTGCATTGGGCGCGCCAGACTTTCACGCAGTGGTCGAAGTGTTCCTGTCAGGTGGATGGTACCTGCTCGATCCTTCGGGGGTGTCCATTCCCGCTGGCCTGCTGCGCATTGGCACCGGCCGGGATGCTGCGGACATTCCGTTTGCCGCCATATTCGGCAAGGTCGAGTCGATGCGGCCCTTTATCGAAATCCAGCCAATATCCGACCCGGCTGCCGGGATCGACTTGCCGCTCGCAACAACGAGCGCCATCTCCACCTGGTAACCGGCATTAGCGCCCTCCGCCTTTCATCCCCTCGATTTCCATGGCGGCATTCCAATCCTCGTATGCTGCAATCGGCTCCATGGCGTCGCCAACGAACGATGCCGCACGTTCCGCGGCAGCCGCTGGCCCCAGAAGAACATCTTCCGTGCCGCCGTCCTCGGTCGTCGGAGGCACCAGCATGTCTTCGAGCATCCCGCGTAGTTCCGGGGTATCCCATGGCTTGCCAAGCCTCGTTTTTCTGTTCTGATAATGGCGAACCTCCGAGTCCTGCTCGGCGGTAAGTGGTAGGCCTCGAAATGTAGGGCCTGTGTCAGGATGGATCATGGTGTGCCTCCCGCATCGGTCGGCTTCGTTGAGTTAAGAGGCATCGCCCTGCGCCTTGCCGGGCAATTTCCTCGGCTTACGACTTCCTCTTGGCAAGACCGTCGCTCCGAACCCGCGACTGAACCGTGCTAAGTGGGGTTGCCGGGATGGAAGGTTTCTTCGGTTGCTTGGGCTTTTTTGCTTCACGGTTACCGCGTAGTTGGCTTTTTGCCATGGGAACTCCTATTGCATTGCTTGCCGGCTGGGCAACCCCAGCATACGCGCTTAATCTTCGGCATAGGGAATTAATCCGTCCTATCCATGACTTCGTATGGCACCAGCGGTGAGAGTCCCGGTCGCTGGCATTGCGACTGAGCTATTCCGCCTCGCACCCGAACGCCTCAGCGCGGACGCGCTGGCGTTCGCCGAACTTCCGCGCTCGGCTTTTGCTGTCGCTCGACATCCAGTTTCTGCAATCGGCACTATTGCGTTCATCAGCCATTCATGGCTTCGACCGGCTTGCGGAGCGTAGGACAGCGTCGGACATCAGCTTTGAGTTGCAGCGCGCACGATGTCATGAAAGGGAGCGATCTGCGCTGCTACAAGTGTGTCGGTGGGCGTGCCTCCTAAGGACATTTGCTATCGGGAGCCTTCATCATGGACACGCTCAACATACGAAGAGTAGAGCAGTATCGGGGTCTAATACTGCATATGGCGGTGTTTCAGATTGATGTCGATGATGAGCTGCCCGGGCACCATAGTTGGGGGTACTGCGTGGCAGTCGGAGAGCCGGCGAATTCAGAGAGTCCGTCTTTATGTGGGCCGTACTATCACTCATCTCCATACCCGTCCTCCGCGGAGGCCGATACAGCTCGCATGCAGCGAGGACACCTTGCCGTTGACCTGCTACTTGGCACTATCTGAGCCTCTCATGTCGCAGGCGACGGAGTTCTCCATAGCCCAGGCGTAGACACCGCAGGGTTCGCATGGCCAGCTTGACGTCGCCGCCATCGCTGAGCATCGCCCGGACTCTGCCAATCTGGGCACAGACGCGCTCCCGCGCCCGCCACACTTCATCATCCAGCTCACTAGTGCTCCGCCCATATCTCGCTCGGTATCTTGCCTCGTACATGATCCGTGCCAATCCGTGCCTATCCCATCGCCACCTTACGGAAAGTCCGGCTGTCGGGCGCTGTCCACAATGCTTAGCTTATAGACATCGCACCCTGTATAGGGCCTGCCGGCCGGTGACCTCGGCGGCGGGACCGCTACGCCGTCAGAGCTTGCGATGCAAATGGGCGATGAGATCCTCCATCCCACGCCTATTACTAAGTTTCGCTCAGATAATGTGAACCCAACGGCAGAGAAGCGAACGTCCGTTCCTGGAATGCGCTCGGTCATTCAGCGGCCCAGGTACCGTAGGCCGCTATGGGTCGTTCAGAGACCGCCGGCCATGCCGACGGAGAACCGGCAGGGCGAGGTCGGCCATAAGGGGACATTGCTATCGCAGTCTGCCAGCGGCTCTTGCCAAGACGTTACCCGACATATACGTTGGTCAACACAAAGACTACGTCGCAGCGACGTGGCGGTGAGTTTTAGTATCGAGTTCGTCGCCTCCTCCGAGTCAAACGGCCCTCTTTCAGCGATCGAAGGTCGGCAAGAAGCATTTCCAAGACTCGCGCGCCAAAGGTGCCGGTGCCGTTGGCGACGGTCTTCACTGACCGGGGCGCCCATCGCCTTGCGCTGTATCAACGGCGAACTCGCATCCAGACAAAAGATTTCGAGCAGAAAAATCGGAAACCGCTTCTGGGGGAAAGCAGCTCTTACTAGGCGAAGACAAATCTCAACCGCGGCCTGCGCTCAGTTCGAATGCCATGGCAAGGAGCTGGCGTTCTATGTTGAGAAGGCCCGCACTTTCCGTTCCGGCACTAACAATGGACAGAGTTAGCTGTACAGACTCTGTGCTGAATCAAGTCGAAGGTAGGTCCAATGTTTAAGGTTTGTAAAGGGGTCAGGCTGTGCCCCAAAGGGAGAAAGGAGGTAACCTATGTTGGCAACCATACTTTCGCTGGTGTTTGTCGCATCTGTCTTTGCTACAGCGATTTCGCTCGATTCGCATGAGCAGAATGGAAACGATGCGCCGAGACTGACCGATGAGCGAGGCTATGTCGCTTCCGCGACGTGCCAACAGAACTTGGATCCCATTGAGTTTGCTCGTTTCACATGTGGCCCAGTGCCGCTCGAACATCCCGTCATGGTCGATCCACTAGTCAAGCGTCAAAAGAGTGGCGAAGGCTGCGATGCATTCTTCAACGACAAGCGGATGGAAGTCGGGAGCCGCGACGTGGCCGTATCGACGGCCGCCGATACGGGCGTCATCGGTTGTGAGGCAACAGCCACCCCACGCGAGAGATACAGCGTTCCGCCCCCTGACGGGGCATCGTCGCAATGAATGCCAAACCAGAAATCGCGTCCCCGGAGGTGCTTCGCCCAAATCGATGCGCCGCAGTTCGGGCGCCGCATCGCCCGATGCTCAAAGCAATACCAGCGGGATCTCATGCCTGCTTTGGCTCAATTTTCTCGAGTGCGTGATACAGCTCGTCTTCCTGCGCGCAATGCAGGCGGACGACCGCCTCAAGAGCGTACAAGGAACGCTGTATATGCCGCACGGCCTCGCTGCTCGGACCATCTGGCGGCACTGCGGCGATGGCGTTGTCCAGTCCCGATGTCAGTCGAAATATCTCGCGGTGCATGCCACTCATCGCTGCCATCGGGTCCTCACCGCCGAGCAACTGCGCGACATCCGGGTAGAGGCAAAGATCGTCCTTGCGTTCGTGCGGCACCAGCACCTCGCTCAGAGACCGGTTCAGCTCGCGCAATTCGGAGCGTGCCGTCTCGCCGCTCAAAGTCGGTAAGGTGTCGGCCAACACGCGAATCCTGTCCATGATTGGCTCCAGCAACGCATGCTCCGCCCTCAGATGGCCCACAACTTCGGGGGCCAATGTCGCTTTTCGCTCCTGGCGCGCGGGTACTGCGGCGCGTAGGGCCATCAGGATGGCCAACACATCGATCGCCTCCTGAAGAATCGCGCCTTCCAGCGGCGGCAACACACCAAGGCCCGCCGCGACCATCGCGCCCACGGAAAGCACCATGCCCAATATTGCGCTCTGCTTGGCGAGCCGCAGCGTGCGGCGTGCGATCCGCACCCCGTCAGCCAGATGATCCGTAACGGCCCGGCGAGCACCGTCTTCTGCAATTGAGGCGGTGTAGGCAAGATCTGGTGTCTTC
>NZ_JBYPSB010000049.1:0-745 GCF_057815095.1 Cupriavidus sp. 86D6 | reverse complement strand
GTGCGGACTACCCGTGTGAAAGTAGGTCATCGCCAGGCTCTTATACCCAGAACCCCCAAGCCCTTAAAGCTTGGGGGTTTTGCTTTGGCGGGCGTGAAACGCAAAAGCGACAGATTGGCCTCTCCGAGGCGCTGGAAGCGGCTTCCAGCGTGCCCTATAGGGTGAGAGCGTCGATTTCAGATCGATGATTCTGGTCCGCAAACGAAGCCTTCTGGCGACGTATTGCAGGCTTCTGGAGCGATCCGCAAAGTTGCTTTCTTCAACGGAAAGCACTTGACAGCCCCGGTAAGTTACACCATAATCACAAGTTCTCTGCGGAGAGGTGCCCGAGTGGCTAAAGGGGGCAGACTGTAAATCTGTTGGCTTACGCCTACGCTGGTTCGAATCCAGCCCTCTCCACCAGAATGCAAGACAACAACCTGGCGAAAGCCGGTGAAGCAGGAAGTAACCGGGCGGGTGTAGCTCAATGGTAGAGCAGAAGCCTTCCAAGCTTACGACGAGGGTTCGATTCCCTTCACCCGCTCCAGTCTCCAGGTTGCCGTCGCAAAAGTAAGTCAAGATTCGCCCATGTGGCTCAGTGGTAGAGCACTCCCTTGGTAAGGGAGAGGTCGGCAGTTCGATCCTGCCCATGGGCACCATCAATACCCGCACTGGCAATTGCTACCGAGACAGGAGTCGCGAAATGGCAAAGGAAAAGTTCGAGCGGACCAAGCCGCACGTGAACGTAGGTACGATTGGTCACGTT
>NZ_JBYPSB010000048.1:0-772 GCF_057815095.1 Cupriavidus sp. 86D6 | reverse complement strand
CGAACGAAGCGAAGCCAGCGCCGCCCGATAACACCTCAAACTTATTGAATCGTTTTTAATACCGGAGCCCATCATGTCGAACGCCAAACTGCAAGTCCTGACCCCGCGCAACAGCCAGCTGATCATCATCGACCACCAGCCCCAGATGGCCTTTGGCGTGCAGTCGATGGACCGCCAGACCATGAAGAACAACGTCGTGGGCCTGGCCAAGGCCGCGAAGATCTTCGACGTGCCGACCACCATCACCACCGTCGAGAGCGAATCGTTCTCCGGCTACACCTACCCCGAACTGCTCGACGTCTTCCCGGGCAAGCCAACGCTCGAACGCACCTCGATGAACTCGTGGGACGACCAGAAGGTGCGCGATTCGCTGGCCGCCAACGGCCGCAAGAAGATCGTCGTGGCGGGCCTGTGGACCGAAGTCTGCAACACGACCTTCGCCCTGAGCGCCATGCTCGAGGGGGATTACGAGATCTACATGGTGGCCGACGCCTCGGGCGGCACTACCAAGGAAGCGCACGACTACGCCATGCAGCGCATGATCCAGGCCGGCGTGGTGCCGGTGACGTGGCAGCAGGTGCTGCTGGAATGGCAGCGTGACTGGAAGAACAAGGAAACGTACGACGCGGTGACGGGCCTGGCGAAGGAACACTCGGGTGCCTACGGCATGGGCATCGACTACGCCTACACGATGGTGCACAAGGCCGCCCAGCGCACGCAAAGCGCTCATCCGTCGATCGCGCCGGTGCATGCGCCGGTGATCGAGTACTGA
>NZ_JBYPSB010000047.1:0-880 GCF_057815095.1 Cupriavidus sp. 86D6 | reverse complement strand
GGCTCTGTTGCAAAAATCGTGAAGCTTGAGCATGCTTGGCGGAGATTGGACGGACGGAACGATGACGGATTTCAAGTGGCGCCATTTCCAGGGTGATGTGATCCTGTGGGCGGTGCGCTGGTATTGTCGCTATCCGATCAGCTATCGCGACCTTGAGGAAATGCTGGCGGAACGCGGCATTTCGGTCGACCATACGACGATCTATCGCTGGGTCCAGTGCTACGCCCCGGAGATGGAGAAGCGGCTGCGCTGGTTCTGGCGGCGTGGCTTTGATCCGAGCTGGCGCCTGGATGAAACCTACGTCAAGGTGCGGGGCAAGTGGACCTACCTGTACCGGGCAGTCGACAAGCGGGGCGACACGATCGATTTCTACCTGTCGCCGACCCGCAGCGCCAAGGCAGCGAAGCGGTTCCTGGGCAAGGCCCTGCGAGGCCTGAAGCACTGGGAAAAGCCTGCCACGCTCAATACCGACAAAGCGCCGAGCTATGGTGCAGCGATCACCGAATTGAAGCGCGAAGGAAAGCTGGACCGGGAGACGGCCCACCGGCAGGTGAAGTATCTCAATAACGTGATCGAGGCCGATCACGGAAAGCTCAAGATACTGATCAAGCCGGTGCGCGGTTTCAAATCGATCCCCACGGCCTATGCCACGATCAAGGGATTCGAAGTCATGCGAGCCCTGCGCAAAGGACAGGCTCGCCCCTGGTGCCTGCAGCCCGGCATCAGGGGCGAGGTGCGCCTTGTGGAGAGAGCTTTTGGCATTGGGCCCTCGGCGCTGACGGAGGCCATGGGCATGCTCAACCACCATTTCGCAGCAGCCGCCTGATCGGCGCAGAGCGACAGCCTACCTCTGACTGCCGCCAATCTTTGCAACAGAGCC
>NZ_JBYPSB010000046.1:0-1159 GCF_057815095.1 Cupriavidus sp. 86D6 | reverse complement strand
CCCAGCAGGTACAGGCCGATGCGTGGGCGGTGCCTGCTGGGTTGCTGGATGCCTTGCGCTTCTATGCGAACGGTAGCCACTTCACCATGCACGATTCGTCGGCATGGGACACCGTGAGCGGTGAGCCGCCTAACTTCTACGAGGACGAATCGAACACCGCAACCGTGGAAGACGGCAGCATTGCTAAGCTGGCATTGCAGGGCAAGTTCTTCACCGATCAGGAATACACGGAGCCGCCAGTCGAGGGCGAAGTGTTTGGCGTCATGAGCCCTGCGGCAGAGAGCGACAAAATGCTATTGGATGCGCTGCAGGATGAATCTTGGGACCTGCGCTGCTTTTCTATAGGTGACGACGACGTTGGCTGGCGCGTGATCGAGCACCACATGGCCGCGCCCCATGAGCGAGTTGTTGCCGAAGTGTTCAAGGATGACCCACGCGCAGCTATCCGCGCCGCCATGTCACGCGAGCAGTCGGGAGGGAACCGTGGCTGAGATCGCGGCTCTGTACGTTGAAACCGATGGCGCCTATTTCGGTATCCCTGGTGTGGAGCCGTGGGATGAGGCCAAGGACGCCAGGCGCTATTCGGGCTCGAAGCCTGTCGTTGCGCATCCACCATGTCAAAGGTGGGGGCGGTACTGGCACGGCGCCCCGAACAAGCCAAACCAGTATCGGCTCGGTGAGGACGGCGGCTGCTTTGGTGCTGCACTTACTGCTGTCAGAAATTATGGTGGCGTCATCGAACACCCTGCGCATTCTCATGCCTGGCGCTTCTTTGGTCTGAAAATGCCGCCCAAGTCTGGCGGATGGGTAAAGGCGGATGACTTCGGCGGATGGACATGCCACGTGGAGCAAGGCCATTACGGCCACATGAGCCGCAAAGCGACGTGGCTTTATGCCGTTGGCACGGAACGCCCTGAACTGATATGGGGCACGAGCGGCCAGCGCATCCATCCGGTTGCCCTGGAGCGTTACGGATACGAAAAAGCCAGGCGCATTGGAATGATGGCGATGGTAGGCGGCAAGGACAAGACGCGCATCCGCAACGCAACACCGCCCGAGTTCCGGGATTTGCTTATCTCAATTGCTGCGAGCGTCGAGCGCACCCGCACCCCAGGAGAAACAGAATGAGCGAGAAGCTGAAGCCGTGCCCGTTTTGCGG
>NZ_JBYPSB010000045.1:0-1195 GCF_057815095.1 Cupriavidus sp. 86D6 | reverse complement strand
ATGGCAAAGGAAAAGTTCGAGCGGACCAAGCCGCACGTGAACGTAGGTACGATTGGTCACGTTGACCACGGCAAGACGACGCTGACGGCAGCGATTGCCACGGTGCTGGCTGCGAAGTTCGGCGGCGCGGCCAAGAAGTACGACGAAATCGACGCAGCGCCGGAAGAGAAGGCACGCGGCATCACGATCAACACCGCACACGTGGAATACGAGACGGCCAACCGCCACTACGCCCACGTTGACTGCCCGGGCCACGCTGACTATGTGAAGAACATGATCACGGGCGCCGCGCAGATGGACGGCGCGATCCTGGTTTGCTCGGCTGCCGACGGCCCGATGCCGCAAACGCGCGAGCACATCCTGCTGGCCCGTCAGGTTGGCGTGCCGTACATCATCGTGTTCCTGAACAAGTGCGACATGGTCGATGACGCCGAGCTGCTGGAACTGGTGGAAATGGAAGTGCGCGAACTTCTGTCGAAGTACGACTTCCCGGGCGACGACACCCCGATCATCAAGGGTTCGGCCAAGCTGGCGCTGGAAGGCGACAAGGGCGAGCTGGGCGAAGTGGCCATCATGAACCTGGCCGACGCACTGGACTCGTACATCCCGACGCCGGAGCGCGCCGTTGACGGTACGTTCCTGATGCCGGTGGAAGACGTGTTCTCGATCTCGGGTCGCGGCACGGTGGTGACCGGCCGTATCGAGCGTGGCGTGGTCAAGGTCGGTGAAGAAATCGAAATCGTGGGTATCCGCCCGACGGTGAAGACGACCTGCACGGGCGTGGAAATGTTCCGCAAGCTGCTGGACCAAGGTCAAGCGGGCGACAACGTGGGTCTGCTGCTGCGCGGCACGAAGCGCGAAGACGTGGAGCGTGGTCAAGTCCTGTGCAAGCCGGGCTCGATCAAGCCGCACACGCACTTCACGGGTGAGGTCTACATCCTGTCGAAGGACGAAGGTGGCCGTCACACGCCGTTCTTCAACAACTACCGCCCGCAGTTCTACTTCCGTACGACCGACGTGACTGGCTCGATCGAGCTGCCGAAGGACAAGGAAATGGTCATGCCGGGTGACAACGTGTCGATCACCGTCAAGCTGATCGCTCCGATCGCCATGGAAGAAGGCCTGCGCTTCGCAATCCGCGAAGGTGGCCGTACCGTCGGCGCCGGCGTTGTGGCAAAGATCCTCGACTAAGCAA
>NZ_JBYPSB010000044.1:0-1243 GCF_057815095.1 Cupriavidus sp. 86D6 | reverse complement strand
GGCCGCTTCAAGATTCCACTACGCAATATCGCTGGCGCTGACTTCTGGAAACGAAAGGAAGCCGATTGCGGACCATGGTTCTGGGGCGGCGGTGCGTTTCAGAACGGTACGAACAGCCTCCAGCAAATGTGGAACGGTCTGGGTTTCAAACGCAACCTCATGGGCTTCGTCGATCTGGAGGCGATGAATTCGGAGCCAGAGCGGCAGTTGCAGGACGCACCGCCGCGCGACTATTACCCCCATGCCGCGCAGCGGCTGGCCAACCTGATCGACAAGATCCGTACAAAGCATCCGCACGACACGATTTCGGTGATGTCGCACAGTCAGGGCACGATGATTGCCCTGGCAGCCTCGGCGCTTTGCAAGACACGGGCGCCGGACGCGCTGTTCCTGATGAACTCGCCCTACGCGCTCGACGACAAGCTCGCGGATGGCGCGACATGGAGCGATGCCCGCCCTTCCGAGGCAGCGCGCGTGCAGACGTTTCGTAATTTCGCCAATCGGATCAAGGCGGAGAGGCGCCTGCTGGACGACCGACTGCTGGTCCAGCAGCGGGTTGGCAGGGGCCGGAATGGCAAGCGTTGGCGCCCCTTCAGCGAGATCACGCCGACGGTGAGCGAGCGCGACAACCACGGGCGGGTCTATGTCTACTTCAGCCCGCACGACCGCGTCATGGGCCTGACGACGCTGGAAAGCATCGGATGGCAGGGGCTACCGGACGACCTGCTTGCCGAACTGGGCGATACGGTCAAGCAGCGCATGCTGGCTCGCCTGACGCCATGCGGCGACGCGCCCGGCATCAAGCGGTTCGGCACCCTGCCGGACATGAAATACGGCAGCCACTGGGACCCCAATAATACGAAGCCGTTCTGGGATGGGAATCGCGGCCCGCTCTTCAACGCCATGAAACTGTGGACAGTGCCCCATCCCGATCAAATGGTCACCGTCAATGCCGAGGCCGTGGCAAATCCGTTGACGCCTGAGGAGACCGCGAATTTCGATAAGGCCGTTACGGACGATGATGTGCGGGCCATGGGGGAAATCGATCCCGACACGGGCCGGTATTTCAAGCCCGAGTTTCCGTATTTCGAGTCGATTTATGAGCCGAGTTACCAAAATCGCGGCCAGGACATTTACAGCGGCGACCGGCCGATTCGAACGCTGGAATCGGCTGAAGAGGCGCGGGATCGGTTCCGCCGGCACAAGCCCGAACCACCCGACCACAGCACGCTGCCCGAACACA
>NZ_JBYPSB010000043.1:0-1462 GCF_057815095.1 Cupriavidus sp. 86D6 | reverse complement strand
CCTGCAGTACCAGATGTCCGATTGGGACTACGTGCGCCTGCTGATGGAGCAGGAAGGCATGTATTGCTACTTCGCGCCGGGAAAATTTGGCGAAATTGTGGTGTTCGGGGACGACATCGACCACTACATCTATCAGCCGGAACTGCGGGTGCCCTATCGGGAGACGGCCGGGCTGGAGTCGGGCACCGAAGCCGTCTTTGCGATTCTTACCCATACGAGAACCGTCGCCAGATCGGTCCTGGCATCGGACTACAACCCCGCGCACGCCTACGAGCGGCTCAAGGCCGCCGAGTACGGCGGCAAGTCGCAATTGAATCTCGGGTACCTGGTGGACCGCCAGATGAAGGAGCGGGGGCAGGGGTTCGAGTTGCGGACATCGCACTGGGGCGCGGTGCGGGCGGGCAAGGGGCTGTTTTTGTCGGCGGACGATCAGCCTGGGGCCGGTGGGGCGCAACTGGACATGCAACCTGCCTTGCGGCTGCTGACGATCGCACAGCAGCAAACGGAAGCGCTGGCCGAATCCGCCAGAGCGGCACAGGCACTCGTCGCTGATTGCGAGCGGCAGAAGGCGCTGCTCGGCGACACCCTCGACCAGCTGAAGGCTGCCGGCCTGCTTGCCAGTGCACCGGCGGGCATGGCGTTGGTCTCAGGCAAGGACCTGCAATTGACTGCCAACAATAATCTGATTGCAACTGCGGGGGGAAACGCAGATATCAGTGTGCTCAGGCAGTTCATGGTGGCCGCCGGGAACGGCATATCACTGTTCGCGCAACGCCTTGGAATGAGGCTGTTCGCCAGCAGGGGAAAGGTCGAGATCCAGGCTCAGTCCGACGAGATGCACCTGAGCGCGCTGAAGGACCTGAAGATCGCCAGTGTCGATGGCAAGCTGATTCTCTCCGCCGACAAAGAGGTGTTAATCGGCGCAGGCGGTTCGTACATTCGCATCACGCCGGAGCGGATCGAGAACGGCACGACTGGCGACATCGTCGAGAAGTGCGCCGCGTGGGACAAAGCCGGCCCCGCTTCCGTGCCACTTGAGGCCCAGCTCCCGACCGGACTACCCCCGACAAAGTTGTGGCTGGGCGCAGTCGCGTCGGCCATCAGTCGGCACAACCTTCCTGTGGGCATGCCATACACCGTGCTGGCCGACGGCGCTCCAGTGGGGAGCGGCGTCATCGATGATGATGCGCTGATCTCTATCGACCATCGGCCAGAGGTGCAGTCGTACGTGATCGCCTTGGCAAATGGCAGTACCTACGCCGTGCCCGTCGCAGAAGTCTATCGGGGCGACATGTCGAACGGAGAACTAGCCAATCAGGGCTTCCAGCTGCATGAGCGCGCTGTCGACGACGATGCGGATGCGGAAGACCGCGCACAGCATCGTGCCATATGCCACACCCTCACCGACAAGGAGCCGCCAGCATGAGTCGGAATCCCATCACGACCCCGATTGCGCTGTCGC
>NZ_JBYPSB010000042.1:0-1558 GCF_057815095.1 Cupriavidus sp. 86D6 | reverse complement strand
GGCTTCCTTTCGTTTCCAGAAGTCAGCGCCAGCGATATTGCGTAGTGGAATCTTGAAGCGGCCCGGGCTGTCGTCGGGTTCTCGGTAGCCCCAGTAGAAGCGGATGACGGGGGAGTAGCCGGGGTTGTCCGATTTGATCCTGCGCGGGTGCTTCGTGCTGCTACCGGAAGGATCGGGGCTTTCGTCCACATACGAATTCGCCTTCAACTGGAATGCGCTCCCATCCAATCCAAGGCGCTCGTTCAACCCCTCACACAACGCCTGCTCGGCCTTGTCATACCACTCCCCCTCCGAATTCACCCCATGCACAAAAATGATGATCCCCGGCAAGTGCGGCGGCACACGCGCCTCGGCCCTCACCTGGTAGCTGGCAGGGGTCAGAAAGGATTCCCAGTACGGCTTGCCGAATGCGTCGCGTTGCATCGGCACAACGCGTGTGGAGGTGGCGGGCCGCACCTCGGGTGGCTCTTCAACGTGGGGCTTCGTATTGGCGGATTTACGAGAATCGGAAGATTGGTCGGTCATTTCAAAGTTCTCGATTGACATGGAGTAGCTGCATGCCCTGGGCGATATCGCGCGTCAGGATGTCGGTCTCGCCAGCGGCATTCGTGCGGCCTTCGACGATGTCGCCATTGGCCAGGCGAATTCGATAGAGGCTGTTGATGATTGGCGCGCCGTCGAATTCATCCGTCAGCACGAACCGCTCTGTCTGCGCCGGGTCCGTGCGGGCGAAGCCTGGCAACGGAAGCTCCAGCGACCCCGGTCCGGACTTGTCGATTTCAATCAGTTTGAGAATGAGCCGCCCGCTGCCGCCGATCTCGACGTTGTCGCCGTGCACCTTGACGTAGGCGCTGCCGCCGCCGTTCAGCACCACGCCGTTGCGCGCGTTGGCTGTCAGCGTGCCGCTGGCGCTCGCGAGCTGAACGTCCTTTTCGGCCACCAGTTCCATGGCATCGGCCTGAGCCTGGATCAGGACCTTTCCTCGCGCCGCAATCAGCTTGAGACCGAGCCTGTGAGCAAACAGCGATATCGTTTCGCCCGCCGCGATCACGACGTTACGCAGCGCGTGAAGATGGAAGAGGGCAGCGGTCTTGATGCCGATATCTTTACCGGCGGCCATGGAAATCCGGTCGGGCGTGGTGGCGGCAATGCCGGCTGGGGCCGACAGCACCACAACGGCTTGCTGCAACTCGACAACGCTGTCCTTGAGCCAGCGGTTCTCGGCTTTCAGATCGGCGACTTCGGCGACGGCCAGACGCGCGGCCTCGGCCAGGCCTTCCGCCTGGGCAATGGCCAACTCCAGCTGGCTAGAGGCCGGCAAGAGATCGGCCTGAGGCCCGTTGGCTGCCTTTTGAACATCGGCCGTCAGCCAAAGCCCCGCACCCGCGCGGACACAACCCTTGAGGTCGGTCCGCAACTCAAACCCCTGCCCCCGCTCCTTCATCTGGCGGTCCACCAGATATCCGAGATTCAATTGCGACTTGCCGCCGTACTCGGTCGACAGCTTGATCCCCTCATGCCCCTCCCAGTCCTCGAAGCGCAGCTTGTTGTTGCGCTG
>NZ_JBYPSB010000041.1:0-1610 GCF_057815095.1 Cupriavidus sp. 86D6 | reverse complement strand
GTCGGCACGGTCCAGTTCCAGCGGATGGGTCAGCTGGACGGTGACCTCGTAAGGCTTGCCGAGGGTCTCAACGGCCTTGAACGAGACCACCGACAGGGCGATGGCGGTGGGCGCGGCGGGGACTTCGAGGCGGTAAGCGGCCCGCCCGGTTGCGAGCCCGGCGAGATCGACGCCGGATACCAATCGATCTTCGACAACCATGATTTGCGTATCGATGCACTGGTGTAGTGCGTCGCACGCTACATGGATTGCCAACTTCTGAGACCGCTGAATGGCTGATGTCTAATTCAGCGCAAGGGAGGAGGGGGGTAAAGCAGGAATTCGTGGTATTGCGATAGACAAGAAACATCGAACGCGATTCCGCGGCTCCGGTGCGTCGTCAGATCACTGGCGACGCGCCGGAGCCGACTTCGGAAAACGCCTATTGATTCTTCATCGCCTCGGCCAGGCGCGAGATGATTTCACCTTCGCTCTTGAAGGCCTTCTGGGCGTAGGCCGCGTATTGCTCAGGGCCCATGTAGTTCGTGACCATGCCGTACTGGCGGGTCACGTTCAGGAATTTCGGGTCCTTGAGCGCGTTGCGGAAGGCTTCGTCGAGGCGCTTGACCACGGCCGGTTTCATGTTGGCCGGGCCGATGATGCCGAACGGCGAGTTCGACCACACCGGGTAGCCGATTTCCTTCAGAGTCGGGGCGTTCGGAAAGTCGGCCGCGCGCTTTTCGGAGAGCGTGGCGAGCACGCGCATCTGTCCGTTCTGCACGTAGGGCAGCAGCGTGTTCGACAGCACGGCCACATCGGACGAGCCGCTCAGCAACGCGGTGATGGCCTCGGCGTCGCCCTTGTACGGCACGTGCGTCCAGTTCGATTGCGACACGCGCGCCAGTTCGGAGATCGTCAGGTGCTGGCTGCCGTAGATGCCGGTGGTGCCGTAGCTGATGCCTTTCTTGTTCGCCTTGGCGTCGGCGATCAGTTCCTGCATGGTTTGCCACTTCGCATCCTTCTTCACGGCCACAGCAAAGTTGTAGTCCGCGATCATCGATACGTAGGTCAGGTCCTTGAGCGCGTCGTAGCGCATCTTCTGGACGTGTGGCAGGCGGAAGATCACCACGGGTGCCATGCTCAGCGTGTAGCCGTCGGGCTCGGTGGTCACCATCTGGGTGGCGCCCAGCGTGCCGCTGACGCCGGGCTTGTTTTCGACGACGATGGACTGTCCCAGTTCGCGGCCGGCGGCGTCGGCCAGCGCGCGTGTCACCTGGTCGGTCACGCCGCCGGCGCCGTACGGCACGATGAGCCGGATCGGACGGGTGGGGAAGTCATCGGCAGCCAGTGCCTGGGGGCCGAGCGATGCCGCCAGCGTCAGGCCGGAAGCGGCCAGCGCGACGCGGAAGAAACGACGTCGTTGCATGAAGTTGTCTCCTGATTGTCTGCCGGATCGCGCATGTCCGGTCTGCGAGGTTGTCCGCGCAGTATGACAATGCCGCCGGGCGGCGGCTATCGGGAAACGGCGGGGGTGCCGGGCTTATCCACCGATTTCATCGCCCGCATGCGGGGGCTGCATGCCCAGCAGCCCGCTAGCCCTTGATTTACCGTGGGGTGTTCAACCGGTGTTC
>NZ_JBYPSB010000040.1:0-1691 GCF_057815095.1 Cupriavidus sp. 86D6 | reverse complement strand
GGCTGCAAAGGAAGGCGCGCCCGGCGTCGAGGTCACCGACGAGCACGAGTTCCACCGCCTGCTCCGACTCGAGCCCGGCGGCGCCTTTGCCGTCAGCGCCCACGGCATGTGGCACGGCGGCATCCATATCACCGAAGCTGGCGCTGGCCAGTTCCTCGACCTGACCGGTGGCGTGCTGGCGATGGCCGACGGCGATGTCGTCGCGTGGCGACTGGATCGAACCTGTCCGGTGACAGAACTTCCCGGCAAGGGCCAGCAGTCCGCCATCCAGGCTTGCTACAGCACGGGTTTCGCCCTGGTGCGCCACAAGATGGAGTTTCCACGCGGGACCTGGCTGACCTTCTACAGCCTGTACATGCACCTGCAGGACCTGGCTGGCTACGAGGACAGGAAGACGTTGCCCCGCCCGGCCCATTGGTCACCGGAGTTCAAGGTCACGACGTTCGCCCGGGATCAGCAACGCGCCAGGCCGGGCCTGCGCGCTGCGCCCGCCAAGCAGAAGGGGCTGCGCGTGCGGTCAGCACGGGCCGGCGGCACGGCGCTTGGCATCCTGCCGCAGGGCACACAGTTCAGTATCAGCGAGCGCACTGGCAACTGGGGAAAAATCGCACGCAGCGGCCCGCCGATTCCGGCCAGCGTTGGAGACTTCGTGGCGCCCGATGCTGCGGTCGGCGGCTGGGTATTCCTTGGGCGCGAGCATGGTGGACAGGTGGTCGAGGAATTCATACCCGACACCGCGCTCGACTGCATAGTCGTTCCTCCAAAACCGATCAAGGTCAAAGCGGGCCAGTTGCTCGGCCACCTTGGCCGGTACGACTCGCTCAATCATTCGGCGCCCACCCGCATGGTTCACATCGAGTTCTTCTGCGGCGAAGACATCAAGACCTTTCTTCAGACGAGCCGAGCCTGGATCCAGGAACACTCGCCGTATCCCGCGCGCTGGAAGGCGTTGGGGTTACCCGGCGAAGCCACGCTGCTGCGTATCGACACGCGAACAAAGCTCTACAAGGCGGCCCATCAGGAGGGAAAGGACGCTCCGCGCACCGATGTCGTCCTAATGCTGTCGTTAGCGGAACTGGGCCGGCGAAAGGAACACAAGTTCAAAGAGACAAGCCCAGGCGCGGACAACCTGAAGCTCAACTGGTGGAAAGTGCACAGCGCCAATATGCTCGGCAACGAAATCAGTGGCTGGGTACGAGAACAGAATTTCGCGGGCGGTCGCGTCACGCGCGAGTATCCGCAGGGGTGGGTGGACTTCCAGACCATCGAGGGCGCGCATGACTCCGCCCATACGCTATGCGCCAAATCAGAAGCGTACGTCGACTATGCCTGCGACAAGGACATGCCGGCCACCGCTGCGCTGGACAAACTTAGTCCGCTAATGAAAAGCGTCTATCAGGCAATTTGCCCCGGCAGTAACGGCGACCGTGCCATCGACGAGCTATGCGTGGCCGCGAAAGACAGATGGCAGTCGCTGCGCGCGTCGCGCCTGATTATTCGGCACGAAAGCGAATGGGCCAACCCGTCCAAATGGAAATCGCTGACTGCGGAACTCGAAAAGGAAACGGGTGCGAATGCCCAGTACGCAGCCGAGCAACGGCGTATCGAGAAACTGGTGTGGTGGGAAGAGGTCAAGGCGAGACTGCCTGATTTACCTGGTCCGGCGGTGTTTCATATGCATCCGGTGGGGG